>JBDTQW010000073.1:0-12524 GCA_039931975.1 Chloroflexota bacterium | reverse complement strand
ACCTCGTACAGGCTCTGGTAGCCGGGCCAGGTGACGATCGCGTGGTCGCCCGGGCCGAGCATGGCGCTCAGGAGACAGAAGATGGCCTCCTCGGCGCCTGCGAACACGAGCACATCGTCGGGGCTCAGCCGTTCGTACAGGCCAGCGATCTCCGCGCGCAGCAGCGGGTGGCCGGCCGACTCGGTGTAGCCCAGCCGGAGGCCGTCCCACAGCGCCCTCGTGTCGTCGTCGGCCAGCGCCAGAAGATCGGTCATCGGGTACCCCTCGACGTCGGAGGCGCACAGGAGGTGCTCGACGGCGAACTCCCAGCGGGCGAAGTACCGCTCCAGCTCGAACTCCGCGATCTTCATCGGGCGATGATGCCGGACGCGAGACCGGGGCGCTAGATCGTCGCCTATGCTCAGTCGATGGCCGGACGGATCGTGATGGTCGGCTCCCCGACGGCCCTCGGCGGCCACTTCGACGGTATGGAACGGACGCCGATCGAGCTGCGCGCGCTTGGGCTCGAGGCCCGGCTCCGGGCACGACCGGGGCTGGCCGGTACGGACCTGCGCGACACGGGCGACGTCGACAACCAGCCCGGCTGGGCTCCCGACCCCGACACCCGGGCCAAGAACCGCGAGCGGATCGGCGCGTACCTGCCCCGCCTCGCCAACCACGTCGCCGCCGGACTGCGCGCCCGCCCCGGGGAACCTGCCGACGCACGTCTCCTGGTCGTCGGTGGCGACTGCACGAGCCATGCCGGGGCGATGGCCGGCATCCGCCGAGCCCGACCCGGGACGCGCCTGGGGATCGCCTGGTTCGACGCCCACGGCGACTTCAACACCCCCGCCACGACCCCATCGGGCAACGTCTGGGGCATGCCCTTCGCGATGATCTGCGGCCGCGGGGACGCCGGGTTGCTGGCGGCCTGCGACGCGCCCACGGCCCGCGAGGAGGATGCCGCGCTGCTCGGCGGCCAGGTCCTCGACGAGCCCGAATCGCGGATGCTGGCCGCCTCGCGTGTCGCCCACTTCGGGGCGGGCATGCTCGGCACCGATGGAGGCCAGGCAGCGCTCGCGGCGTGGGCTCGAACGGTCGCCGGCCGGGTCGACGGCTTCTACGTCGCGTTCGACCTGGATGCCCTCGACGCCTCCGGCCACTGGGCCGTGGCCATGCCCGAGCACGGCGGGATGTCGCTCGAGACTGCGGTCACCGCGATCCGCTCGATGGCGACGGCAGGGCTCGTCGTCGGTTTCGGGGCCACTGCCGTCCTGATCGGCCGAGGCGGCGACCCGGAGCAAACGGTCGACGCCGTCGCTACGCTGGCCGAGGCCTCTCTCGGCACGTGAGCCGCCGATCGGCCGGGCGGTCCAACCCCGGGCAGCCACGCCCGGCGAACCCGGCCGGAGCCGCCGGCGTTACTGGTCGAGCAGGTGCAGGCTGGTGGTGATCGTCCGGAAGTCCCTCTCGGTGAGCCCGCTGGCCGTCAGCAGCCAGGCTGGGTTCTCCGTCGCATCGACCACCGCCGCCAGCCCGGCGCCGGTCGAGCGGAGCTCCGCCTGGCGGTCCCCGAACGGCGCGGTGCCGATGCTGGTCCCGGCGGGGACGCAGGGGTTGGTGTCCAGGCACACGGTGCCCTCGTCCAGGACGACCCGGGCCGAGTCCGCGCGGCGTCGGTAGGTGATCGTCAGCCGACCGCCGTCCTTGAGTCGGTAGGTGCCCTTCTCGACCGACCAGCCCTTCGGCAGCACCGCGCAGTAGACCGGCCACGACACGGCTTGGGCGAAGGACGCGAAGAAATCGCGGGTATCGGTCGAGCCGAGGCAGGCCCCGGTCCCACCGGCAATCGAGGTCGGGACGCTGCCCGGCGACCCGCTCGGCTGGTCGGAGGGTTCGGCGCTGGCCGACGCGATCGGCCCGAGGGACGGTGAATCGCCCGGCGATACACCCGAGCTTGCGGATCCCACCGGCGACGGCACGCTGCCCCCAGGCGCCAGGCTCCGGTCCGAAGCCCCATTGCAGGCGACCAGGGTCAGGACCACGAGCAGGCCAAGCGCGTGCGATCCGCCCCGAGCGATCCTCCCTGGGCGACGCAGGACGACCTTGGGCCAGCGTCCGCGCACGCGCATCACCGGCGCAGCCTAGCCGCCGCTCGACAGGCGGTCAACGCGCCCGGCCGTCTCCGGCAACACCCGTCATGACCGCGGAGCCGGACGACCGCCGCACGAATGCCGGATCGACCCCGAACACGTCGCGGATCCGGTCGTCTGCGAGGACGTCGTCGGGATGGCCGTCGGCAACGACCTCCCCCGCATCGAGGAGGATCAGGCGCGGGAAGAAGTGACCGGCCAGGCCCAGGTCGTGGAGGACAGCCAGGATCGTCGTCCCGTCGCGCTCATTGAGGTCGACAAGGAGCTCCATCGTCTCGACCTGGTGGCGGAGGTCGAGATGCACCGTCGGCTCGTCGAGGACGAGCACCGGAGCCGACTGGGCGACGGCGAGCGCGAGCAGGACGAGCTGCCGCTCGCCGAGCGACAGCTCCCGGGCGTCGCGCCCGAGCAGCGCGCCGACACCGACGCGGTCGATCGCGGCGGCGATCGCGGCCTTGTCCGCCGGCCGATGCCCGCGGAACGGGTCCTCGTGAGGGAGCCGTCCGAGACCGACGACTTCCTCGACCCGGGCGGCGAACGGCAGGGCAGCGACCTCGGGCACGACGGCAAGGCGCCGCGCGATCGCCATCCGGTCCAGGCGCTCGATCGGGTCGCCGACTAGGCGTACTCGACCGGCCGTCGGGCGAAGCGTGCCGGCCAGAACGCGCAGCAGGCTCGACTTGCCGGCTCCGTTCGGTCCGATGACGGCCACCCGCTCGCCGGGCGCCAGCGCGATCTCGATGCCCCGCAGGACGGTTCGCTCGCGGTACGCCGCGTCGACGCCGAGCAACTCGACGATGGCCGGGTTAGTGTCGGCCGCGGCCGGATCTCGCGTCACAGCTCGTATCCCGAGCGGGTCTGGCGAAGCAGGACGAGGAAGAACGGGGCACCGATGACCGCGGTCACGATCCCGACCGGGATCCCCCCGACGAGCCGAGCGACGAGGTCGGCCCCCGCCAGCAGGCTGGCCCCGATCAAGGCAGACAGGGGCAGGACCACCCTGGCGTTCGGCCCGACCACGAGCCGTACGACATGGGGCACGACCAGCCCGACAAACCCGATCAAGCCGGCGATGGAGACCGCCGCGGCAGTGATCAGGCTGGCCAAGCTTAGGAGGATCGCCCGCTCGCGCCGGACGTCGACCCCGAGATGGGCGGCCGTCTCCTCGCCGAGAAGGAAGCCGTTGAGCACCCGGGTCCGGAGCAGGATCGCGGCGGTCCCGGCAAGGATGATCGGGGTGGTCAGCCCGAGCTGGAGCCAGGACGAGCCCTCGAATCCGCCGAGGAGGTAGAAGAAGATCTGGCGCAGGTTCGTCCCGGACAGGTACATCGTCATCGCCAGGCCGGCCGCCAGCAGCGAGCCCACGGCGTAACCCGTGAGGAGCAGGCTGGTCAACGGGGCGAGCGTCCCGGTCCGACTGAAGCGGTACACGACCGCGACGGCCAGGACCGCCCCGACGAACGCAAGGAGCTGGACGAGCCCGAATTCGAGCAGGACGATCCGGATGGGCACGAGCACCCCGATTGCCGCCCCGAGCGCGGCGCCAGATGCCGTCCCGAGCACGTACGGGTCGGCCAGCGGATTGCGCAGGATCCCCTGGAATGTCGTGCCGGCAACGGCGAGCCCGAGCCCGACGATCATCGCCGACAGGACCCGCGGCAGACGGAGGTCGACGACGATCGTCTCGGCCGCCGTCGACCAGGACCCGCCGAGGTCGAGCCCGAAGACCCGTTGAGCGAGGATCGCCACCGTCTCGGCCGGGGCGACGGCCACGCTACCCAGGCCGACGCCCAGGATCAACACGACGACCAGCGCGACGATGCTCCCGGCGAAGAGCACACCCGGGCGGGACCGGGCCCACTCGAGCCAACCGCTGCGAACCAGCGGTGCGCCAAGGACCTCGCTGCGGGTGGCCACGTCGGTCAGGGCGCGGCCGAGGTGGCCGGCGATACGCCGGGGGCCGCGCTGGGGAAGGCCACGGCGAGCTCGGGATGGATCGCTACGGCAAGGGCCATGAGGCCCTCGCCGAGGCGCGGCCCGGGGCGCGTGATGAGGACGTCGCTGGCCGGCCTGATCGCCCCCGCCTTGACCGCGGTCATCGTCCCCCAGCCAGGCCGCTTGGCGACGATCTCGGCCGTCGTCCCGTAGGCAGCGTCGCCCAGGACGATCACCTCTGGGTCGGCCGCGACGAGCTTCTCGAGCGGGATGCTCGGCGCGCCGGCGTCGGCCGTGATCGGGGCTCCGCCGGCCAGGACGACCATCCCTTCGATGAACGAGTCCTTCTCCGGACCATAGATCTCCTTCGTGGCGTCGATCTCATAGAACGTGCGCGGAGTCGAGAGACCCTGGGTGGCCGCAGCGACCTGGTCGAAGCCGGCCTGCATCGACGCGGTCAGGTCGCGTGCCGCGGGGCCCTGGCCGACCGCGTCGCCCGCGAGCTCGACATCGCCGAGCACGCCTTCGAGGTTCGGGGCGTAGACGACGAGGACCGCGATGTTCGCCCGGCGCAGCTGAGCGATCGCGTCGGGCGAAGTGAGCTTGTTGCCGCCGGCGATGACCAGGTCGGCACCGATGCCGACGATCTTCTCGACGTCCACGCCGTTGAAGGTGGCGACGACGGGCAGGCCGTCGGCGGCCGGCGGATACGGGGTGATGTCCTCCACCTTGGCGATGACTCGGTCGCCGGCGCCGATGGCGAACAGGATCTCGGTCGTCGCCGGGGTGAGCGAGACGATCTTCTGCGGCGCGGCGCTCAGCTGGAGCTCGGTGCCTTCATCGTCGGTCAGGGTGAGCGGGAAGGTCGCCGCCGGCTCGGGGGTCGGGCTGGCCTCAGGCGGCGCCGAGTCGTTGGGCAGGATGGATGCGGTCGCATCGGGCGGGATCGCGACGGGAGTGGCGCCACCGGAGGCGCAGGCAGCGACGAGCAATCCTGCCGCGAACACCAGGGCCACGAGGCGAGGGAGGATCCTCGGACGAAAGCCCGCGCCCGTGGCGGGCACACGAAACCCCTCGATGGGCGATCGAGGGGCGGAAGACGGGGTCACGGGATGCCTACCCTTTCTCTCGAAGGTCGAGCATGACCTCGGGGTCGGCGACCGGACTCGCGCGGCCGGCTCGGGCAGGTGCCCAAGACGCCGCGACCACCGTAGCGGGACTGTGCCGGGATCTCACCGGCTTCGCGACCCAGCGGTCTCGCGTATGCAGTTGACCCGCTGAATCTACCACTTGCCAAGCCGCAGTTAAGCGGCCTCTGCAAGACTGCCCGCCTCGCCCTCCTCCCGCCACCGATCCATACCCCGCCGGAGGAGGTCCACGTGCTGGACGCATCACGCAGGCGACGACGGTGGAGGCCATGGATACCACCGCTCCTCGGCATCCTCGCCGTGCTCATCGGAGTCGCTGGTCCGGCCGGAGCCGGTCCGGTCGCCGCGGCGTATCAGGCCACCGCGGACTCGAACGAGACGGCGTTCGAGCCGCCTTGCATCGGCTGGGACGACCCGCATCCCGAGCGGATGCTGACCCTCGCCACCGCCGGCCTCAAGGCCCTGGGCTACGACGCCAGGGCGTACAAGGGAGCGGCCTTCACCCGGGGCCACGTCCTCAACCGGACGGTGGGCGACTGGTCCTACTACGTCCACTCCCACGGCGACTACTACTGGCACGCCGGCGACCAACGGCGCTACACGGGCTTCCGCGAGGACTCCGGAGACTGCGTCCAGTCGGTCGTCTTCTCGAAGGACATCAAGGACCGCCGGGTCGGGCGCCAGACCAACCTGGTCGTCATCTCGACCTGCTCGGGCGGCGATGCCAACACGACCATGCCCGGCGCCTTCGGGATCGCCAAGATCAAGGCCGGGGAGCTCCAGTGGGCTGGACCGAAGTTCTACGTGGGCTACGTGGGCGAGCAGTTCGACAACGACGAGGAGGCGTTCGAGGTCACCTTCTGGGACGCCCTCAAGCGAGGCAAGGGCGTGGGACCTGCCTTCGAGCTGGCGATGCTCGAGGACTTCACCCATCAGTTCCAGGCAGATTGGTGGGGCAGCTACGTGTGGTCCGGGCGCGCCGGCCCCGGCGGCACCTGCCCGAATTGCGTGTAGGAGTGACCCGATGCCTCAGCTGCTCCATCCATCATTTCTCCGCCTCGGGCGCCGGTCCGCGGCCATCCTGCTCCTGCTCGGTGCGTTGGGCCTGCTCGTGAGCGGTCTGGCCCGGCCGGCCGACGCGAGCGATCCCTACGTCGCCGGGAGTGACGCTACCCGGGTCGCCCGGCTGAGCGACGCTGTCGCCGTCGCAGCCGTCGACCGGGCAGCCGCCCACGGGCGCGTGCTCGGTCTGCCCGCAGCAGCGAAGCGCATCGTCGACAGGGTGGTCGATCGGCGCGGCCACCGGACGTTCGACGAGGTGACCGACCTCGACGGACGAGGCCGGCCCGTCGCCGTCCTGCGCTACGCCCTCGACGGGCGACTCCTCGCCGCCACGCGCCTCGGCTGGCAGCCGGGGACCGGGCGCGCGCTGCCCGCCGCGGCGGATGCCGTCCGGGCCGCCGATCGCCTGGCCCGCTCGCTCGGCATCGTGCCCGTGGGACCGCCGGTCGCAGACAGCCACGGCACGAACGGTTGGTCGGTGCGCTGGCAGCGGATGGTCGACGGGGTCTCGATCCTGGGCGACGGCCTGCGTGTCCAGCTATGGCCCGATGGATCGTTCCACGGGCTGGCATCCGCCGAGCATCCCCTCGCCGCGCGGCCGGCAACCACGATCAGCTCGGCTGCCGCCCAGACGGCGGTCGGCGAGCTGCTCGATCGCTGGGTCCCAGGGGATCACCGCGGTGACGTCCGGATCGTCAGCTCCTCGATGGCATGGGTCGCCCCGAACGACACCTTCGAGCCGGCTCGGCCGGATGCGCCCGCCGAGATCCGGCGGCTGGCCTGGGTCGTGAGCGTCCGCTTCAGCGGAATCCCGGCTCAGTCCCTGCGCGCACTCGAGGTGTCGATCGACGCCGGCGACGGCTCGCTCCTCGGGGGCGACGTCCTGCGATGACGGAACGCCGGCGAGCGGGTCCGCGCTGCCTCGTGCCGATCCTTACCGCCATGTTCGTGGCGGCGGTCGGTGCGAGCTGCGCGGGCCCCTCGCCGACCCGTCCCCTGGCCAGTCCCCCGCCGGCCACCGATCCGTTGTCTACGCCGGCGGCTCAGCCTTCACCTCCGGCGCTCGCGACCGACTCACCGAGCAGTGCAGGCGTCCACGGTCTGCTGCTGCTCGCCGGCCGACCGGGGGCCATGGGCCTGGAGCTCATCAGCGACCAGGGCGAGCGACGACCCGTTCCGCTGCCCGACCCGGCGATCGCCTGGCTGTCGTCGAGCCTCGACGGCCGCCTCCTTGCGACGACCCTCGACGGGCGGGCCTTCGTGGCGGAACCGATCGTTGGCGATGCCCTGGCCGCCTGGCGCCCGATGGACCCGGCGGGCATCGACGCGACCGCCCTGGCGGGCCGGCTGGCGTTCGGCTCGCTGGCACCCGACGGGACACGGGCGGCCTTCGTCGCGGCGGACTTCGGGAGCACCGTCCCGTCCGACCTCGTCATCGTGCCGATCGACGGCTCGGCCGCGTCCGTGGTGAGGATCGCGCGGCCGGCCGAGGGTGCCCAACCGAGCTGGATCGACCGGCGCCTGGTCGTCCTGACCCGGACGCCGGGGGATCGGGTCGGCTCGACGATCTTCGACCTAATCGACGGGACGCAGTCGGACGGACCCGGGCCGCCGGGCGCCCCGCGCCCAGCCGGCATGACTGGCTGGATCGAGCCGATCGTCGGGTTGTCGATCGCCGCCGACGGCTCGACACTGGCGGTGGTTTCGGCCGAGGACGGACGGATCGAGGTCTATCCGGCCGGTGCCTGGCTCGCCAGCGCGGACACGACCGGTGACCCGGTTCGGCTCGAACCGGAGCGCGACGGCTCGCTGTCCTTCGCCTGGCTTGCCATGTCAGCAGCGGGCGATCGGCTCGCCGTCGTGCGCGCGGACGCTAAAGGCGACTCCGTGGCGGTGACCTTCCACGAGCGAGCCAACGACTGGGCTCAGGGCCAGCGGGTCACACTCCCGGCCGGAGCGGATCGGGCCGTGGTGGCCTGGCTGCCGTGAGCCCGGGACGGCCGGGCCGGGATGGTCAGGCGGTGACCGGCTCGCGTGCGCTGAAGATCGAGACCTGCGCCTCCTCGGGCAGCATCACCCCGAATATCTTCTGGAGGGCGAGCAGGTGGACGCACGAATCCCAACTCTCGAAGTAGTGGCAAGTGCAGTGCCAGCTCCCGGCGTCGAGGCTCACGTGGTGGGTGTCGTTGTCACCGCGGAACGTGAGGTTTAGGCGATCGACCGTGATCCGGTCCAGTTCGCGAGCGTATCGATTCGCCTTCTCGACCTTGCCGATGAGGGAACTGTGCATCGTCGAGGTTCCTCCGTCGCCCGAGGGCGCTCATGAGGCCGTCGTCCGGTCTGCACCATCGACCGGTGGTGACGGTCGCTGCCGGAACCATACACCCGCGACCGGCGGCCCGGAACCCCGATCGAGGTCCCCTTTCGGTACCAATTGGTGCTATTCGCCCAATGTTCAAAACAGGTCGCGGCGGACCGCTGGCAGGCCGGAGTATCAGGGCGCGGAGGTGCCCTCGCGGCCGTAGTCGTCCTCGAGCCTGATGACGTCGTCGAGCTCGGGCGTGGACACCTCGACGAGCTCGGTCGTGTCGATCGCCTCGAACCGGTGGACCAGGCCTACCGGGATACGGCGGTGATCGCCCGGGTTCAGCTCGGTCGTCTCGATCGGCCCGCCGAGTGCCCCGTGATGGAGGCGGAGCCGTCCCGAGATGACCAGGATCGACTCGTCTTTTTGCTCGTGGACCTGGAGTGACAGGCGCTTGCCCGCCTCGATGTGCAGTATCTTCCCGACATACCGATCGGTGTGGGCCCAGATGAGCTCGTGGCCCCAGGGCTTCTGGACACGCTCGGTGTCCGCGCCAGTCGGATCCGCCGTCACCGAGGACGGATCCGGCGTTACGGAGGACGGCTCAGGCGCCACGGACGAGACGCTCCCCGGCGGCGATCATCGCGTCGCGCACCTCCGCCGAGGTGGCCTCCGTGTAGACCCGCACTAGCGGCTCGGTGCCGCTGAACCTGACCAGCAGCCACGATCCGTCGGCCACGTAGAACTTGAAGCCATCGTTGGTGTCGAGTACCTGGGTCCGCGACACGGGCACTCCGGCCAGCTCGGTCGGGGCGTTGTCGCGCAGCTCGACCAGGAGGCGATCCTTGAGCGCCGGGTAGGCCGACCGATCGACATGGACGTCGACCCGTCGGTAGTAGGACGGCCCGGCCAGCTCGTGGAACGCGGCAAGGGCCTTGGAGACCGGCCAGCGGCCGGCGGCCTTCTCGTGCAGGAACAGGTCGAGCAAGAGGAGGTCCGCATAGACGCCGTCGCGCTCGGGCAGATGCATCCCGAACCCGAAGCCGCCCGACTCCTCGGCGCCCATCATGGCCCCGGTCTCGATCATCCTGGGACCGATGTACTTGAACCCGACCGAGGTCTCGTAGGTCTCGATGCCGTAGTGCTCTCCAAGCCGCCTGGCCATCGACGTGTTGTTGACGCTGATGACGACCGGATCGCGCAACCCGCGATATTCCGCCAGGTAGTACATCAGCAGGCCGGTCACCTCGAGCTGGTGGATGAACTGGCCGCGCTCATCCGCGGCGCCGGCCCGGTCGGCGTCGCCGTCCAGCATCAGGCCGAGGTCATAGCCACCCCGCGACAGGATCGCGAGCGCCTCGTCCACGTTCGGCCGGATGGGCTCCGGGTTGACCCCGCCGAAGTACGGGTTGCGCTCCTGGTGGAGCTCGTTCACTCGGATCGTGCCGCCGTCCAACAGGCGCGTAATCCAGCCGGCCCCGGCGCCCCACATCGGCTCGACCAGGATCGACACGTCGGCTGCTTTGAGCGCGTCCAGGTCGAGCGTCCGCCGGACGTAGCGCTCGTAGCCCTCGAACGGGTCGAATCGCTCGACCAGCCCAGCGGCCTCGGCGTCGGCGAACGGACGCCGCTCGATGGCCGCACCGCCGTTGGTCGCGATCGTCGCCTCGAGGACGGCCAGGATCTCCGGCCCCGCCGCCGACCCGGTGGGCGCCTTGACCTTGAATCCGTTGTCGGTCCAGGGATTGTGACTGGCGGTGATGACGATCCCGGCCGCGGCGCTTCGCTCGACCACCTCGTAGCTCGACATCTGAGTGGGCACCGCGTGACTGGCGAAGGCGACCGGGATGTCGTGGGCCAGGAGGACCTCGGCCGCGGCCTGGGCGAAATGCTCGCTGGCGAAGCGCCGGTCGTATGCGATGACCACGCCCTTGGCCTGCTCGCCGCGCTCCACCACGTAGCGGGCGACGCCATCGGCACAGCGCCGCACGTTCTCGAAGGTGTACTCGTCCGCGATCCTGGCTCGCCACCCGTCTGTCCCGAAGACGATCTTCGTCGGTGCCGGCGCCTCGGCGATGTTCGTCACGGTCAGGCCTCCTGTCGCGCGACTCGCTTGAGCAGCGCGCTGACGACGGCACGGGCGGGGCGGGCACCCTCGAGCAGCGCCACCGGCGTCTGGGCGAGGATACCTCGGGGACCGTTGGCCACACGCAATCGTCCGTCGATGCGCTCGACGATCAGGTCGTCCGGGCCCGCCTCGGCCGACTCGCCGGGCTGGACCACTCGCCCCTCTCCGACGGCGCCAAGTGCCGCCAGCAGCGCCGTCCAGCTGCCGAGATCGCTCCACCCGACGTCCATCGCGCCCATCACCACCCGACCCTCCGCCGCCGCGGGCTCCATCACGGCGTAGTCGATCGAGACCGCGCGGACGTTGGCATAGGCGCTCGCCAGGTGGCCACCGACCAGACCCCGCTGCACGGTCTCGAGGACATCCCCGGCCGAGGTCTCCAGGGCCGCCCTGATCGCCCGGCGCTCCCAGAGGAACATCCCGGCGTTCCAGGCGACGCCCGGCTGGAGCCTGAGCAGCTCGGCTCGCTCCCGATCGGGTTTCTCCTCGAAGCGCTCCAGCGGATAGGCCTGGAGCCCGTGGACCGGCCCGCCCTCGTCCAGGCGCGGGATGAGATAGCCGTACTCGACGGCGGGTCGGTCAGCCTGGACTCCCAGCGTCACCAGGGGCGCCTCGATGCCGAACGCTTCGCGGGCGATGCCCGCCTCGGCATCACGGATCACCTGCCGGAAGACATCCTCGCGGGCGATGACGTGGTCCGCTGGCAGGACGACCATCACCTCGTCCTCGGGACGGTCGATGGCGAGGGTGGCGAGGGCGACCGCGGCGGCGGTGTTGCGGCCCTCGGGCTCCTCGAGCACCTCGACGCCCGGCACCTGCGCCCGCGCGAGGTCGGCATAGCGCCCTGCAGCCACCACGGTCACGTCCGAGAGGGACAGGCCCAGTTCCGGCCCCACGATCCGGGCGATCGTCTGCTGGAACAGGGTGCCTTCCTCGAACAGGGGCAGGAACGGTTTGGGGCGTTCGGGCGTGGACAGCGGCCACAGGCGGGTCCCGCCTCCGCCGGCCATGATCACGGCATACATTGGGCGGTCATTCTACGGACCGCGGGCAGGGCCGCGGGCGACCAGCATGTCGCCGGCGACGCCACGGGCCTCCGCCTTGAGGGGTCCGTGAGCGCCCCGTCGGTTGCCGTCGAGACGAGCCTCGGGCGGCTTCGCCAGGGTCGAACCGCCGGTCGGGACCGGTTTGCCCGCCTCGTCGAAGGCTGGTTCCGAGTCCATGCGGCGCTCGTCTACGGGTTCCTCTACCTGCCGATCCTGGTGGTCGTCGTATTCGCCTTCAACGGGACGAACCGCTACGTGACCGACTGGCAGGGGTTGAGCCTCAAGGGGTTCCAGGCCGCGCTTGCCGACGGGAACGTCCAGCGTTTTCTGGGCAACAGCCTGGTGATCGCGTTCGTCAACGCCATCCTGGTCACGATGTTCGGGACGATGGCGGCCCTCGGGTTGCAGCGGGTGCCGCGCAAGCTGCGGTCCGCGTTCGACGCCCTGACCTACATGAGCGTGATCATCCCGGAGATCGTGATCGGCCTCGCCACCCTCATCCTGTTTCGCCGCCTTGCGCGACGTTGTCAATCCCGTCCTGGCCGGCCTTCAGGGCGTCGGCGCGCGGCCCGTCCAGCTGCAGCTCGGCCACTGGTCGGTCATCGCCGCACACGTCCTGTTCAACCTGAGCCTGGTCCTGCTGCTCGTCCGGGCAAGGCTCTCGGGGATGGATCGGACCCAGGTCGAGGCGAGCTGCGACCTGTTCGCGACCCCGTGGCGGACGTTCCGCCAGATCACCTTCCCGCAGCTCCTGCCGGCCATCGTCGC
>JBDTQW010000072.1:0-12794 GCA_039931975.1 Chloroflexota bacterium | reverse complement strand
GTGTCCCAGCCGTTCTGGTAGTCGCCCCGGTTGGCGTCGATGCTGCCGAAGATCCCGTGGGTGACGGCGTAGGCCACCTCGTGATGAAAGCTGTGCCCGGCCAGCGTGGCGTGGTTGACCTCGAGGTTCAGCCGGTACTCGTCAGCCAGGTCGTGTCGGGCAAGGAAGCCGTGGACGGTCGCGGCGTCGTAATCGTACTGGTGCTTGGTCGGCTCCTGCGGCTTGGGCTCGAGCAGGAGGGTGCCCTTGAAGCCGATCCGGTGCTTGTGCTCGGCGACCATGGTCAGGAACCGAGCGAGCTGGGCCTCTTCTCGGGCGAGGTCGGTGTTGAGCAGGGTCTCGTAACCCTCGCGGCCTCCCCACAGCACGTAGTTCGCCCCGCCGAGCCGGTGCGTCGCCTCGAGCATCGTCATCACCTGGGCTGCCGCGTAGGCGAACACCGCCGGATCCGGGTTCGTTGCAGCCCCCGCGGCGTAGCGTGGGTGGCTGAACAGATTGGCGGTGCCCCACAGCAGCTTCACGCCGGTCCGGGCCATGTGGGCCTCGGCCTCGGCGATCATCACATCGAGGTTGGCGCGCGACTCGGCGAAGGTGCGGCCCTCGGGTGAGATGTCGTGATCGTGGAAGCAGTAGAACGGGACGCCAAGCTTGACGATGAACTCGAAGGCCGCATCGAGCTTCGCCCGCGCCGCGATCAGCGGGTCGAGGCGGGGATCGAGCCAGGGCCGGTCGAAGGTCCCGGCGCCGAACACGTCCGACCCGGGCCAGTTGAATGAATGCCACAGGCAGATGGCGATCCGGAGGTGGTCCTCCATCCGCTTGCCGAGCACGAGGCGCTCGGGCTGGTAGACCTTGAAGGACAGTGGCTCGGTGGAGTCCAGGCCCCCGAACGGGACCGGCTCTGCGAGCTCGGAGAAGAAGTCGCCCACGCTCGGTCCTCCTACCAGGTCGACCCGCGCCTCTCGCGTGGCCGCGCATCCCGAGGCGAGGTTAGCAGCACGAACGCCCCGTTTCCCGCTGCGCGTGGATCGATCCCTCGTGGTCTCCAGGCCAGGCGCTTGCTCATCCGGGCCGTCTGGGGCACGATGTGCCGACAACTGAAGAGCGCTTATCAAGAGTGGCGGAGGGACCGGCCCGATGAAGCCACGACAACCTACCGGCGTCGAGTCGGCAAGGTGCCAAGTCCGGGCAGGTCCGCCTGCGAGATAAGGGAGCTCCCCGAGACCCTTCCTCAGCAGGAAGGGTCTTCCCGTTCCCGGTCCCGAACCCCGACCGCGACGCCGACATCGAGGACCGCCACGGCGGCTGAAACCAAGGAACCGAGTCCATGACAACCAGGAAGCTCCACCTGTCGACGCCCGAGCTGGGATCCATGCCTGCCTTCGGCTGCGCCGCGAGGTCGGTTGACTGATGGCCGAGTCACCGTCCGGCGGCCCTCCGCGGCAACGGTTTCGGAGTCGCCTCGGGGCGCGACCGATCCTCGTCGACGGCGGGATGGGCACGCTCCTGTTCAGCCGCGGCGTGCCCCAACGGGCCTGCCTCGAGGAGCTCGTGGCGAG
This sequence comes from Chloroflexota bacterium, assembly GCA_039931975.1. Lineage (GTDB taxonomy): Bacteria > Chloroflexota > Limnocylindria > Limnocylindrales > CSP1-4 > Chersky-267. Next base: position 11,235 of record JBDTQW010000072.1, on the reverse strand, counting down.
TCATCCGGAGCTCGTCGGGGCCGCTCACCGCGAGTACCTCGAGGCGGGCGCCGAGCTCATCGAGACCCTCTCGCTTGGAGCCAATCGTCAACGACTCGCGGCCTGGGGCCTCGAGAATCGAGTCGGATCGCTCAACCGGCGGGCGGCGCAGCTCGCCCGCGAGGCCCGCGAGGTCAGCGGGCGGGACGCGCTGGTCGGCGGTTCGGTCGGGCCGCTCGGCTCGCCGACACGTGGCCTGCCGGACGTTCCGGAGTCCACCGCACGGGCGACGTTCCGCGAGCAGATCGAAGGCCTCCTCGAGGGCGGGGCGGACGTCATCGTTCTCGAGACGTTCTCGGATCTCGGTCAGCTGGTGCTGGCCGTGGACGAGGCTCGTCGGGCGTCGGACGTACCGGTCATCGCCTCACTCACCTTCGGCGAGGAGCTCCTGCTCGCCGATGGCAGCACTCCGCGTGCGGCGCTGGAAGCGCTGGCCGCGGCCGGTGCCGACGCGGTGGGAGTCAACTGCGGCGCCGGCCCGGCGGCCTGTCTCGATGCCCTGGAGGCGATGGGCCACGGGTCCGAGGGGGATCCGGCGCGGTCGATCATGCCGAACGCGGGACTGTCGCAGCGGCTCGAGGGCCGCTTCGTCTACGCCGCGAGCCCCGAGTACTTCAGGACAGTGACGCCGCGGATGCTGGCGGTTGGCGCCCGGATCGTCGGCGGCTGCTGCGGTACGACACCAGAGCACATCGCCCGAATGCGCGCTGCCCTCGACGAGCTGGACGCGGCCGATGGGCAGCGCGCACGTGTCGCGGCACCGTTCAGGGCCGGGCCTGCCGTGGACCATCAAGTACAGATCTCGGGCGGTCGCCCGCGGGCGTCGGTCGCGGAGCGGGCCACTCGCTCGGCCGCCGGCGACGCGCCCCCGCCGACCCGCCTGGCCGGGCTCCTCGCCGCCGGCCGCTTCATCGTGTCGGTGGAGATCGACCCGCCGCGGAGCATCCGGATCGAGCGGACGATCGAGGCCGCCCGGCTCCTGCGCGATGCCGGCGTCGACCTCGTCAACGTGTCCGACTCGGCGATGGCTCGCGTCCGGATGAGCGCCCTGGCCGTGGCATTCGGGATCCAGCACGATCTCGACCTCGAGTGCCTCGTCCATTGCACGACCCGGGATCGGAACCTGATGGCGCTCGAATCGGAGCTCCTCGGCGCCCATGCTCTCGGGGTTCGCAACATCATCGCCCTGACCGGCGACCCGCCGCGGATCGGCGACTACCCCACCGGCACCGGTGTCTGGGACGTCGATTCGATCGGGTTGATCGAGATCCTCACCCGTCTCAACCTCGCCGAGGATCCATCGGGTTCGTCGATCGGCCAGCGGGCCGGGTTCACGATCGCCTGTGCGCTCGATTCGACGGCCGCCGACTCGGCGACCGAATGGGACCGTCTCGAGCGCAAGCTCGCGGCCGGGGCACACTTGGTGATGACCCAGCCGCTCTACTCGATCGAGCAGGTCGAGGCGATGCTGGCGGAGGCCCGCCGGCGGTTCGGGCCACGCGGCCTGCCGGCCCCGATCCTGCTTGGGGTGCTGCCCCTCGTCTCGGCCCGGCACGCCGAGTTCCTCCACAACGAGGTGCCCGGGATCACCATCCCCGACGAGGCGCGCGCAGCGATGCGGGCTGCCGGCGAGCGTGGCTCGGAGGTCGGGATCGAGATGGCCGATGACCTCCTGACGGCGATGGAGGGCGAGGTCGCCGGGACGTACATCATGCCGAGCTTCGGCCGCTACGAGCAGTGCGCCGAGCTCGTCCGGCGGATCCGGGCACGTCACCCCATGGACGCGGTGGCGGCTGGTGCGGTGGCCGGAGCGGGACGGGCGACACCGTGAGCACGGTCGCGGTCGCCCCGCGTCCCGGCAGCGCTCGTCGGGGCGCGCCCTTCGACCGCGCGTCGCGCCTGGCCGCCCTGCCGGGCATCCTGCGCAAGCGGATCCTCGTCCTCGACGGGGCGATGGGGACGATGCTCCAGGCCTACCAGTTCACCGAGGCCGAATTCCGCGGCGAGCGATTTCGCGACCACCCGCGCGACCTCCGCGGGAACAGCGACGTACTGTGCCTGACCCAGCCCGCCGCGGTCGGCGCCGTCCACGCCGGCTATCTCGATGCCGGATCCGACGTCATCAGCACGAACTCGTTCACGGCGACCCGCATCGCCCAGGCCGACTACGGCTTCGATCCGGCGACCGTCCGCGAGCTCAACGTCGCGGCCGCCCGGCTCGCCCGCGACGCCGCCGACGCTGCCGAGCTGGCCCAGCCCGACCGCCCTCGCTTCGTGGCCGGCTCGCTCGGACCCACCAACCGGACCGCCTCGATGAGCGCCGACGTCGGCGACCCGGCCGCCCGGAGCGTTTCCTGGGAGGAGCTCGAGGTGGCCTACCGGGAATCGGCCGGCGGGCTGATCGAGGGTGGTGCCGACATCCTCCTGATCGAGACGATCTTCGACACGCTCAATGCGAAGGCGGCCATCTTCGCGATCGAGTCGCTCTTCGACGAGATCGGTGAGCGGCTGCCGCTGATGATCTCGGGGACCATCGTCGACGCGTCGGGACGAACTCTGTCGGGCCAGACCGTCGAGGCCTTCTGGCACAGCATCCGCCACGCCGATCCACTCATCGTCGGGCTCAATTGCGCGCTCGGCCCGAAGCAGCTGCGCGAGCATCTCGACGTCCTGTCGCGGGTCGCCGACCGGCCCATCTCGGCGTACCCCAACGCCGGCCTGCCGAATGAGCTCGGTGGCTACGACGAAACGCCCGAGCAGATGGCCGAGGCGATCCGGGAATGGGCCGAGCACGGACTGCTCAACGTCGCCGGGAGCTGTTGCGGGTCGACGCCGGCCCACGTCGCCGCGATCGCCGCCGCGGTCGCCGGACTGCCGCCGCGCCAGGTGCCCGCCCCCTCCGGCGCGACCCGCCTGTCCGGCCTCGAACCGCTGGTCATCCCGCCGCCGGGCAACGCATTCGTAAATGTCGGCGAGCGGACGAACGTGACCGGCTCCCGCCAGTTCGCCCGGCTCGTGGCCGCGGAACGCGAGGACGAAGCCGTCGACGTCGCCCGCGAGCAGGTCGGCAACGGCGCCCAGCTGATCGACGTGAACATGGACGAGGCGATGCTCGACGGGATCGCCGCGATGACCCGCTACCTGCGGCGGATCGCCGCCGAGCCCGACATCGCGAAGGTCCCGCTCATGGTCGACAGCTCGAAGTGGTCGGTCATCGAGGCCGGACTCCGGCAGCTCCAGGGCAAGGGCGTCGTCAACTCGATCTCGCTCAAGGAGGGCGAGGCCGAGTTCCTCCGCCAGGCCCATCTCTGCCGGCGGTACGGCGCGGCGGTCGTGGTCATGGCCTTCGACGAGCAGGGCCAGGCGGAGTCGGTCGAGCGGCGCGTCGCCGTCCTGCGCCGGGCCTACGACCTGCTGACCGGGGTGGTCGGCTTCCTGCCCGAGGACATCATCCTCGACGCCAACATCTTCGCCATCGCGACGGGGATGGAGGAGCACAACGCCTACGCCGTCTCGTTCATCGAAACCGTCCGGCACCTGAAGCGGGAGTTCCCGGGGACGCGCACGTCCGGCGGCGTATCGAACGTATCGTTCGCGTTCCGCGGCAACGACCGCGTCCGGGAGGCGATCCACTCGGTCTTCCTCTATCACGCCATCCGGGCGGGCATGGACATGGCGATCGTCAACGCCGGCGTACTGCCGATCTACGACGACATCGAACCGGAGCTTCGCGAGCGGGTCGAGGACGTCGTCCTCAATCGCCGGCCCGACGCGACCGAGCGGTTGCTGGAGCTGGCCGGGCGCTACGCGGGCGAGAGTGGCATGGAGCGCGCGGCCGAGGATCTCTCCTGGCGTGAGAAGTCGGTCGATGAGCGCCTGACCCATGCCCTGGTCGCCGGCATCGATGCCTACATCGTCGACGACACCGAGGAGGCGCGTCTCCAGGCGGCTCGCCCGCTCGACGTCATCGAAGGCCCGCTGATGGCCGGGATGAACGTCGTGGGCGACCTGTTCGGGGCCGGCCGGATGTTCCTGCCCCAGGTGGTCAAGAGCGCCCGAGTCATGAAGAAGGCTGTCGCGGTCCTGATCCCCTACCTGGAGGCCGAGCGTGAGGGCACCGGCAAACGCTCCGGGACGATCGTTACGGCCACGGTCAAGGGCGACGTCCACGACATCGGCAAGAACATCGTCGGCGTCGTCCTCGGCTGCAATGACTACGAGGTCGTGGACCTGGGCGTGATGGTCCCGGCCGCGCGGATCCTGGAGAAGGCGATCGAGATCGACGCGGACCTGATCGGGTTGTCCGGGCTTATCACGCCTTCGCTCGACGAGATGACCCACGTGGCCTCGGAGATGGAGCGCCAGGGGTTCACGATCCCGCTGCTCATCGGCGGGGCGACGACGTCGCGGACCCACACCGCGGTCAAGATCGCGCCGGCCTACTCGGGGCCCGTCGTCCACGTCCTCGACGCGTCACGGGCGGTCGGCGTGGCCGGCTCGCTCGTCCAGGCCGACCGGCGCGAGGCATTCGTTGCCGGGATCCGTGACGAGTATGAGGCGGTCCGGACCGAGCGAGCCGGGCAGCGGGCGAAGGAACGCCGCCTGACCCTGGCGGAGGCTCGAGCCAACCACGTTCCGGTCGACTGGTCGACGATCAGCCCGCCACGCCCCTCGTTCCTCGGGCCGCGAACGTTCACCGACTATCCCCTCGCCGAGCTGGTCGACTTCATCGATTGGACGCCCTTCTTCGCGACCTGGGAGCTGCGCGGCACCTACCCGGCGATCCTGAGTGATGCCCGGCTCGGGGCAGCCGCTCGGGATCTCCACCGCGATGCGCTCGCCCTGCTCGAACGGATCGTCGCCGAGGGCCGGCTGAAGGCGAACGCCGTCGTCGGCTTCTGGCCGGCCAACACGGTGGATGCCGACGACATCGTGGTCTGGCGCGACGACGAGCGGCGCGACGCGCTGGCTACGTTCCGCACCCTCCGCCAGCAGATGGCCAAGCCCGCGGGCCGGCCGAACGTCGCGCTGGCCGACTTCGTCGCGCCGATGGAGACCGGGCTGGCCGACTTCATCGGCGCCTTCGCCGTCACGGCCGGGGAGGGTCTCGATGAGATCGTCGCGGAGTTCGAAGCGGCCAACGACGACTACTCGGCGATCCTGGCCAAGGCCCTCGCCGACCGCCTGGCCGAGGCGTTCGCCGAGCGATTGCACGAGCGCGTTCGGCGCGAGCTCTGGGGCTATGCCCCGGACGAGGCCCTCTCGAACACGGATCTGATCGCCGAGCGCTACCAGGGCATCCGACCCGCCCCCGGCTATCCGGCCTGCCCCGATCACACCGAGAAGGGGACCCTCTTCGATCTGCTCGAGGCGGAGGTGCGGGCCGGCATCCGGCTCACCGAGTCCTTTGCGATGTGGCCCGGAGCGTCGGTCTCCGGCTACTACCTGTGGAACCCGGCCAGTCACTACTTCGGGTTGGGTCGGATCGGTCGCGACCAGCTGGCCGACTACGCCGCCCGCAAGGGCGTCCCGCTTGCCGAGGCGCAGCGCTGGCTGGCCCCGAACCTCGCCGACGAGGCGTAGTAGGCCACGTCACGAACAACGACCCGCGCCGTGGGTCGCCTCAGGCTGCCGACTCCCCAGGCGCCGTCGCCTCGAACTCGAAGGTCTGGCGCATCGGTTCCTCGCGCAGGAACAGCACGAATGCCGCCGCGATGAGCGCGCTGACGATCCCGACCCAGAATGTGGATGCCAAAGCGATGGAGAACGCATCGTGGATTCCCTTGACGATGTTGGGGATCAGCGGCTCGACCAACGGCCGGACATCCGGCGGCAGACTGGCGAGGATCCGCGCCCCGAGGTCGCCCGTGCCGGTGATATCGAGCGCGCCCCCGCCGGCCCCGCCACCGGCGAATTGGGCGACCATCGGTTGGGGTACGCCTGCCTTTACGAGCTGCGTCGGGATCTCGGCGGTCAATCGGTCGGCGAAGACAGTGCCGGCAAGCGTGAGACCGACCGTTCCACCGATCTGCTGGAAGAACGTCAGGCTGCTCGTGGCCACACCGATTCGGTCGGGTGAGACGGCGTTCTGGACGATCAGCGTGAAGACGGCGAACGAGGGCCCGATCCCCAGCCCCGCCAGGGCCATCCACAGCCAGAGCATCGGTCGATCGGTATCCGTTCGCAGGTTCGTCAGGAGGTACAGACCGAATGCGAGGAGCACGAGCGAGCCGAAGGTGAGCAGCTTGTAGCGGCCGGTGCGGGCCACGATCTGGCCGGACGCGATGGCACTGAAGATCAGGCCGGCCAGCAGCGGCAGGATGTTGTAGCCGGACTCGGTCGCGCTGGCGCCGGCGACCGTCTGGAACCAGCGCGGCAGGAAGATGACCGCCGTGAAGAATCCGAACGCGGCGAAGAACATCGCCGCGACCGAGATCGTGAACGTCCGGATGCGGAAGAGGCTGAGTGGCACGATCGGCTCGGGGACCCGTGACTCGATCCAGACGAAGATCGCGGCAAATGCGAGGCCGACCGCGATCAGCCCACCAACGGCCGGGTCGGTCCATTCGTTCGCGATCTTCACGCTGTTCACCAGGTGGGTACCGGCCTTGTTCGTCAAGCCCACGAGGAATGGGGCGATCGCCAGGGCGAACACCAGTGCCCCGAGGTAGTCGATATGGCGCGCGGCCTCGGGCCGCCGGATCGCAGGCAGGAGGCGCCACAGGACGATCAGCGAGACGAGTCCGAGCGGGATGTTGATGAAGAAGATCCAGTGCCAGCTGAAGGTATCCGTGATGACCCCGCCGATGGCCGGGCCGACGAGCGACGACACGCCGAAGATGGCGCCGAAGAAGCCGAGGTACTTGCCCCGTTCAGCCGGCGTGTACAGGTCCGCGACGACCGCGAGGGCGATGGGGAAGACGGCGCCGCCGCCGAGGCCCTGGAGCCCACGGAACAGGATGAACTGCCACATCTGCTGGCTGAGGCCCGCCAGGGCCGAGCTGATGATGAACAGCCCGACGGCAAAGATGACGATCGGGCGGCGACCGAACAGGTCCGACAATTTGCCGTAGATGGGGCCGCTGATGGTCGCGGTCAGGAGGTAGATCGTGACCGACCAGGTGTAGAGCTCGTTACCGCGAAGGTCCGTGACGATCTTCGGCAGCGCGGTTCCGACGACGGTCTGGTCGAGGGCGAACAGGAACAGCGCCAGCAGGATCGCCCCGAGGATCTCGAGCTTCGCTCGCGGAGACAGGTTGAGCGCGGCAGCGTCGGCCCCCGTCGAATTCGTCATCGTGCCCTCCAGCGAATCGTTCGGCGTGTCAACCAGTCAGACCGCCCTTCGGACCAGAACTCATCGGTCCGATGGAAGGTTGGCAGATCACGGATCCGATCAGCCGTCCATCGCATCGGCCGGGAGGGCCGCCGGTCGACCGGACGTGTTATCGACCCCGATCGTGCGGCTGTCGATCATCATGCAGGCGAGGCGACGGCCGCGCTGTACGATTCGGCTCGGCCATCCGCCTCGCGTCCCGACCGCCCTGGAGACGCCAATGGCCGACGATCCGGTGCCCTTGATTCAATGCTCTACGACGTCGCAGCCGACCTGCTCGCCGCCCGATCCCAGATGGCGTTCACGCTGGGGTTCCACATCATCCTGGCCTGTCTCGGTGTCGGCCTGCCGACCATGGTCCTGATCGCCAACGCGATCGGACTCCGGCGAAACGATCCGGCGGCGCTCCTGCTGGCTCATCGGTGGTCGACGGTGATGGCCGTCACTTTTGCCGTGGGCGCCGTCACCGGCACGGTCCTCTCGTTCGAGATGGGGCTGCTCTGGCCGGTCCTGATGGGCCGCTTCGGCGGTGCGTTCGGGATCCCGTTCGCGATCGAGGGCCTGTTCTTCTTCCTCGAGGCAATCTTCATCGCGATCTACATCTACGGGTGGAGCCGGCTCTCGCCTCGGGCGCACCTGCTGAGTGGCATCCCCGTGGCCGTCGCCGGGATCGGCGGGACGTTCTCCGTCGTCGCCGCGAACAGCTGGATGAACCAGCCCGCGGGCTTCGTCCTCGGGGCGGACGGACGCGTCGCCGCGGTGACCCCGTTCGAGGTCATCTTCAACCGGGCGACGTTCTACGAGGTCCCGCACATGCTCCTCGCGGCGTACCTGGTGACGGGGTTCCTGCTCGCTTCGGTCTACGCGCTCGGTCTGCTCCGTGGGCATGCCGATCGCTACGTCCGGCTTGGCTTCCTCATCCCGTTCGTGATCGCCGCCCTGGCAGCGCCGCTCCAGGTCGCTGTCGGCGACGTCGCAGCGCGGGGCGTGCTGGAGGACCAGCCGGCGAAGTTCGCCGCGATGGAGCTGATCGCGGTCGGCGGTTCGCACCAGCCCGAGACGATCGGCGGGATCCTCGTCGACGGCAAGGTGGTGGGCGGGATCCAGATCCCGAATCTCGCGTCGATCCTGGCCGGGTTCAGCCCGGACACGTACATCCCCGGTCTCGATTCCATCCCGGTCGACGAGCAGCCTCCGACGGCGATCGTCCACCTTTCGTGGAATGCGATGGTCGGCATCGGCACGGCCCTGGTGTTCCTGGCTGTCTGGGGCCTGGTCCTCCGCTGGCGACGGCGCGACTACGCGAACGCTCGATGGTTCCTGCGGGCAGCGTCGATCGCGGGGTTTGCGGCCGTCATCGCCCTCGAGGCGGGTTGGATCGTCACCGAGGTGGGACGACAACCCTGGGTGGTCTTCAAGATCCTTCGGACGGCCGACGCCGTCACCCACGCGCCCGGTGTCCAGGCGACCTTCGTCGCGGTGATCGTGCTATACACCGGCCTCGGCGCCGCAACCCTCCTCGCGTTGCGAGGGCTGCGACGGCGCTGGGCTGGGCAGGATGCTGCGGCCGGTGGACGGGCCTACGGCCACGCGATGGACGAGGCGATCCCGTACGGGCCGCACCAAGGCCCCGAGGGCCCGCCTCCGTGACCACCGTCCAGGGGACCGCGGTCGTCCTGTGGCTCGGGTTGACCGCCTACGCTGTCTTTGGCGGTGCCGACTTCGGGGCGGGCTTCTGGGATCTCACCGCGGGTGCCACCAAGCGCGGCGCCGCGGCTCGAGCGCTCATCGCGGATGCCATCGGACCGGTCTGGGAGGCCAACCACACGTGGCTGATCTTCGACCTCGTCATCCTCTGGACGGCGTTCCCGCCGGCCTTTGCAGCGATCATGTCCACTCTGTTCGTGCCGCTCACCCTGGCCGCCCTCGGGATCGTCCTGCGCGGAGCGGCGTTCGCTTTCCGGCCCGTGGCTCCAGGACTGCCCGAGCGGCGTGCGGCCGATGCCGTCTTCGCGATCTCATCGATCGTCACCCCGTTCTTCCTGGGAGCGGCCGGCGGGGGGATCGCCAGCGGTCGCGTTCCGGCGGGTAACGCCGCCGGAGATCCGTGGACGAGTTGGCTGAACCCCACCTCGATGCTCGTCGGATCGCTCGCCGTCGCGACCTGTGCGTATCTCGCCGCCGTCTTTCTCGTCGCCGACGCGCGCCGATCCCAGCCGGCGCTCGTGGATTACTTCCGTCGGCGCGCGACGCTCGCCGCGCTGGCAGCCGGCGCCCTGGCCGTCGCCGGGATCGGGGTGCTTCGAGTCGACGCACCCGTGCTCGCCGACGAGCTGACCCGACGTGGCTGGCCCCTCGTCGTCGCCTCCGCGGCGCTTGGCACCGCAGCCCTCGTTCTCCTCCGTCGCGGGATATCCAGGGGGACCCGGGTGCTCGCTGTCGGTGCGGTCGTCTCCGTCGTCTGGGGCTGGGGCGTGGCCCAGTACCCGGACATCCTGCCCGGCTCCCTGTCGCTCGCCGACGCCGCGGCTCCTCCTGGTTCGCTGGAGGCGCTGCTCGTGGTCTTTGTCGTCGCGGCCCTGGTGATCGCGCCCTCGCTCGGCCTTCTCTACTACCTCGCCCAGCGCAGCCGGCTGGTGCACCGCGGGCTCTAGAGGCGCGGGGCCGTCAGTCGTCGAGGATCGCCTTCGAGCTCTCAGCCAAACGTGCAATCGACCGTGACCTTGTCCAGGGCGCTCTCGAGATCGGCGAGCTCCTGATCGTCGAGTCGTGTGACGAACGACGCGGCGATCCCGCGCGCGTGGACGGGCGCCGTCTCGGTCAGACGAGCGACGCCGGCGTCGGTGAGTGAAACCACCACGCCGCGGGCGTCACCATCGGCGCCGTTGCGTCGGACCAATCCTTCGTCGACCAGCCGGGCGACCCGGCGGGTCATCCCCGAACGCGAGATGAGCGCCCGGGCCGCGAGCTCGGTCATGCGCAACTCTCCATCGGCAAGCGCCAGCTGAGCGAGGACGTCGAAGTCGGCCAGCGCCAGGCCGGTCTCCTGATCGAGCTGCGTTTCGAGGAGGCGCATGAGTGTCGCTTGTGCGCGAAGGAGCGATCGCCACGCCCCGATCCCCCGCCCATCTGGCAGTTCGTAGGCAACCAGCCGTTCGAGGAGCCCAGCGAGGTCGGTTTTCACAGGTACTTGCATGCGCAACCAACTATAGCAGCGAGGCCGGCCCGAAGGAAGCGTCGTGCAGGGGGCAAAATCACTTGACAACGGGCGTTCATCGGACATGAATCCACATGTCCCGGCCACGAACGCTCACCCCTTTCGGTGGAGGACCCGTGCGATGAGAAGCCCGGCTGGACGTTCCCTCGTCCTCGCGACGCTACTGGGCCTCCTGCTCGGGGTGTTGGGCCCCGCGGCCCCATTTGCATCTGCGGCCAGCCCCACCTCCACGCGGGTCGAGGGCATCGACGTCGATGCCAAGACGATCCCGCAACTCCAGAGGCTCATGGATCGTCACCGCCTTTCGTCGGTCGATCTCGTCGAGTTCTACCTTCATCGGATCAAGAAGCTGAACCCGAAGCTCAACGCCGTGATCACGGTCAGCCGGTCTGCCCTCGCCGACGCACGGAAAGCCGACAAGGCCCGGCGCCACGGCGAGCACCGACCGCTTCTCGGGATCCCGGTGATCGTCAAGGACAACATCGACACGAGAGGCATGCCCACGACCGCGGGCTCCTGGGCGCTGGCCGGCAGCACACCCGGCGACGCCTTCATCGTCAAGCGTCTCCGGGCGGCCGGCGCGATCATCATCGCGAAGGCAAATCTCTCCGAATGGGCGAACTTCCGCTCGATCCCCTCGTCGAGC
>JBDTQW010000071.1:0-12961 GCA_039931975.1 Chloroflexota bacterium | reverse complement strand
CCCGGGCCGCTCGTTCGAGCGCGCTGAAGTCCACGTGGGCCGTCAGGTCCTGGCGTCCGACCGCCAGCGCCCAGCCTTCGTGGACCCGGTGGCCGCTGTAGGCCAGCAGGGTGCCCGCCGCGCGCGCTGCTCCGTACAGCTCCGATGCCGGGTGGCCGTAATCGATGACCAGGACCGCACCGCGGGACAGACCCCGGGCCACCTCGCCGACCCACCCTTCGAGCTCCAGGCAGACCTCCGCTCGAGCGCCGTCGGCGAGGACGACCCCCTCCTCGGCGAACCGCTCGGCGAGGGCAGCGGTCGACGGCTCGCCGGCGCGCTCAACGAAGGCGGTCCCGTCCCAATCGACGAACAGCTCCTCCAGCTCGCCGCCGCCCCGACCCAGCACCCGATGGACCGGGAGGGCGTCGAGGAACTCGTTGGCCACGACCGCGCCGAGCTCGGGTCCGTCGGCCTCCAGCTCCAGCTCCAGCGCCGTGCCCGACCCGGCGCCCGCGATCCGGCTAACGAGCTCGGCGCGACGGTGAGGATTCAGCTCGACCGGCGCATAACGGATCGCCGCCGCCAGCCCCGCGGACCCGGCGATCCGGCCGAGCCGACCGCGACCGGCCAGGGCATCCAGGATGGCCACGGCCAGCGACCCCGAGCCCGCGCCGTACTCGCGCAGGACGAACCGAGCGGGCCGGCCCATCCACTGCCAGATCTCGTCGAGCTGGCGGGCGATCGCCGCCCCGAAGATCGGATGCGTATCGGGCGCGGTCAGGAAGTCCCCGCCCCGGCCGGCGCGCTCCTCGGGGACCCGGTAGTAGCCCAGCTCGGGGTCGTACAGGGCCAGGTCCATGAACCGGGCGAAGGTGATCGGACCGTGGGCCGAGATCTCGGCCCGGATCCGCTCGACGAGTGCGGGCTCACTCTCCTTCGAGAGCGGCGCCCGCGCGGGACCGCGCCGGAAGCCGGCCTCCAGGTCCATCGAGCTCAGCGACCCCCCGCGATCAGCCGGACCCCGGGCCCGACCAGGGTGTGACCGCCGAGGACGATCGGCAGAGGGCCCGCGGCCGCGGCCGCGGTCAGGGCAGCCAACCACGGATCTGCGACGCCCTCGGCGTCGAGCAGGTCGGAGGCGAAGCGCGACTCGGCCGCAGGCCAGCCGTCCTCGTCCGCCCCGACGCGATGGGCGATCAGGACCCGGCTGTCGACCAGTGCCGCGTCGCCGAGCTCGGCCAGGCGCTCCGCGAGTGCGGCCGGTCCATCTCGATCGAGCAGCGTCCCCAGGACTGATCGCGGCGACCGCGACGGGGCCCGGTCATCCCCGCCCGTCGGGCCGAGGGCCAGCGGCGATGACGCCCTGAGCCCGCGCTCCTCGATCAGGCCCCGGACCCGGCAGCGCGCATGGCGCTCCAGCCAGCCGAGCGTGGCCGCCGACGTCCGTCCGGCGATCACCAGCTCGCCTCGCGGGTCGGTCATCACGCCACGGACGCCATCGAGCGCGGCCCGAACGCGATCCATGCAAGGATCGGGCGCCTCGTGGCGACGGCCGCGGCCCCCTGCGGCCGGGGAATGCGTCCCGGCGGTCCTCCGCCGGTATCGTTCGACCAGCACCATGTCGAGCGGCGAATCGAGGTCCACGGCGAGCCTCCAGCGCGAGCGCAGATCGGTCACCGCGACGCCACCGTTCTCGGCCAGCCAGCGGGGCAGGGCGTTGTCGCCCGGTAGCTCGAGCGGGACGCGATGGAGGCGCTCGGCCGCGGCCGCCGAGAGGCCCACCACGTCGGCCGAGAATCGGTTGTTGGCAAGCGCGAGCAACCCCGGCGCGGCCGCCGTCTCGACGAATGCGCGACGGTCCGCTGGGCCGGCGAGGGCCAGCGCCCCTGATCCGAGGACGATCAGGCCGCGACCCGCTGCCAGGTCCGCCCGGACGGTGGCCAGCCTGGCACCGAACGGTCGTCCGTCGGGGAGGCCGGCGACCACCCTTGCCGTGTCGGCCCCGGCGGCGAGGAAGCCCGCCACGTGGCGCTCGGCCAGCGCCACTCGCGCCGACTCGAGCCTGCGTTCGAGCGGCCCCGCGTCCGGGCCGGCCTGTGGGTGGAGGATGATGACGTCGACGGCGGCCACGGGGCGAGTCTAGCGATGGCGACCGGCGACGACGGCGGGGAGGACCAACCTCCGATGACGAGCGCACGACAGAGCCGGGCCTATGTCGGGCTGGGGGCCAACCTCGGCGATCCCGCCGGCACGCTGGCCGCCGCGATCCACGCCGTCGCCGCGCTCCCCGGCGCAAGTCTCCGCGGCGTGTCGCGGCTCTACGCGACGGCACCGGTCGGCGTGACTGGCCAGCCCGAGTTCCGCAATGCCGTCGTCGCGCTCGACGTCCCGGCGGGGCCGGACGCGGCGACCGGCGCGACCGCGTTGCTCGCCGCCCTCAAGGCGATCGAGGCCGCGTTCGGCCGACGCCCGCGTGGCCACTGGGGTCCCCGTGAGCTCGATCTCGACCTGCTCGTCTTCGGGCGGGCGCGCCTCGCGATCGACCGCCCGCCCCAAGCACGTTCGGTCGACGCATCGACGGACCCGGTCAAGGCCGGGCGTCTCCTCGAGGTGCCCCACCCGGAGGCGCGAACGCGACTATTCGTGCTGGCGCCGCTGGCCGACGTCGCTGCCGGACTGGTGCCACCGGGCTGGGGGGAAACCGTCGCCACCGCGCGCCGGCGACGGGAGGTGGCCGAGGGACCGGCGGCGGTCCGGGCGATCGCGAGCTGGGACGCGGCGTCCCAGGGCTGGCGGCGCTAGAGCCGAACGGCCGGCGGTCGGCTCCGATCGAACATCGCGACGGTATCGACGAAGCGGACCTGCTTCGACTGGTAGCCCATGACCAGCGAATGGGTCCGGGCGCCGCCACCGAAGAAGCGCACGCCGTGGAGCAGGTCCCCGCTGGTGACTCCGGTGGCGGCGAAGACCAGGTTCTCGCCCGAGGCCAGATCCTCGGTCTGGTAGACCCGGCTCTCGTCGTCGTCGTTGCCCATCTTCCGCGCCCGTGCCCGTTCCTCGTCGTTGCGGAACCGGAAGCGGGCCTGGATCTCGCCGCCGAGGCAGCGCAATGCTGCAGCCGTGATGACGCCTTCGGGCGCCCCACCGATACCCATCACGGCGTGGACGCCGGTGCCCGAGACCGCGCACGAGATCGCGGCTGAAAGGTCGCCATCGGAGATGAGCTTGATCCGCGCGCCGGCGGCCCGGACCTCGGCGATCAGGGCCTCGTGACGAGGACGCTCGAGGATGACCACGGTGATGTCGCCGACCTTGCGGCCGAGGGCTTCGGCGATCCGGTTGACATTGTCGGTCGGGCTCGCCGCGATATCGACGTGCCCGGCCGCCACCGGCCCGACGCACAGCTTCTCGAGATAGGTGTCCGGCGCATGGAGCAGCCCACCGCGCTCGGAGGCGGCCAGGACGGTGATCGCGCCTGCCTGGCCGTGGGCCACGAGGTTGGTGCCCTCGAGCGGGTCGACGGCGATGTCGATCTCGGGGAACGCCCTTCGCTCGTCGTCGATCTGGCGGCCGACCTGCTCCCCGATGTACAGCATCGGCGCCTCGTCGCGCTCGCCCTCGCCGATGACGATCGTGCCGGCCATCTCGATCTCGTCCATCGTCCGACGCATCGCCTCGGTCGCGGCGCGGTCCGCCCCGATGCCGTCGACTCGGCCCATGAACCGGGCCGATTCGATGGCGGCCGCCTCGGTGACCCGGACCATCTCCAGCGCGAGAAGCTGTTCCATCGGGTCCTCCTGTTCGAGGGCGCTGGGTTTCGAGGCCGGGTCAGTGACGGAAGTGGCGTCGGCCGGTGAAGACCATCGCCAGGTGGTGGCGGTCGGCGACCTCGATGGCCATCTCATCGCGAATGGAGCCACCGGGCTGGATGATCGCCGTCACGCCGGCGTTGGCCGCCAGAGAGATCCCGTCCGGGAAGGGGAAGTAGGCGTCACTCGCCATCACGCTCATGCGGGCGCGGTCGCCGGCTCGCCGGACCGCGATCTCGACCGACACGAGGCGACTGGCCTGACCGGCGCCGATGCCGATCGTCGCGGCGCTCTTGGCCAGGACGATCGCATTGGAACGAACGTGGCGGACGGTCCGCCAGGCGAACAGCAGGTCAGTCAGCTCCTCGAGCGTCGGGCGTCGTTTGGTCACGACCTGGAGGTGGCCCGCTTCGATCCCGAGCGCGTCCTGGGTCTCCACCAGCAGCCCGCCACTGACTCGTTTGAAGTCGAGGTTGGCGATGCCGTAGTCGCGCATCCCCTCGGATGGGTCGGCCGGCACCGCCAGGATCTCCAGGCCGGTCTTGCCGCGCAGGATGCCCAGCGCCGACTCGTTGTAGCCCGGCGCCACAACGGCCTCGTAGGAGTTGGCCGCGATCTCGCGGGCCGTCGCCCCATCGAGCTCGCGGTTGACCGCGACGATCCCGCCGAAGGCCGATACCGAGTCCGTCTCGAGAGCCTTCCGGTAGGCCTCGACGAGCTCGTCGTTCGAGGCCATGCCCACCGGGTCCGTGTGCTTGACGATGGCCACCGTCGGCGCGGTGAAGTCCTGGGCCATCCGGTAGGCGGCGTCGAGGTCGAGCAGGTTGTTGAAGCTGGGCAGCGAGCCCTGGAGCACGTTGGCGTCGGCCAGCGTGCCCGAGCGGTGGGTCGTCTCCCGGTAGAACGCCGCGCGCTGGTGCGGGTTCTCGCCGTAGCGCAGGTCCTCGACCTTCTCGAGCACCATCGCCAGGCGACTCGGGAAGGTCGTCCCGGAGACCTGGTGGATGTAGGCCGCGATCTCGGCGTGATAGGCCGCGACGATCCCGAACGCCTCGGCGGCCAGCTGCTGGCGAAGCTCGGCCGATACGGAGCCGAGCTCCTTGAGCTCGCGCACGAGTCGCCCGTAGTGTTTGGGATCGGCGACCGCCGCGACG
Source organism: Chloroflexota bacterium (assembly GCA_039931975.1). GTDB lineage: Bacteria > Chloroflexota > Limnocylindria > Limnocylindrales > CSP1-4 > Chersky-267. Next base: position 8,016 of record JBDTQW010000071.1, on the reverse strand, counting down.
CCGGCGTAGTTCCGGGCGGCGGCCCCCAGGAGGGCGGCGCCGCCGACGTCGATCATCTCGATGGCCTCGGGCAGGCCGACCGAGCTCGGGCCGACCTGAGGCGAGAAGGGCTTCACGTTGACGACGACGATGTCGATCAGGACCAGGCCATGCTCCGCCAGCTCCTCGAGCTGGGCGGGGACGTCCCTGCGGGCCAGGATCCCGGCGTAGACGGCCGGGTGGAATGTCTTGACCTGGCCACCGACCAGGGCCGGTACGGCGGTCAGCGCGGACACCGACCCGACCTCGATCCCGTCCGATGCGAGATGCTCGCGGGTTCCGTCGGTGGCGTACATCTCGACACCCAGGGCCGCAAGGTCACGGGCGAGTGCGGACACACCGTCGCGGTTCGCGACCGAGAGCAGGGCACGCACCCGGGGTCCACCTCCTGATCTCCGGTCGACGACGCGCCTCACTGGCGCCCCGGGCCGAGGGCGCCCGTCATCGGCCCGAGTATACCGCTCGACGTGGCATACTCGGCCTCCCAAAGCGCCCACGATCACGTGCAGTCGGAGCCTGTCGGTGACCAAGCCGCCCTGGGAATATCTGTTCGAGCCGTTCTCCGGCGACCGCTTCCCGGACCTGTTCCGGGCGACCTGGATCGCCTCCCTGGTGCTGCTCGGCGTGCTCATCGTCCTGTACAACCTGCGAACCCGGGCCTTCCGCCACCATCAGCCCTATCTCGAGATGTGGGAGTGGCTGCTGTGGAGCGGCCTGATCCTCTTCAGCCTCCTGCTGGTGTTCAGCCTGTTCGTGTGGGACTTCCTGTTCGTCGTGGTCACCATGGTCGGCGGGGCGGCGGTCCTGCTCTGGATCCGCTTCGTCAAGTTCCCGCCCGTGTTCGAGATGTACGAGCGCCGGCTGGCCCGAGAGCGCTATTTCACGCGAACCAAGTTCGCCCATCCCGAGTCGACCATCCGCTCGAAGGCCGCTCGGGGCGCCCGGACCACGCGCCCGGCCAAGTCGACCAAGCGTCGTCGCCGGCGATAGCGCGACAAAAGATCGCGACCGTGGACATCCGTCGCTTCGGCTACGGGCACCGGCGGCCGCACGGCCCGGCTGGCACAAGCGGTGTCCAGGGAGCGGTCATCCATTCCGATGCCCGGGCGACCGTCTCGGAGCTGGCCTTCGGGCGCAAGGCGATCATCGAGCCGCACATCAGCCCGAACACGACCTGGTTCCTCGTCATCGAAGGCGGCGGCTTCGTGCTGGTCGACGACGAGACGGCCCGCGTGTTCGCCGGGCAGGCAGTCCTCTGGCCGGCCGGCGTCGTCCACGGTGCGTCGACCGACGTGTCCGAGATGCGGGCGATCGTCGTCGAGCTGGCCGGCGCCGACGACCACGCGCTGCGGGGCGTGCTCGAGGGCGTCGCCCTGCCGTTGCCGTCCGGTCCGGTCGCCAAGGGCGAGGGCGCGCTGGTCGACGACCGGCCCGTGCCCTACGACCCCTCGCACGGCGAGCCCGTCTAGATCGTCAAGGTCTCGGGGCCGCCGAGGTCAGGCGCCGCCGAGCAGTGCCCCGAGCTGGCCCAGGATCCGCGCCGTGGCGCCCCACACGAGCAGCTCCGTGCCGTCGTCCGCCTGGACCGGATACGCGCCGTAGCGGAGGGGCCAGTCGCGGATGGTCTGCTCGACGATCCGGATCGGCGCATCGGGCAGGAACGTGGCAAGGGGAGCCTGGACGATGCGCGCGACTTCGACCGGCGATGGCACCAGGATGGGTGGCCGCTCGGCGATGGCCAGGATCGGCACCAGCGCGAACAGGCTTACCGGGATCCAGACCTCGTCGAGCCGGCCGACGATCGTGACCCCGGCTGCAGCCGGATCCAGGCCCACCTCCTCGGCGGCCTCGCGCAGGGCCGTCGCCACGAGGTCCGCGTCGCCGCGCTCGACCTTCCCGCCGGGGAAGCTGACCTCCGCCGAGTGGAGGCCGTCATAGGTCGGACGCTCGGTCAGGATCACGCGGGCGGATCCGTCTGCGCCGGGAGCGATCAGGACCAGGACGGCCGCCGGACGATCGCTCGCCGGGACGCGTGGCGCGAACGAGCGAGCCCGGCCATCGGTCAGGACCGGGGTGAGCTCGGAGGGCCCGCTCGGCAGCGATGCCGGCAGCGAAGCCAGGCGCTCGAGCGCCGTCTCGATCTTCATCGCCGGTGCCCCAGGTCAGGGCCCGCCCGGAGACGGGCGTCAGTTGACGAGATCGCCGCCGCCGCGTTGCGGTGGCGGGTCACCGTCCGGCAGATCGAGGACCGACGTCGCGCCTTTCTTGCCGCCGCGGGCGGTTGCGCTGGCGGCCCGGGCATCCCGTCGCTCGGAGGCCTCGACGGCGACCGAGGCGTCGTCGGTCGAGAAAACCAGCGTGCCGCCGACCTGGTCGGCGTCGATCCGGATCTTGTTGCCCGGCTTGAACTGGCCCTGGAGGAGGGCTCGTGCCAGCGGGTTCTCGACCAGGCGCTGGATGGTCCGCTTGAGTGGCCGGGCCCCGAACGTGGGGTCGTGGCCCTCCCGGGCGATGAGCGCCTGCGCGGCTGGGGTGACCTCCATGACGATGTCCTGCGACGTCAGCCGGCGTGCCAGGTCGGCCAAGAGCAGGTTCACGATGGCCGCCAGCTCGGCCGGGGTCAGCGCGTGAAACACGATGATCTCGTCGATCCGGTTGAGGAACTCCGGCCGGAACTGGAGCCGAAGCGCCTCGGTCAGCTCGGCCTTCATCGCCTCGTAGGCCGAATCGCGCTCCGCCCCGCTGAGGCGGGCGGCGTCGGCGATCGCGTTGCTGCCGACGTTGCTCGTCATGATCACGACGGTGTTCTTGAAGTTGACTGTGCGGCCCTGGCCGTCCGTCAGGCGCCCGTCATCGAGGACCTGGAGGAGGATGTTGAACACGTCCTGGTGGGCCTTCTCGACCTCGTCGAGCAGGACCACCTGGTACGGCCGCCGCCGGACGGCCTCGGTCAGCTGGCCACCTTCCTCGTAGCCGACGTAGCCGGGGGGTGCCCCGACCAGCCGCGAGACGGAGTACTTCTCCATGTATTCGCTCATGTCGATGCGGACCATGGCCGCCTCATCGTCGAACAGGAACTCGGCGAGGGCGCGAGCCAGCTCGGTCTTGCCCACCCCGGTCGGTCCGACGAACAGGAACGAGCCGATCGGCCGACGCGGATCGCGCAGCCCGGCCCGCGCACGTCGTACGGCATCCGCCACGGCCTCGATCGCCTCGTGCTGGCCGACGACGCGCTCGTGGAGGCGCTCCTCCATGTGCACCAGCTTGTGGGTCTCCCCCTCCATGAGCTTGGTCACCGGAACGCCCGTCCAGGAGGAGACGATCTCGGCGATGTCGTCAGCCGTGACCTCCTCCTTCAGCAGGGCACCCGGACCCTGGAGCGCGGCCAGTGCCGCCTCCTGCTCCTTCAACCGCGCCTGGAGCTCCGGCAAACGCCCGTACTTGAGCTCTGCGGCCTTGGCCAGGTCCGCCTCGCGCTCGGCCTGCTCGATCCGGGTCTGCTTCGCCTCGAGCTCGGACTTCGTTTCGCGGATGGCGGTGATGGCAGCCTTCTCGGCCTCCCAGCGCTGTTTGAGCGCGCCGGACCCCTCGTTGATCTCGGCCAGCTCGCGCTCGAGGGCCTCGAGGCGGGCCTTTGCCGCGTCGTCCTTCTCCTTCTTGAGGGCCTCGCGCTCGATCTCCAGCTGGATCCGCCGGCGCTCGAGCTCATCGAGCTCGGCGGGCATCGAATCGAGCTCCATCCTGAGCCGGCTGGCCGCCTCATCCATGAGGTCGATGGCCTTGTCCGGCAAGAAGCGCTCGGTGATGTAGCGGTCCGACAGGGTGGCCGCGGCGACCAGCGCCGAATCGGTGATCCGGACCCCGTGGTGGTTCTCGTAGCGTTCGCGCAGGCCGCGCAGGATCGAGATCGTCTGCTCGACCGACGGCGGCTCGACCAGCACCGGCTGGAAGCGGCGTTCGAGGGCGGCGTCCTTCTCGATGTGCTTGCGGTACTCGTCGAGCGTGGTCGCGCCGATCGTATGCAGCTCGCCCCGGGCGAGCATCGGCTTGAGCATGTTGGAGGCATCCATGGCGCCTTCGGCCGCGCCGGCACCGACCACGGTGTGGAGCTCGTCGATGAACAGGATGACCTGGCCCTCGCTGTCCTTGACCTCCTTGAGGACCGCCTTCAGGCGCTCCTCGAACTCGCCCCGGAACTTGGCCCCGGCGATCATCGAGCCGAGGTCGAGGGCGATGACCCGCTTGTCCTTGAGGCCTTCGGGAACGTCGCCGCGGACGATGCGCTGGGCGAGGCCCTCCACGATGGCGGTCTTGCCGACACCCGGCTCGCCGATCAGGACCGGGTTGTTCTTGGTCCGCCGGCTGAGCACCTGGATGACCCGGCGAACCTCCTCGTCCCGGCCGATGACCGGATCGAGCTTGCCGGCACGAGCCTCCGCGGTCAGATCGCGGCCGTACTTCTCGAGGGCCTGGTAGGTGCCTTCCGGGTTTTGTGAGGTGACCCGCTGGCCGCCGCGGACGCCCTGGAGTGCCTCCAGGATCGATTCGCGACCGGCGCCGTGGCGCTCGAGCAGTCCCTGGGCCCCGCCACCGACCTCGACCAGGCCGAGCAGGAGATGCTCGGTCGAGACGTACTCGTCGCCCAGCCGGCGGGCCTCTTCCTCGGCACGTTCGATGACCTGCTTGGCGCGCGGGTCGAGGGTCAGCGAGCCGCCCTCGACCCGGGCGCGCCTTGACAGGATCGCGGCCAGCTCGGCCCGGAATGCGGGCAGGTCGACGCCGAGCCGGCGCAGCGTCTCGGCTGGGACGCCATCGTCCGGCTCGACCAATGCCGACAGCAGGTGTTCGGCGTCGAGGATGGGGCCGTGGAGCGTCTCCGCCAGCTTCTGAGCGGCGAGGATCGTCTCCTGGGCCTTCTGGGTGAATCGATCGAGCTGCATGGCAATCGCCTCAGAGGGGTCCCACGAAAGCGTGACCCGGTGGGTATCCGTTGTCGATATGGCGGGTTGGTTTGAGAGACTCTATTGAAACGTCGACAGCCGAGCGTCAGCCGAGGGCTTTTCGCGGGTCGGGCCGATCGACCAGCTCGGACAGTCGCTTGGCGGCTTCGCGCGCCTCGTCGGACAGGTCGGTCGGCAGGATCACCTTGACCTTTACCAGCATGTCCCCGACAGCGGGCTCGCCGGACTTCGGTTTGAGCCGAGGCATGCCCTGGCCCTTCAGCCGGAACGTCCGACCGGGTTGGGTGCCCGGCGGGATGGTCATGCTGACACGTCCCTTCAGGGTCTTGACCGTGACCTCCGCGCCGAGGAGCGCCTCACCGAGGGTGATCGGGACCTCGCGGGTCAGGTCGGCCCCGATCCGGGTGTAGACCGGGTGGGGCTTGACCCTGACCAGCAGGAAGAGGTCCGCCGGATGGTCCGGGTCGCCACCGCCCCGGCCCTTGAGCCTGATCCGGCTGCCGGTCTCGACCCCGCGTGGCACGGTTACCTCGAGGCGCTTGCCATCGATCGAGACCAGTCGCTTCGTGCCGTGGTAGGCCTCTTCGAGCGTGACCTCGACCTCGGCCTCCACGCTCGGGGTACGGGCCGGACCCCTGGCCTGGCCGCGCTCGCCCGGGCTTGGACCATAGCCGCCGGTTCCCGTACCGCCCAGGCCCATCCCGGCCAGGATATCGTCGAAGGACCCGCCGCCCTGGGCACCGGAAGCGGTGCGCGAGCGTCGCCCGCCACCGGTCGACCGGGCACCCGTCGCCCCGCCCTCGAAGAACGTCCGGAAGAAGTCGCTGAACTCGCCCGGGTCCCCGGTTGTCCGGTACTCGTAGCGGACATTGCCGCCCGGCGACCTGCCGTAGCCAGCGAGGGGCCCGCCCGGACCGAACGGGTCGGCGGCGGCCGAGCCGCCCGCCGCTTCGTACGCCTCCCAGTTGGCGCCGAGCTCGTCGTAGCGCTTGCGCTTCTCGGGATCGGACAGGACCGCGTTGGCCTCGTTGATCTCCTTGAACCGACGCTCAGCCGCAGCGTCGCCCGGCTTCAGGTCAGGGTGATGCTGCCGGGCGAGCTTGCGAAAGGCTCGCTTGATCTCGGCCTGGGTCGCCCCCCGGTCGACGCCCAGGACCTTGTAGTAATCGCGGTAGTCGACCGCCACCTCGGGCCCGTCAGCGACGGGCGGCCCGCTGGACCACGACCGACGGCTGGTCGCCCGTCGGGAAGGCGGGCGGCCGAACGGTGGTCGTCGGTCGCTCGATCCCGCCACGCGGCGCGCCGCTCGGCCGTGGCGCCAGCGGCTTCGGCCGCCGACGCAGGGCCGCCTCGAGGACGCTGTCCATCGAGTCGACCAGGACGAGCTTGGTCTGCTTCCGGATCTCCTCCGGAATATCGCGCAGATCCTTCTCGTTCTTCTTGGGCAGGATGACCATCTTGGCGCCGGACAGGTGTGCCGCGAGGATCTTGCTCTTGAGCCCACCGATCGGCAGGACCCGGCCACGCAAGGTGATCTCGCCGGTCATCGCCACGTCCTTGCGTACGGGGATGCCGGTGAAGGCACTGACCATCGCGGTGGCCATCGTCACTCCCGCGGACGGACCATCCTTGGGGATGCCACCGGCCGGGACGTGGATGTGGAGGGTGTTCTTCTCGAAGACCTCGCGCTCGATCCCGAGCCGGTCCGCGTTGGCCCGGATCCAGGACAGGGCGGCGCGAGCGGACTCGCGCATGACCTCGCCCAGCTGGCCGGTCAGGATGAAGTCCTCCTTGCCCTCCATGCGGGTCACCTCGACCGCGACGATGTCGCCGCCGACCTCGGTCACGACCAGGCCCGTCGCGGCTCCGATCTGATCCTCGGCCTCCAGCTCGCCGTACTCGAAGCGCGGTGGCCCAAGGAACGTGTCGAGCTTCTTGACGTCGACTACGGTCTTGCGCTTGCGCCCCTCAGCCACCGAGCGGGCGACCTTGCGCATGATGTTGGCGATCTCGCGCTCGAGGTTACGCACGCCGGCCTCGTGGGTGTAGGCCTGCACGAGCTCGGTCATCGCATCGTCGGTGATCTCGATGTGCTTGGGCTTCAGTCCGTGGTTGGCCATCTGCTTGGGGATCAGGAACCGGCGCCCGATCTCGGCCTTCTCCTGCTGGGTATAGCCGGGCAGCTGGATGACCTCCATCCGGTCGCGCAACGGGGCGGGGATGGGATCGATCAGGTTGCCGGTCGCGATGAACAGGACCTTGCTCAGGTCGAACGGCACCTCGAGGTAGTTGTCTTGGAACGTGTTGTTCTGTTCCGGGTCGAGGACCTCGAGCAGGGCCGAGCTCGGATCGCCGCGGAAGTCCATCCCGATCTTGTCGACCTCGTCGAGCATGAACACGGGATTGTTGGTTCCGGCCGTCTTGATGTTCTGGATGACGCGACCGGGCAGCGCGCCGATGTAGGTCCGGCGATGTCCCCGGATCTCGGCCTCGTCGTGGATCCCACCGAGGCTCATCCGGACGAACTTGCGACCCATCGCCCGGGCGACGCTCTTGCCCAGCGAGGTCTTGCCCACGCCGGGCGGACCGACCAGGGCGAGGATCGGGCTGCGGATGGTGTCGGCCAGGGTGCGAACCGCGAGGTACTCGAGGATGCGCTCCTTGATCTTCTCGAGGCCGTAGTGATCCTCGTCGAGGATCTTGGCCGCTTCCTTGATGTCGAGGCGGTCATCGGTCGAGGTGTTCCAGGGCAAGCCGACCAGCCAGTCGACGTAGGTCCGGATCACACCCACCTCGGGCGAGGCAGACGGGATCCGGCTCATCCGGTCGATCTCCTTGATCGCCCGGGCCTTGATCTCGTCGGGCATGCCGGCGGCCTCGACCTTGTCGCGGAGTTCGTTGATCTCGGCTTGTTGGGGGTCGTCCTCGCCGAGCTCACGCTGGATGGCCTTGAGCTGCTCGCGCAGGATGTACTCGCGCTGGGTCTTGTCCATCTCGGACTTGACCTCGGACTGGA
>JBDTQW010000070.1:0-13186 GCA_039931975.1 Chloroflexota bacterium | reverse complement strand
CGTTCGTCGTGTCCCAGTTGTCGGTGTTCTTCTCGAACACGACCTTGATCGGGCCGGCGGTGTCGCCAAGCTTCGGGATCCCGGCGTCGGTCATACCCGAGCGCAGGAAGGCGGAGTTCGGGTCGGTCTCGGCTCCGAGGATGACCGCGTAGTTGCCGGTGGGGACGAGCTTCTTGAGCGTCTCCGCCATGAGCGTCCCGACCTTCTTGTTGTCGAAGGTGATGTAGAAGGTGTTCGGATCCTCGATCAGGCGGTCGTAGGCAATCACCGGGATCTTGGCGGCAGTCGCCTTGGCGATCGCCGGCTTGATCGCCTCGGAGTCCTTGGCGAGGATGATGAGCGCCTTGGCGCCCTGGTTGATCAGGCTGTCGATGTCGGTCAGCTGCTGCTCGGCCTTGTCATTCGCGTCGGCCCGGATGTAGCTGCCCCCGGCGGCCGCGATGGCCTTCTGCATGGCCGGCTCGTCGGCCTTCTTCCAGCGCTCCTGCGAGTAGTTGTTCCACGAGACGCCGACCTTGCAGCCGGTGGCCGCGGCGGACCCACCTGGGGCCGCTCCGCTCGCTGCCGGGCTGCTGCCCCCGCTCGAACATGCGGCCAGGATGATCGTGGCGCCCGCGATCAGGGCGGCCAGTCTACGAGTAACCATGCTTCTGCTTCTCCTCCACTGCGAATCCCCTCACCATCGTATCCGTTGGTCCGCGCTAGGCTACCACCCTCCTGAGCCTCTGCTTGACGTCTCGCGATGTGTCCACATCCCGAGGACGCATCCATACGGCCGGATCGGCCAACAATGGTTCGAATGCAAGTTCGGCGGCACCCAGCAAGGGGGCCTCGGCACCAAGCGACCCGGGCACCACCCGGACGAGCCGGCGGGGAGCCGGGAGGGCGCGCCGATCGAGCTCGGCGTCGACGATCTCGGCGACATACGGGTGGATACGCCCGAACAGCCCGCCGAACACCACCAGGCGGGGATCCAACAGGTTCACGAGGCCCGCTAGGCCCACTCCCAGCCAGCGCCCCGTCTCCTGGAGCGCCCGGATGGCAGTCGGTGAGCCGGCCTCGGCTTCGGCGAGGACGAAGTCGACCTCGGCCCGCGCCCCGAGCCCCGGATGCCCGGCCCTGCGCAGGAGACTTGCGGCGCCGACCTCGGTCTCCCAGCAGCCGACCGCTCCGCAACGGCAGGTCAGACCGGCCGGATTGACCGGCATATGCCCGACTTCCCCACCGTACCCGGCGACGCCGGTGAAGGGCTGGCCGTCGATGATGAGACCGCCACCGACGCCGACTTCGCCCGAGATGAACAGTACATGGTCGGCCCCGACGGCCACGCCTCGGCGCACCTCCGCCAGGGCGCCGAGATCGGCTTCGTTTGCGACGAGGATCGGGAGGTCGTCCCCGAGGACCCGGGCGAGCCGGTCGCCGAGCGGGACGTCCGTCCAGCCGAGGTTCGGCGCCATCGACACCAACCCATCCGCCCGACGGACGACGCCAACGACGGCGACGCAGATCCCGATCTCCCGCGGCTCCGCCGGTCGGTTCGCCCGGACCACGGTCGCCAGCCCGGAAAGGTCCCCAGCGATCTGATCCACGGAGGTGTGCCCTCGTGGCCGATCGACCCGGACCTGATCGAGAACCTGCCCACCAAGCCCGACGACAGCAGCGGCCAGCGAGTCGACCTCGATATCGAGGGCGAGGACCGTGGCCCCGTTAGGGTCGGGGCACACGAGCGGCGATGGCCGACCGGGGGTCCCGAGCCGCATCGCCCGACCCTCGGTCGCCAGACCCGCGGCAACAAGCTCACCGACCAGTCCGCGGATAGCACTCCGGGTCAGGCCGGTCCGTGCGACCAGCTCGGATCGGGAGGCGGGACCTCGCGCGTGGAGCTCACGGACGATCGCGCTCAGGTTCGCGCGGCGGACCGTTTCGCTTCGCTGCCCGATCTCGTCTCGACCGATCGTCACCGAGTTTGTGTTCCTCTTGTTCAATCGCGCCAGACTGGTACATTGCCCCAGCGGTGTCAAGCGGCCTGGGACCGCCTTCTTGGGCCCGACGATCGCGGACGGGAGACCCGATGTGACTGTGGGTGGATCGCCGACCTCGACGTCGCTCCGCTGGGGCATCCTCGGGCCGGGTCGGATCGCGCCGAGACTGGTCCGCGCGGTCGGGGCGAGCGAGCGGAGCGAGCTTGTCGCGGTGGCGAGTCGGGACGCCGGCCGAGCCCAGGCGTTCGCGGCGAGCCACCGCATCCCTCGAGCCTTCGGCTCGTACGAGGCGCTTCTCGACGCGCCCGAGATCGACGTCGTGTACGTCTCGCTGCCGAACCACCTCCATGCCGAGTGGACGATCCGGGCGATGGAGGCAGGCAAGCACGTCCTGTGCGAGAAGCCGCTGGCCCTGGCCGTCGACCAGGTCGACGCGATCGTCGTCGCCTGTGAGCGGACCGGCCGGATCGCTGTCGAGGGTTTCATGTACCTCCACCACCCGCAGATCCTGCGAGCCATCGAGCTCGCGCAGGGTGGCGCGCTCGGACGGATCGAGCTGGTCCACGGGTCGTTCTCGTTCTTCCTGACGTATCCCGACGACCCCCGGGTGGACCGGACCATGGGCGGCGGCTCGCTGTGGGACGTGGGGTGCTACCCGGTCAGCCTGACCCGTCGGATCGCCGGTGAGGAGCCCGATCGCATCGCAGCCTTCGCGCGGTTCGACGAGCGCGGCGTCGACCGGACCTTCGTCGGCCAGCTGCACTTCCCAGGAGGCCTCTTCGCCCAGTTCGACAGTGGCTTCGCTGCGCCCGACCGCGAGCGGGTCGAGATCGTCGGCGGTGAAGCGTCCCTCGTCCTGGACAGCCCGTTCCTGCCCGAACCCGATGGCCCACCGCCGACGTTGACCATGTGGCGCGGCCGCGATGCATCGCCGATCGCCGTCTCGTCCGTGGACCAATACGCGATCGAGGTCGACGATCTGAACGCAGCCATCCTGGATGGCAGGCCGCCGCGAATCGACCTTGGCTTCAGTCGCGGTACCATCTCGACGCTCGTCGACCTGGACCGAGCCGCCCGATCGAATGCAGGGCTAAGGGCAGGCTGACCCCGCTGCTCGCCGGGCCATCCGGCGGTCGCGAACTTGGAGGAGGCACCTTGACGCGCGGATCGAACCGCATCGCCGCCCTGGCCGGTCTGCTCGGCGTCGTCCTGGTCGTGGCCGGGCTCGTCGTGGTCCAGCCGTGGAACCAGCCGTCGACGTGTCCGCCCGCCGCCAACCACCCCGAGTGGTCGGTCGCCCGACGCTGGAACGAAGCCACCCTCGACGCGATCCGGCGCGCACTGCCGGCCCCGACCATCCACGCCCGGAACCTGTTCCATGTATCGGCGTCGATGTGGGATGCGTGGGCGGCCTACGATCCGAGCGCCAGCGGATACTTCGTCAAGGAGAAGCACACCACCTCGAAGGTGGCCGCGGCCCGCGACGAGGCCATCAGTTACGCTGCCTTCAGGGTGCTCTCCGCGCGCTACCTCAAGTCCGTCGGCGGTGCCGAGTCGCTCTCCGAGTTCGACGACGTCATGGACACGCTGTGCTACCCGCTGGACGTGACCACCATCGAGGGTGACGCGCCGGCCGCAGTCGGCAACCGGATCGGCGCCGCGGCCCTGGCCTACGGCCTGGCCGATGGATCGAACCAGGCCAACGCGTATGCAGCGCCCGACTCCAAGCCGGTGAACCCGCCGCTCGTCGTGGCGAAGCCCGGGGGCACCATGACCGATCCGAACCGCTGGCAGCCCCTCCAGCTCGAGCACATGATCTCCCAGAACGGGATCCCGATCGAGAACGGCGTCCAACAGGCGATCGGGCCCCACTGGGGCCACGTGAAGGGGTTCGCCCTGCCGGCCGCCGGCGACGATGGGGTGCCGATGGACCCCGGCCCTCCGCCCCGGCTCGGGGACCCGGCCACCGACCAGGCCTACAAGGACCAGGCCGTCGAGGTCATCCGTGACAGCAGTCAGCTGGACCCCGCCGACGGCACCACGATCGACATCTCACCGGGCGTCCGGGGCGCCAACCCGCTCGGGACCAACGACGGCAAGGGGCACCCGGTCAACCCGGCAACGGGCAAGCCGTATGCGCCGAACGTCGTCAACCTGGGCGACTTCGCCCGAGCCCTGACCGAGTTCTGGGCGGACGGCCCCAAGTCGGAGACGCCACCCGGACACTGGAACGTCGTGGCCAACAAGGTGTCCGACGAGCTCGCCCCGAACCTCAGGATCGGGGGGAGCGGTCCGACGGTCGATCGTCGCGAATGGGACGTCAAGCTCTATTTCGCGCTCAACGGGGCGACCCACGATGCCGCGATCGCGGCCTGGGGCCTGAAGGGTCACTACGACTCCGTGCGCCCGATCTCGATGATCCGCTACCTGGGCGGCCTGGGCCAATCGAGCGATCCGACGCTGCCGTCCTACAACAAGGAGGGGCTGCCGCTCGTGCCCGACCTCGTGGAGCTCATCACGAAGGAGACCACGGCGGCCAGCGGGCGCCACGCCGCGCTGGCCGGCCACGAAGGTGAGATCGCGATCAGAGCCTGGTCCGGCAATCCCACCGACCCCAAGACCCAGACCGGCGGCGTCGCCTGGATCCTGGCGATCGACTGGGTCCCGTACCAGGTCCCGACGTTCGTGACCCCGTCATTCCCGGGATACACCTCGGGGCACAGCACCTTCAGCCGGGCTTCGGCCGAGGTGCTCACGGCCATGACCGGCAGCGAGTACGTGCCGGGCGGACTCGATGAGTGGACCACGAAGGTGGGGACGCTCAAGGTCGAATCCGGCCCGACCAAGGACGTGGCCCTCCAGTGGGCCACCTACTTCGACGCAGCGGATATGGCCGGTCAGTCGCGGCTCTACGGCGGGATCCACATCCAGGCGGACGACTTCAAGGGCCGGACGCTGGGCTCGGCCTGCGGCAAGGAGGCCTGGGTGAAGGCTCAGCAGTACTACTCGGGACAGACCGGCGGGTGACGCCATCTCCCCGGTGGCGTTGAGGTTCACGGACCGGTGACCGTGTGAGCCGCCGAAGGGTCCGGCTCGTCGCCGTCATCGGGATCGCCGCGCTGGCTGCCGCCGTCGTCGGGGGCTTCGCCCTGACCCGGCTGCCGGGGAGCACGCCGACGACCGCCCTGGGTCCGCCGCACTTCGTCGAGGAAACGATCGCCGCCGGCATCGACCACTCGTACGAGGGCGGCTTCGTTTACGCAGTCGGCGGGGGCGTGGCGGCCTTCGACTGCAACGGCGACGGGAAGCAGGAGCTCTATCTCGCGGGAGGAAGCAAACCGGCCGCGCTCTATCGCAATGTCAGCCCGGTCGGAGGCGCACTGCGCTTCGAGCGCGTCCCCGATCCAGCGACCGACCTGACCGCGGTCAACGGCGCGTACCCGATCGACATCGACGGCGACGGCCAGGTCGACCTGGCCGTTCTCGGCCTCGGCGAGAGCGTGCTGCTCCGGGGTCTTGGCGACTGCCGCTTCGAACGGGCCAATGAGGCCTGGTCGTTCGACGGCGGGCCTGCCTGGACTTCGGCGTTCAGCGCGAAGTGGGCGGGAACCGACAAGCTCCCGACGCTGGCCATCGGTCACTACCGGCAGCTCGACGGATCGGGGGTCCCCACCCTCAAGTGCGACCAGAACGAGCTGCTGCAGCCGACCCAGGACGGGATCGGATACGCCCCGGCGGTCGCTCTGACGCCCGGGTACTGCTCGCTGTCGATGCTGTTCAGCGATTGGGACCGCTCCGGCCGGCGCGACCTGCGCGTCAGTAACGATCGCCACTACTACGACCCCGTCAACGGCGAGGAACAGCTCTGGCGGGTTGACGCCGGGAAGCCACCGAGTCGCTATTCCGACTCCGACGGTTGGATACCGAACCGGATCTGGGGGATGGGGATCGCGACGTATGACCTCACTGGGGACGGCTATCCCGAGGTGTTCCTCACGAACCAGGGTGAGAACAAGCTCCAGACACTGGCCGTGGGCCCAGACAAGCCCACCTATCGCGATATCGGCCTCAAGCGCGGCGCCAATGCCGCGGAGCCGTTCACCGGCGGGGACACGCTGCCCTCGACTGGGTGGCACGCCGAATTCCAGGACGTCAACAACGATGGGTTCGTGGACCTATACATTGCCAAGGGCAATGTCAGCGAGATGCCGGACTTCGCCCAGAAGGATCCGAGCAATCTGTTGCTCGGCCAGGCCGACGGGACGTTCCGCGAAGGCGCCGATGGAGCCGGGATCGTCGACTTCGGCCGCGGCCGTGGCGGCGCCGTCGTCGATCTCAACCTCGACGGCATGCTCGACCTGGTCAAGCTCGACTTCGGCAGTCCGGTCAAGGTCTGGCGGAGCGTGGGGAGCGGGGATGCGACCAAACCGGCTCAGATGGGCGGTTGGCTGGCACTCGAGATCTTGCAGCCGGGTCCCAATCGGGACGCGGTCGGCGCCTGGGTCGAGGTCAAGGTGGGCGACACCACGATGCGCCGCGAGATCACCGTCGGTGGCGGCCATCTCGGAGGCCAGCTTGGCTGGATCCACTTCGGCCTCGGACCCGCGACCGATGCCCAGGTCCGCGTCCAATGGCCCGACGGCGAGGTCGGGCCCTGGCTGCCGCTCGCCGCCGACCGGTTCGCGGTCATCGAACGCGGGGCGACCGAGGCCCTCCCCTGGCAGCCATCCCAGAACTGATCGGAGAAGGGTCCCATGGCCAAGGCTCGGCTCGCTGAGATCGACCTACCCGACTTCGGCATGCCCGAGGCGATGCCTGAGGTCCCGGCGGCCGCTTACCAGGCGCGCCTCGAAGCGCTTCGCGAACGAGCGGACGGACGATACGACCGACTGGTCGTCTACGCCGATCGCGAGCACAGCGCGAATCTGGCGTTCCTGACCGGCTTCGACCCGCGCTTCGAGGAGGCGGTGCTGGTGGTCGCACCCTCGGGGGAACCGGCGATCCTCGTCGGCAACGAATGCCACGGCATGGCCGGAGCTGCACCGCTGGCGATGCGCCGCCACCTGTTCCAGGACCTCAGCCTGCCGAGTCAGCCGCGCGACCGTTCGCGACCGCTCCGCGAGATCCTTGCCGACGAGGGCATCCGATCCGGCAGCCGGGTCGGGGTCGTCGGCTGGAAGACGTACGCCAGCCGAGAGCTCATCGAGGCGCCGGCCTACATCGTCGACGAGCTGCGCCGTATCGTCGGACCGGGCGGCACGGTCGAGAACGCGAACGACCTGTTCATCGACGCGGCCAACGGGCTCCGGGTGATCAACGACGTCGATCAGCTGGCTGCCTTCGAGTGGGCCGCATGCCAGACATCGCACGGCGTCCGGCGCCTCCTCTGGAACCTCCGCCCGGGGATGAGCGAGCACGAGGCGGTGCGCCTGCTCGAGTGGAACGGCACACCGTTGTCATGCCACCTCATGCTGACGAGCGGACCGCGGGCGTCGCTTGGATTGCTCAGCCCCGGCGACCGACGGGTCGAGCGAGGCGACCGATTCACCGTTGCTTTCGGCATCTGGGGCGCATTGAACTGTCGGGCCGGCTTCGTCGTCGAGGATGCCGCCGAGCTGCCGACCGGGATCCGCGACTACGTCGGCCGCCTGGTCGGGCCGTACTTCGATGCGGTCGCGGAGTGGTACGGCGCGCTGCACATCGGCCAGACCGGCGGGGCCCTTCAGGAGATCGTCGACCGCCACCTGGGCGACCCGTTCTTCGGCATCTTCCTGAATGCCGGCCACCAGCTCCATCTCGACGAGTGGGTAAACTCGCCGATCGCCCGTGGATCGACCACCGAGCTGCGCTCCGGGATGGCCCTCCAGGTGGACATCATCCCGGCGACCGGGACCGACTACTTCACGACCAACATCGAGGACGGCGTGGCGCTTGCGGACCGATCGCTCCGTGACGCATTCGCGGCCGTCTATCCGGCCGCCTGGAAGCGGATCAAGGCGCGTCGGCGGTTCATGACCGAGGCGCTCGGGATCACCCTGCACGATGACGTCCTGCCGTTCTCCAACCTGCCGGGCTACCTCCCGCCCTTCGTGCTCCGGCCGGATCGGGCGATGACCCTGGCGAGCTAGCCCGGCATGCTCGGTCCACCCCACGCGTCGCTCCAGCAACGCTCCGGCGCGCGTAGCCTGTGAGCGTGAACGAGCTCCGGATCTCCGACGGGTCGCTCGAGGTCGTAGTGCTGCCCCAGGTCGGCGCCCGGCTCCATCGTCTCCGAGCGTTCGGACACGACCTGCTGCGGACGCCCGCGGATCCGGCCACGCACAAGGACGATCCGTTCTTTTGGGGCAGCTACGTGATGGCACCGTGGTGCAACCGGATCGACGCGGATCCCGTCCGGGTCGATTCGCATCGGGTGGCCCTCGGCACGAACTTTCCGGATGGCACGGCCATCCACGGCCAGGTCTACGCCCGACCATGGGACCTGCTGGCGGACGGCACCCTCCGAGTCCGGTCGGGCGGTGACGGTTGGCCGTGGGCCTACGAGGTCGGTCAGCGGATCGAGGTCATGGGCGACGTCGTCCGGATCGAGCTGGCCTTGACCAACCTGGCCGATGACCCGATGCCGGCAGGACTGGGGATCCATCCCTGGTTTCGCCGGCCGTTGCTGCTGGCCATCCGCGGGGACAGCGTCTTCCGCTCGAACACGGAAAGCGAGCCCTGGCCGGAGCCGGTCGGCGGACCATTCGACCTGCGCGTCGTGGGAGCGATGGCTGACGACCTCGATGGAACCTGGTCCGATCTGACCGAGCCGCCGGTCGAGCTCCGCTGGCCGGAACTCCACATCCGCGCGGTGATGCGCACGTCCTCGCTGGCCGGCTACGTCGTCGCCGCGAGCCCGCGGTCCATCGACGCCATCGCCGTCGAGCCGGAGACCCACGCGCCGCAAGGCCTGCGGCGCATGCTCGGCGATGAGCCAGGCGGGCTCACCCGGCTCGACCCAGGACGAACCCTCCGCCTCCAGGTGGAACTGGCGATCGACCGGATCGACCCGGGCACCGCCACCGAGTCGGTCCTGGGCTCGCCGTGATGGCTGGCCCGCCGCGCGCCGAGCACCCCTACCGCGCCGACATCGACGCTGAGGTGGCGGGCTGGTACCAGCTCGTGGACCTGGTTCGTCAGCTGACGCCACACGAATGCCTGGTGCCCGGTTACTACCGCGATCCGGACTGGTCCATCCGTGACGTAGCCGCCCACCTGGGCGCCTGGCTGGCCGAGGCGGAGGTCCAGTTCGAGCGGATGATCGGGGGTAGCTACGAGGGCCACGACATCGACGTGGATGCGCTCAACGCCACGTTCCATGGCGCGCTGAGCGACCAGCCCTGGGAGGTCGCCTGGATCCAGGCCAACGCCGGGCGGATTCGGATGATCCAGGCGTGGGACGAACTGCGCGAGCCGAGCGATGAGGCCGTCTGGTGGATCCGCAAGTCGGCGGTGGAGCACTATGCGGAGCACCTCGAACGTCTCCGGGAGTGGGTCGCCGAGCTGATCCGGAGGCGCGACCAGGAGTCGCCTCCGCTGGGCGCGGGCGACGTCTTAGAGCAGCCGGGGGAACCTGGAGCGTAACGGCGGGAGCAGGTTCAGCGGAGTGTGGGCGTCGAGCGTCTGCAGGAGGAGCCGGGTGCCGCCCATAGCGAACCGGTTGGTCGCGAGATAGTCGCGGATCCCGGCCCAGAAGGCGCTCGCACCCATCAGCCCACGCAGCTGGTCGAGGACGCGTCCGCCCTGGACGTAGATCGCCTCGAAGTAGCAGCGCGACGAGTAGCCGTAGATCGACCGATCGAGCGTATCCGTGGCGCAGCGGCTCCTCCGCGCGGTCCCGGTGATGTAGCGCGCCAGGAAGTCGGCCATCGCCTCGTCGGCGAACGGCTCGCGGGCCTGATCGTTGCCGACGATGCCGTAGAACCACTGGTGAGCGACCTCGTGGCTCACCAGCCAGGGCAATCGGCTATAGGGCAGCCCACGGGGGATCCAGATCGTACCCGGGGACTCCATCCCCGAGCCGCCGCCGGTCTCGGCCACGGCGAAGGTCGGGTATGGGTATGGGCCCATCAGCGCCTGGTAGCGGCGGAGCGCCCGGAGGGCGAGGGTCATGAGGGAGCGACCGTTGCCGCCCGGGAAGGCGTAGACCCGGACGAGGGTCGATCCGACCTTCGCGGTCCGGGCGGTCCACGAGGGGCTGGCGGCGACGGTGAAGTCGCGGATGTTCTCGGCCACCCAGGTCGAGGTCAGCCCATTCGTGGCGATCCGTCGCCCGCTGGTGGCCAGGCGCATCGTTCGATCGAGCGAGATCCGGACCCGGACCGACGGGCTCGAGGCGGTCACGAACGGGTCTCCATGGTTCGGCCGGTTGAATGGGCGATCGGCGCTGACCCATGGCAGCCAGCGGTACAGCTGCAGGACGCCGTTCGCCCGGGTGAACAACCAGTTCGACCCGGTGAGCGTCCGTCGGGCGGTCGCCGAGAAGGCGATCCGGACGGTCGTCGTCGCGCCGGCGGCCAAGCTGCCGCCGAGCGGGACCATCACGGTCTGGTCCTTGACGGTCGGCCGGACGGGGCTGCCGTCGACGGTCAGGCTCGAGATCCGCAGGCGGCCCAGTCGCGCGGCGACCGTGTTCAGCTCGATCCGGTCGATCGGTCCGCCTGAGGCGTTCGTGACGGCGATCGTCGAGATGGCCGAGAGCGTGCCCCTCGCATAGTTCAGCCTGAGCTGGACATCGTAGGTGGCACTCAGGTCGAGGCTGGTCCGTCCGACCGCGGCCGGGACGAGCGGCGAGACCGGCTCGGCGCCGACGACCCTCGCGTCCGAGAGGCCGGGGCTCAGCGCGAATCCCGACACGATGAGACAGACGGACGCGAAAACCCCGACCTTCCCGATCCTGAACCGCGGCATGTCCGCACTAGTCTGGCGCGCCGCCTCAGCTCCGTCCACCGCGAGCCGGGCGCCCTAGGCGTCGACCTCCGCCAGGCGACGGGCGAGGAACGCGCGTTCGGTCTCGTTGCCGACGAGTTCGAGGGCCCGCCGGTAAGCGGCGGAGGCCTCGGTCCTGCGGTCGAGCCGGCGCAGTAGGTCGGCGCGTGCGGCGTGAAGCAGGTGATACTCGGCCAGGTCGCCGTCCGCCTCGATCCCCGCGATCAGGGCCAGGCCGCGTGCCGGCCCGTCCACCATCGCCACGGCCACCGCCCGGTTGAGCTCGACGACCGGCGACGGGTCGAGGTCGTGCAGGCGGGCGTAGAGCAAGGCGATCTGGACCCAGTCGGTCTCTGCCGCCGACCTCGCCTCGTCGTGGACCGCGGCGATCGCCGCCTGGACCTGGTACGGACCGGGCCGGCGCATCCGCAGGGCGCGTTCGACCAGCGCCGACCCCTCGCCGATCCGGCCGCGATCCCAGCGCGAGCGATCCTGGTCCTCGAGCAGGACGAGCTCGCCGCCGGCGCCGACCCGAGCTTCGCGCCGGGCGTCGTGGAGGAGCATCAGGGCGAGGATCCCGAGCGCCTCGGGCTCGTCGGGCATCAGCTCGACCAGGACCCGACCGAGTCGGATCGCCTCTGCACAGAGCTCCCGCCGGACCAGGGCGTCGCCCGACGAGGCCACGTAGCCCTCGTTGAACACGAGGTACAGGACCCGGAAGACGGCCTCGAGCCGTTCGGGCAGGAGATGGTCGGGTGGGACCCGATACGGGATGCCGGCGTCGCGGATCTTCCTCTTGGCCCGGACCAGGCGCTGGGCCAGGGTCGGCTCGGGGACGAGGAACGCCCGGGCGATCTCGGGGGTCGTCAGCCCACCCAACGTGCGCAGCGTCAGGGCGACCTGGGCCTCGATCGGCAGGGCCGGGTGGCAGCACGTGAAGATGAGGCGCAGGCGATCGTCGGCGATCGGGCTCATCTCATCCTCCGCTTCCGGTTCGACCGCCGCAAGATCGGCTTCGATCTGCGCGTGGCGGCGGATCGTGACCTGCTTCTCCGCGAGGCGCCTGGCCCGGCGGAGACGATCGATGGCCCGATTCCTGGCGGTGGTCGTGATCCACGCGCCCGGGTTGGCCGGCAACCCGTCCCGAGGCCAGCGTTCCAGGGCGACCAGGAATGCCTCCTGGACGGCCTCCTCGGCCAGGTCAAAGTCGCCGGTCAGCCGGATGAGTGTCGCGACCGACCGGCCCGACTCCTCGCGGAACAGGCGGTCGACGACGGCCCGGGCGTCACTGGGCGCTGGCAACGGCCTCGGCGCTGGGATCCATGGCGAACTCGAAGATGGGGCGGACCTCGATCGCCCCGCTCCTGGCCCCCGGGATGCGGGCCGCAGCGTCGAGGGCCTCATCGAGGTTCGCGGCCTGGATCAAGTAGAACCCACCCAGCGCTTCCTTGGTCTCGGCATACGGGCCGTCAGTCGTCAACGTCTTCCCGTCGCGGACCCGCACGGTCGTCGCGGCAGACGTCGGGTGAAGCGCCTCCCCGGCCTCGAACATGCCCTTCTCGCGTGTCCAGTCGCTGAACGCGTTGTAGGCCTCGATGTCGTCGCTGCCGGCATCCTCGGCCAGATCGCCCGTCGGCTCAGGGGTATAGATCAGGAGCAGATAGCGCATCGGGTCCTCCTTGCGTGCCAGCGCCGGCGAATCCGCCGCCTTCATCCCGAACGACGAACGGCGCCAGCACGAATCGACAGCGTACGTGGAGGAAGTATCCACCCGGAGGCCGATCGGTTCGAGGCGGCCGCCGCGGCCGGCCGCCGCGGTATCGTTCCCGACATGCCTCCGCGCAAGGAGCTCCTCCGGATCGGCGACCGGGACGTGACGATCACGAACCCGGACAAGGTCTACTTCCCTGAGGCCGGCCACACCAAGCTCGACCTTGTCCGCTATTACCTGGCCGTCGCTGACGGAGCCCTGGTCGGCGTCCGCGGCCGGCCGATGGCCCTCAAACGATTCGTCGAAGGGGCCGCGGGTGACTTCTTCTTCCAGAAGCGGGCGCCCGAGAACAGGCCCGAGTGGGTGCGCGTGGCGACGCTTTCGTTCCCTTCTGGTCGGACGGCGGATGAGATCGTCGTCGACGTCGCCGCGGGCCTGGCCTGGGTGGTCAACCTGGGCTGCATCGATCTCAATCCGCATCCCGTGGGCGCGGAGGATCTCGACCATCCGGACGAGCTCCGGGTCG
>JBDTQW010000069.1:0-13231 GCA_039931975.1 Chloroflexota bacterium | reverse complement strand
CTCGTGGTCACCCCGATCGCGGGCTACCTGTCGGCCATCCGCTCGGTCGTGGTCAGCCCGACCCAGACCGTGACCGCCCGCGTGGTCGACGCGATCGAGGCGCTGGTCAGCATCGACGGCCGCGAGGACCTGCCGATCGCGGTCGGCGATGTCGTCGAGGTGTCGGCGGGGGCGCGCTCGATCCGCCTCGTCGAGCCGGCCGGTGCGATCCCGTTCTGGGATCTGCTCCGCCACAAGGTGGAGCTCCTGCCGTCGTGAACGACGAGCCCGCAGGGCGCCTGCTCGAGCTCGCCGTCGCGGATCTCGCGCTCATCGACCGGGTCCGCCTGGAGCTCGGGACCGGCCTCAACGTCATCACCGGCGAGACCGGCGCTGGCAAGAGCCTGCTCATCGACGCGCTCGGGCTCGCTCTCGGCGCTCGGGTGGACACCGGGCTCGTCCGCCACGGGGCGACTCGCGCCCGGGTCGAGGCGCTCTTCGATCGGCTGCCGGAGCCGCTCATCGTCGTCCGCGAGGTCCAAGCCGGCGGACGATCCACGGCCCGTCTCGATGACGAGCCGGTCACCGCGGCGCGGCTGGCCGAGACGGTTGGCGGATTGGTCGAGATCCACGGCCAGCACGACCAGCAGCGGCTCCTCGACGAACGCGTCCAGCGCGACCTCCTCGACGCGTACGGCGGCTCCTGGGTCGTCCGCGAAGCCGTGGCCGGGGCGGTCGACCGCTGGCGCGCGAACCGGGCCGCGCTGACCGAGCTGACGATCGATCCCCGCGAGCTCGTCCGCCGGCTCGACCTGGCCGAGCACGAAGCCGCCGAGATCACGGCGGCCAACCTGCGCGTCGGCGAGGCCGCCGAGATTGAGGCTCGTCTGGGGGCGGCCCGCAACGGCGAGGCGATCGCCCGCGGCGGAGCGGCAATCCACGCCACGCTCCTGGGGGAGGGGACCGGCGAGGAGCGACCCGCCGCCCGGGAGAGCGTCGCGGCTGCCGGACGACAGGCTCGTGACCTCGCCCGCTTCGACCCCCGCTTCGAGCCGCTCGCCGAGCGTCTGCTGGGCCTGGACGCCGAAGTCGCGGACGTGGCCGAGGAGGTCCGGGCCCTGGTCGAGGGTCTCGACCATGACGCGGCGGCGGTCGCTCGGCTGGAGGAGCGCCTCTCGCTCATCTTCGGCCTGGAGCGGCGCTACGGCGATGACGAGGCAGCGGTGCTGGCCCATGGCCAGGCGATGGCCGCGGAAGTGGAGCGTCTGCGCGGCGTCGAAGGCGAGCGAGCGCGGCGAGTCGCCGAGGACGCGGCGCTCCTGGCCGAGGTCGCGCGGACCGCCGGCACCCTGTCCGGCCTGCGGGCGGAGGCGGCTGGACGGCTCGCCACTGCCGTCTCGGCCGCGCTCGGGGAGCTCGGCTTCGCTCGAACCCGGTTCGAGGCGGCGCTTGGCCGCCGCTCGGCCGGCAGAGACGAGCCCGCGGTCGAGGTCGGCGGCGACGCGCTGGCGTTCGACTCCAGCGGCATCGACGAGGTCGTCTTCCGGTTCGCCCCGAACGTCGGCGAACCGCCGCTGCCACTGGCCCGGATCGCGTCGGGCGGCGAGCTCAGCCGGGTCGCCCTCGCGATCAAGGAAGTGTTGGCCGCAGCGGACGCGACCCCGACCCTGGTCTTCGACGAGATTGATTCGGGGATCGGTGGGCGCAGCGCCGACCCGGTCGGCCGGAGCCTGTGGGTCCTGGCCCGCCGCCACCAGGTGCTGTGCGTCACCCACCTGCCCCAGATCGCGGCCCACGCCGACGTCCACTTCAGGATCGCCAAGCACGAGCGGGACGGCCGCACGGTGACCGAGGTGGTCCGCCTGGACGACGAGGCGGAGCGCGTCGCCGAACTGGCCCAGATGCTCGGCGGGCCGACCGGCAGCGACGCCTCGACCGCCGGCGCGCGCGAGCTGATCGAGCGGGCCGCCGCCTGGCGCCAGACGATCGACGGGATGCGGCCCGCCGTCCGGGCGTGAGCGAGCCCCCCAGGACCGTCCGCGCGGGCCCGCACACGCGGGTCGCCAACAGGCCCCCCGGCGAGCGCGATGACGAGCGCGACGGCGGGCCCAATGGCCGACACGTCGACCTGCCCGCGGCGATCGAGTCCTACCTGCTCCACCTCCGCGTCGAGCGCGGCCTCGCCCTGGCGACGCTACGGGCCTACGGCGGGGACCTCGCCAGGTTCGCCGCGTCCCCGGGTGTGGCCCGGGGCTGGACCGAGTCGGCCGAGCCCGCCACGCGCCACCTTGCCCGCGCCGCCGGGACCCTGCGCCCCACCAGCCTCCGCCGACGGACGGCATCGATCCGCGGCTTCTATCGGTTCGCCTACGGCGACGAGCTCATCGAGCTCGACCTGGCCGCCCGGATCGACCTGCCCCGCCAGGCCCGGCGACTGCCCGAGACACTGGACGTGGCGGAGACGGAGCGCCTTCTCGAAGCTGCCAGTGGCGGCATGGCCGACGAGGCGGTCCGGATCCGCGATCGAGCGTTGCTCGAGCTGCTCTACGCCGCGGGCCTGCGGATCAGCGAGGCGCTGGGGCTCGACCGCGAGGACCTGGCCCTGGACGGCGGCTTCGTGCGGGTCATCGGCAAGGGCGACAAGGAGCGCCTCGTGCCGGTCGGCGAGGTGGCCCTCGACTGGCTGGCGCGATACCTCGACGTCGTCAGGCCGGGCTGGCTCGCCCGCCAACACGTTGTGCCGATCCGCGGCGGCCCGCTCTTCCTGAGCATCCGGGGCCGCCGGCTCGGCCGTCAGCAGGCCTGGGCGGTCGTCCGCCGGGCGGCCGCGGACGCGGGGCTCTCGGTGCGGGTCACGCCCCATACCCTGCGGCATTCGTTCGCGACCCATCTGCTCGAGGGCGGTGCCGACCTGCGGGTCGTCCAGGAGTTGCTCGGGCATGCGAGTATCAGCACCACCCAGCTGTACACCCATCTGACCGTCGAACGGATCCGAGACGTCTACGCCCGGGCGCATCCGCGGGCGTGAAGGAGGCAGCGAGCCCATGGCGCGTTATGCGGATGGACTGATCGCGGACGGCGAGCACATCCTGCTGCGGACCCGTCAGCACTGGTTCTCCATCGTGGCCTACACCGTCGCGTTCTGGATCCTCGTGGCGATCTCGGTCGGCTTCTTCGTCCTCGGTAGGATGACCGGATGGGAGGTCTTCAACTGGATCACCCTGATCTCGTTCGTGGGAGCCCTGATCTGGATCGCCTGGCGCTACGCCCAGTGGCTCTTCCAGGACTACATCGTGACCAGCCGCCGGGTGATGCAGGTCGAGGGGATCCTCAACAAGGTCTCGAGTGACAGCTCACTCGAAAAGATCAACGACGCGGTCCTCAGACAGGGTCTGCTGGGACGCTTGCTTCACTTCGGAGACCTGGACATCCTGACCGCGTCGGAGAATACCGTCGACGAGTTCCGGATGCTCAACGACGCGGCCCATTTCAAGATCACCATACTCAACGCCAAGTACGCCCTCGAGCGTGAGGTCTCCGCACCCATGCCGAGCCCACCGCTGCGCGTCTCGGCCGCCGGGCCGGCAGGCGAAGCAGCGGTCGTCTCCCCGGCGGCCGCCGCCCCTGCCGATGGCGGCGACTCGGCGATGACCTCGGCCCAGGTGACCGACACCCTGCGCCGGCTGGCCGACCTGCGCGACCGTGGGGCGATCAGCGCAGCCGAGTACGAGGCCAAGAAGGAGGAGCTCCTGGGCCGGCTCTAGGCGCCAGCCCGGGACCGTCGCGGACGGTACGATAACCGGGTCCCAGCCCATCCCACGAGGTTCGCGCGCAGCCAATGACGACCGAAGCCCTGATCAGCGTCGCCATCCTCGTCGTGATCTTCCTGGGGATCGCCTTTCCGATCCACGAGTTCGCCCACGCCTACGTCGCCTATCGCCTGGGCGACGGCACGGCCAAGCTCTTCGGGCGACTGTCGCTGAACCCGGTCGTCCATTTCGATCCGATGGGCGGGCTGCTGCTCGTCATCAGCGCGTTCATTGGCGCGACGACCGGTGGGGGGTTCATCTTCGGCTGGGCCAAACCCACGCCGGTCAACCCGTCCAACCTGCGCGATCGGCGCAATGGAGAGGTCCTGGTCGCGATCGCCGGCCCGATCTCTAATCTGATCATGGCCGTCATCGGCGCGATCGTCTGGCGCCTCCTGTTTGCAGCGAACGTCAACGTGCCAGATCTCTTCGTGCAGGTCCTGTTCTCGTTCGTGGCGTTCAACATCGCGCTGGCTATCTTCAACCTGATCCCCGTCCCGCCACTCGATGGTTCGGCCATCCTGTTCCGGCTGGTCAGCCCGCAGACGGCCTGGCAGCTCCGGCCGATGCTGGCCCAGTACGGCCTGATCATCGTGATCGTGTTCGTCCTGTTCGGCGGGGCGATCCTGGGAAGGTTGATCGGTGAAGTCACCCGGCTTCTCCTGGGGTTCTAAGGTCCGCCAGTTCCGGACGCACCTCGGCGCTCGAGTCCGGCCCGACGAGCGGGCGGCACTGGTGGTTTGGCTCAGTTCGGCCCAGCTCGAGCTGTTCGACGGGATGCACGTCGCCGACCGCCGCCACGGTCTCGACGTGGTGGCCACCCTGCGCTCGGGCGGCACGACCGATGGGGAGCTGCTCCTGGCCGGTCTCCTCCACGATTGCGCCAAGGGCCCGACGGTCGGCGTGCTGCCCCGGGTCGCCTGGTCGCTCGGTGAGGCCTGGGGACCGTGGATCGTGAGTGTCGCCCGCCGGCTGCCGAGATTCGGACGCGCGCTCGACCTGCTGAGCGACCACGCCGAGCTGTCGGCCCGGATGGCCCTCGCGGCGGGCTGCTCGGCGCGGACGGCCGAGCTCATCCGCCACCAGGCCGACCCGCTGGAACCGGCGGCGGGCGAACTGCTGCGCCTCGCCGACGAGGGCAACTGACCGTGGTCGAGGCGCGCTCCACGACCGTGCCGACGGTGGTCCTCGGCGATGGTCGTCGTCCGGAGGCCAGTACCCAGGTCCGGCTCGACGCCTTCGAAGGGCCGCTGGCGCTGCTCCTGTCGCTCATCGAGGCACGCCAGCTCGACGTGATGACCATCCCGCTGGGCGCCCTGGCCGAGGCCTACCTCGACGCGTTGGCCGGTCTCGAGACCGGCCGGATCGGCAGCGTCAGCGGCTTCGTCGCAATCGCCGGCCAGCTCATCCTGATCAAGAGCCGGGCGCTCCTGCCCCGCCGGACGGATCCGGTGGCGGTGATCCTCGACGAGGCGCCCGATCCTGAGGCCGAGCTCCGGGCCCGGCTCGTCCTGTACCGGGCGCACCGTGATGCCGGCCTGGCCCTCCAGGCGGCGGCGCTCGAGCGGGTCGGGCTGTTCCGCCGCGAGCCGACCGCGGCGCTGGCAGCGTGGCGCGCGGGAGCCGTTGCCCAGCCGGCGCCACCGACGGATCCAGGTCTCCTGGCCAGGAGCCTCGAGCGGATGCTCCGCGTGGTCCCGCCTCCGCCGCCACCGCCGGAGACCCTGCCGCGGACGGTGACCATCGCCCAGCACGCCGAGCTCATCCGGGCCGCCCTTCGCGGAGCCGACCGCATCGTCCTCCAGGACCTGCTGGCAGGGGTGCGCGACCGGATCGTCGTGGTGGTCACGTTCCTGGCCATGCTCGAGCTGATGAAGCGACGCGAGATCGTCGTCGACCAGGCCGCGCCCTGGGGGCCGATCGTGGCCCGGAGGACGACCTCCGAAGAGCGTGCGGCGATGGGCGGCCTCGCCCCCGAGACCCCCATCGATGAGTCGTTGGAGTCGTTCGGGTGATGGAGCGCAACGGTCGGGCGGCGAACCCGCTGCCGACGGCGGACCTCAGCGCCGACCCCATGGCCGGCGGTGCCGACCCGAAGGCCGATGACGCCAGCGATCCCGCGGCCGAGCCGCTGGGCCTGACCGAGGCCGCCCTGGAGGCGCTCCTGTTCGTCGTCGAGCGGCCGCTCGGCCGGCGCGAGATCGCGACTCTGACCGGGGTGGATCGTGAAACCGTCGATGCCCGGGTGGGTGACCTCGAGACCAGCCTCTCTCAGCGAGGGATCCGGCTGGTGACGTCCGGCGATCGAGTCGAGCTGGCGACCGCGCCCGAAGCCGGCCGGTTGATCGGGCGGTACATCGGCGCAGACGCGACCCGGCTGTCCCCGGCGGCCCTCGAGACCCTGGCCATCGTGGCCTATCGCCAGCCGGTCACCAAGGGTGGCGTGGAGCGGATCCGCGGGGTCGACTCGGACTACACCATGCGAGTGCTGCTCCATCGTCGGCTCGTCGTCGAGCTCGGTCGCGCGGAGACCCCCGGCCGACCGTACCTCTATGGCACGGACTTCGAGTTCCTCGAGCGCTTCGGGATCGTCAGCCTCGAAGACCTGCCGCCACTCGATGCCGAGGTCGCCGCCCGGCTGGTCGAGGCGGTCGACGAAGGGCGGGCGTCGGATGCGCGAGATGACAGCGACGACGACGGCCCGGGGATCGCCGTCGGTCCCGGCCCCGCCCTCGGCCCCGCCTGATGGCGTCGGAGCGGCTCCAGAAGGTCATCGCCGCTGCCGGGATCGCATCGCGCCGCGAAGCCGAGCGGCTGATCGCCGCGGGACGGGTCACGGTCGACGGGCGACCGGCCACCATCGGCGAGTCGGTCGAGCCGGGCCATGCCGTCATCGCCGTCGACGGGCGGCCGGTCGGCGAGGCGTCGGCCCTCGTCCACCTGGTGGTCCACAAGCCCCTCGGGGTGACCTCGACGACGCGCGACCGTCATGCCGACGCGACGGTGCTCGACCTGGTCCCCCGGGCGCTCGCCGGAAGCGGCCGGCTGTACCCGGTCGGCCGGCTCGACCTCGACTCCGAGGGCTTGATCGTGCTGACCAACGACGGGGCCTGGGCCGACCGGGTCCTCCATCCCCGGTTCGGGGTCGAGCGTGAGTACGCCATCGGGCTAGTGGCGCCGCTGACCCCCGAGCAGATCGCGGCACTCCGGGCGGGAGTCCGGCTCGAAGAAGGCAAGGCCACGCTCGGCCACCTCCGCCCGATGACCGGGATCGAGGTGCGCGGGCTGGCCGAGGTGCTCGACCCGACGCCTCCGAGGCTGGTCTGGTACCGCGCGACGCTCGCCCAGGGCTGGAAGCGCCAGCTACGCCGGATGTTCACGGCCAACGGCGCGCCGATCGCCCGGCTGGTCCGCGTCCGGATCGGGACCGTCCGGATCGGGACGCTGCGAGCCGGGGGCGTCCGCCCCCTCAGCGCGGCCGAGGTCCGCACGCTCGGTGCCGGCCGGCTCGCTGCGACCCGGTGAGCAGGTCCCCGGGTTCCCGCCCTCAGCTCGTGGTCGCCCTTGACGGACCGGCCTCCTCGGGCAAGAGCAGCGTCGGAGCCGCGGCCGCGCGCGACCTGCGCTACCGCTTCTGCGATACGGGCCTGCTCTACCGGGCGTTGACTGGGCTGGCCCTGCGCCGGGGCATCGATCTGAGCGAGCCCGCGGGTCTCGTTCCGCTGGTGGACGAGGTCGAGCTGGCAGACGGCGGTGGCGGCTCGCTGTCGCGGGTCCTGGTCGACGGTGTCGACGTCACGAACGCGGTCCACGGGCCGGAGGTGGACCGCAGCGTGAGCGAGCTCTCCCGGGTGCCCGAAGTGCGGGCCGCGCTCCTCGCCCGCCAGCGTGCGCTGGCCGCGTTGGGCCGGATCGTGATGGCCGGTCGCGACATCGGTACCGTGGTTCTGCCCAAGGCCGACCTGAAGATCTTTCTCGATGCCTCCGCGGAGGAGCGGGCGCGACGTCGGGCCGAGGAACGCGGTCGCGAGCCAGACTCGGTGGGGGCCGCTGCGATCCTCGAGGACCTGCGCCGGCGCGACGCGCTCGATCGCGACCGGCCGGTGGCGCCGCTCCGCGCGGCCGACGACGCGATCGTCATCGCAACCGATGGCAATACGTTCGACCAGACCGTGGCTGCCGTGGAGGCCGCGATCCGCGCCGCCGAGGCGACCCACGGGACGCGCCGGTGACCGGATCGCGACGACCGCTCGAGGACGGACGGAACTGGGTGATCCGCACCACCGACGCCTTCGGTCGGCTGGTCTGGCGATTCATGGCCCGGGTGGAGCTCCGCGGCCTGGAGCACCTCCGCAACCTCGAGGGCCCCGTCCTGCTCGTGGCCAACCACGTGTCGAATGCCGACGCACCGTTGATCGGCTCGTTCGTGACGCCGGCCCTCGGGCGCCGGATCTACTGGCTGGGCAAGCAGGAAGCGCTGGATTGGCCGATCGTCGGCAAGCTGCTCGAGCTCAACGCTGTGATCGGCATCCAGCGTGGTTCGGCCGATGTCGAGGCATTCCGGTCGGCCAAGCGGGTCCTCGATGAAGGTCACGTCCTGATCGTGTTTCCCGAGGGGACCCGCAGCCCGACCGGGGCTCTCCAGGAAGCCAAGGAAGGGACGACCATCCTCGCCCAGCGGACCGGAGCCCGGATCGTACCGATCGGCGTTTCGGGGACGCGGCGAGTCTGGCCCCGCGGCCAGCGCCTGCCCCATCCGACCCGTGGCCGGGTCGTCCTGCGCATCGGCGAGCCGTTCACGATCAGCGTCCCTGGCTCGGGCACCGCGCGGCGAGCCGCGCAGGTCGCCGCCACCACCGTGATCATGGGCCAGATCGCGGCCCTCCTGCCGTCCCAGCAACGAGGCGTGTACGCGACCACGGCGGTTGCCAAGGCCCCCGAGTCCAAGCCGCTCGCCGAGGCTCCGGAGGGGCTGCCAGAGCACCCCGTGCGATAATCGAAGCGATGGGAACCGTTCAAGACGTCAGGATCGCCAAGCGCACGGGCTTCTGCTACGGCGTACGCGAGGCGATCGACAAGGCCAAGGAAGCGGCGGCCGCCGGCAAGGCGACCCATACCCTGGGCCAGGTCGTCCACAACGAAGGCGTCGTCCGCGACCTCGAACAGATCGGCGTCCATACGGTCGACGAGCTCGACGACGTCGATCACGGCGCGGCAGTCGTGATCCGGGCCCACGGCGTTCGACCCGAGGTCCTGGACCGGGCGGCGGCGCGCGGGCTGGAGGTCATCGACGGCACCTGCACCTGGGTGATCCAGGAGCAGCGCGAGCTGGTAAAGCTGGTCGAGGAGGGCTACACCATCGTTCTGCTCGGCACCCCCAGGCACCCCGAGGTGGTCGGGCTGCTCGGCTTCGCTCCGGACGCCATCGTCGTGGACGAGGAGGACGACTGGCCGGCAATCCCGCGGCGCAAGAAGATGGCGCTCATGTCGCAGAGCACCCAGCCGCCGTGGAAGTTCGAGAAGCTGGCTGCCTACATGGTCTCCCGCAGCCACGAGCTCAAGATCGTCAACACGGTCTGCCCGGTCACCATCCGGCGCCAGGAGGATACCCTCGAGACGGCCAAGGAAGTCGACCTCATGGTGGTCGTCGGCGGGCGCTCCTCGGCCAACACCAAGGAGCTGACCCGGCTGTGCGAGATCGCCGGGACCCACGCCGTCCAGATCGAGAGCGTCCGCGACCTGGATGACCCGACGATCTTCGGGACCGCCGCGATCGTCGGGGTCACCGGCGGCACCTCGACCCCGATCGAGGACCTGCAGGCCGTCGCCGAGCGGATCCTGGAGCTGGCCGGCACGGACGACGCAAGAGCCCACGCCCACGACCTGGCCATGGCCGCCCTGGCGGTCGCCGCCACTCCAGCCGGCCGGACGACCTCGCTGCCCGCCCGCGACGCGAACGCAACGGCCGCCGGCGCCGCCTGAGCGCCGCGATGAACGCCCTGCCGGTGGTCGCGGTGGTCGGCCGCCCCAACGTCGGCAAGAGCACCCTGTTCAACCGGATCCTGGGCACCCGCCACGCTATCGTCGAGGATCGCGCCCGGACCACCCGCGACCGGCTGTACGGGGAGACCGAGTGGAATGGCCGCCGCTTCCTGATCGTCGACACGGGCGGCCTGGAGATCGATCCCAATGACGCTATCGAGGCTCGCGTCCAGGAGCAGGCCCGGATCGCGATCGCCGAGGCGGACGTGATCGTCTTCGTGGTCGATGCGCAGAGCGGGCCCACGCCGCCCGACCTGGAGGCCGCCGAGATGCTCCGGCGGGCGCACTCACCGGTGCTGGTCGCGGTCAACAAGGCCGACAATGACCGGCGCGAGCTCGAGGCAGCCGAGTTCTACGCCCTGGGCTGGGATGAGACCTATCCGATCAGCGCCGCCCACGGACGGGGGACCGGCGACCTGCTCGACGCCATCGTCTGGGCGCTGCCGCCCGAGTCCGAGGAGGAACAGGCCCGCAAGTCTCGCGAGGAGGAGGCCGAGGCCTGGGCCCGGGACGTGGCCGATGGCTTCCTCGAGCCGCTGGTCGTCGGCGCTGAGCCGTTGGGCGAGGTCGATGGCGAGGATGAGCCTGATGCCGTCCTCGATTCGCTCGACGCAGCGGCGCGGAAATGGGATGCCGCGATCGCGGCCGAGGCCGAGGACAGCCCTGTGGCCATCGCCATCGTCGGCCGGCCGAATGTCGGCAAGTCGAGCCTGCTCAACGCTCTCTTGGGCGAGGAGCGCTCGATCGTCAGCGAGGTGCCCGGGACCACTCGTGATGCGATCGACACCACCCTGGCGTACGGGCGGAGCGATATCGTCCTGATCGACACGGCCGGGATGCGCCGCCGGGGCAAGGTCGCCGGGGGAGACGCGTCGGAGAAGTACTCCGCGCTCCGGGCGCTGCGGGCGATCGCCCGGGCCGATGTCGCGATCCTGGTCCTCGATGCCGTCGACGGGCTGACCGCCCAGGATGCCCACGTCGCGGGCTATGTGGTCGAGGAGGGCAAGGGCCTGGTCGTCGCGATCAACAAGTGGGATCTCCTCGAAGAGAAGACCGACCGGACCTTCGACGAGTATGTCCGCTCGATCCGGCAGCAGGTCCCGTTCCTCGACTTTGCCCCGGTGGTTTCGGTCAGCGCCAAGACCGGCCAGCGGGTGGGGCGCGTGCTCGAGGCTGCCGTCGACGTCTGGGGCGAGCGACGCAAGCGGATCTCGACCGGGGAGCTCAACCGGCTCCTCGGCGAGGCGACCCGGCGGCAGACCCCGCCCCTGGTCAAGAACAAGCGACCCAAGATCTTCTACGGGACCCAGGCGGCGGTCGCGCCGCCGACGTTCGTGGTCTTCGCCCGGGAAGCGGGCAGCGTGCACTTCAGCTATCGGCGTTACCTCGAGAACCAGCTGCGCGAGGCTTACGGCTTTGACGGCACCCCGATCAAGCTCGTCTTCCGCGAGCGCAGCTCGGTCGAGCTGCCGCGCAAGCGCCGCGCCGGCGGGGCGGGGGCCAAGGCCGGCACGAAGGGTGGCGTGACGATCGGCAAGAAGCCGGGCAGGCCCGCGGCCAAGGCGAGCCGCGGGCGGGGCTGATGGGCTCGTCTGCTAGACTCGACCTCTCGTCGGGGCGTGGCGCAGTCTGGTAGCGCACCAGTCTGGGGGACTGGTGGTCGTCGGTTCAAATCCGGCCGCCCCGACCATTTTCTGAACGTGAACAGGCCTACAAGCGGATCGTCCGCCGGAGGCCTGAGGGCACTTCTGACCCCAGTCTTGCCGGTTCGCGGCTCAGCTCGAGTTACGCAGCCTGCGAATGGCCCAGCGCAGGATATACGCCAGCGCGATCACCTGCGAATGGCCCAGCGCAGGATATACGCCAGCGCGATCACCGCGACCACGAGAACGATCAGCTCGACCGGACCGAACACCATCCCGTTCTCCTCACAGACCTTGGGAGAGTATCTTGACGACCCGGGCTGTTGTGCGTACTCGGTGTCGCTGACCTGGTCGCCCCACTCCGTCTCGGGGCCGTCCGCGGGCGCCTCGTAGATGGTGATGTGGGCCATAAAGTGGTCCGGCGTGGCTCCGTGCCAGTGCCATTCACCGGGTGGCGTGTGGATGGTGTCGCTGGTCGGATCTCGATGACCGTGCCGCCACGGGCCCGCACGGGCCCGATGCCCTCGGTGACGTGCAGCGTCTGACCGACGGCGTGGGCGTGCCAGGCATTCCGTGCGCCCGGGGCGAAGTGGACGACGCTGGCGCGGATCCGGGACGGTTCCTCGCCCTGGGCGATGAGGTCGAACCAGACGTCGCCCTGAACCTCTCGGCTTGGGGCTTTCGCCGTAGGCTTCGTTGGCTGGATCTCCATCGGCGCCCTCCTGAGATCTCGGTCGATGCGGCGCGCCGCTGGCCCGCTACCTGGACGCCGTTGGGCATGAGCCTTACGGTGCCGACGGAATGGCGCCTCGGGCGAATCGATTAGGGTCCGATTAGGGTCCGGCTGAGTCTCGGCTACTGCCATTGCCGGATAGCGATCCGCATGCTCGGCAGCCCAGACTGCACCTCGTCACCCTGGCCCCTTGTCCCATCGTGGCTGGGATCATCCAGGGCCCCTACCGAACGGATCACCGTCTGAGAGGAGAAATGATGGGGCGATGGGTCCGCAAGTGGGGCGACGACTTCGGAGAATGGCATCTGCTGGGTGAGCCGCCGCTGTGGGCCGTCGATCGAGGTGTCTTTGTCGCGGCCTGTGGTCAGCCGCTCGGCGACACGGGCAATCGCCTCCAGCGGGTCGAGGAGGCGACCGTGATCGGCGGCCGCTGCGCGGCCTGTGACGGCGTGGAGCCGCCGAAGGTCATCTACCTGTGACTCGCTAAGGCACTGCCACCAATCCTGGAGGTCGCCGCCTCCGCGCTCCCGCGGCGATCTCTGGCTACCTCTCCTTGTCGCGGTCCGCCCAGCGCTCGCCGCCGCCTGGGTTGGAGCCGTGACCGGACAGGCCACCAGCCGGCTCATCGAGTTCGTCCGTGGGCGTGAGCGGGGCGCGGGTGTGGTCCTGGCGCTCTTCCGCCATCTCGCCTTTGTTCCAGGCAGGGGCGCCGGTCTGGGCGTCGCGCTCGCGCGGCTCGCCTGCGTCGTCGGTCTCCATCTGATGGCGATCCCAGGTGGCGGGCGTCTCTTCTCCGGGCGCGTCCATGGTCGGGGTGTCGTCTCTCCGCGGCGTTTCGTCGGGGGTCGTCTTGTCGTTCACGGTCGGTCTCCTTCGCAAAGGGCCGCATGCGCTGTCGAGACAGAGGCGGCCTGCATCTGTCAGCCTGCGCGCGTGAGGGCGACGGATGCAGTCCGTGGAGGTCGTGCAACATTACGAACGCGAACAGAAGTCACCCTGACGGACCATATTCCCTGGGAGGGGCT
>JBDTQW010000068.1:0-13410 GCA_039931975.1 Chloroflexota bacterium | reverse complement strand
CACAGCTGTCGCCGATGACGCGACTCATGTGTCGCCGATGTCGCGACTCAAGACACTGGCGCGCCCGGAGGGATTCGAACCCCCGACCTGCTGATCCGAAGTCAGCTGCTCTATCCACTGAGCTACGGGCGCGGGCGCCGATGATACCGCGCCGATCGTCGGCCGCCGCCGTCCCCCGGAGCTATGCGACCGGCCCGCGGGTCAGCCAC
Organism: Chloroflexota bacterium; assembly: GCA_039931975.1. Classification (GTDB taxonomy): domain Bacteria; phylum Chloroflexota; class Limnocylindria; order Limnocylindrales; family CSP1-4; genus Chersky-267. The sequence continues at coordinate 13,201 of JBDTQW010000068.1, read as the reverse complement.
ACGACGAGCATGACGACGACCACCGCGACGAGGAAGGCGATCAGCCGGCGAGGCCAACTCCGCATCTGTTCATCGTCGGGGGCGCGTCAACCGAGCCCGGGCGTTTGTGGCACCGGGCTCTGCATCTGCGGCCTGTGAGCGCCTCGCGGGCCAGCCCCCGGACCGGCCCGCGAGGTTGGGATCAGCGGGTTGGCTTGGGTGCCCGAACGCGGATGAGCAGCGCGTCGTAGTTCGAGCCCGACCCGGTTCCGACGGCGAGCACGAGGTCGCCGGTCTTGAGCGAGCCGGCCGCGATGGCCTTGCCCTGCGAACGGAGGCGCGTGTCGGCGCCGATCGCGAACGTCGTCGAGACGCCGTCGGCGCCCTTGACGGTCACCGACGAGGCGTTTGCGGCCGTGAGCTCGCCGCGCTCGAAGTGGACGGTCGTCGTGGTCCCGTCCTTCTTGAGCAGCGTCGCGTCACCGCGTACGAGTCGTCCCACTCCCGAGGGTCGAACGGCCGCGTCGAGGTCGGCGACTGCCGGGCGGGCCGGCGGTGGCGCCGTGGTGGCCAGGATGGTCGGGACGGCCACGGCGCCGACCAGGCCGGTGGCCAGGACGACGACGGCGATCGGCCGAGCGCCGAAGGAACGGATGCGAGCGATCATTGCGAGGACTCCTGCAGGCGGTGCCGGCTCCCAGGAGGGATTGCGTCGGCCGCCGAATGCACAGGAGCATCGAACGGCGCGAAGGCCGAGGCCACCGCCCGGAGCCGGGGCTCGGTAAGCCACGTGTAAGACGCGCTCGTTCGAACGACCCCGAACGCCACCGAACCGGTCAGGACCGCCGGTCAGGCTCCGAGCCAGCTCCGCATCCGGGCGATCCACTCTTCGGTGATCGGGCGTTCGCTGGCGACCGTGTACCACAGGCCGGCCTGCTCGACGAATGGCTTCAGCGTGCGCAGCGCCTCGGCGACCTGGTCCCAGGTGACGCCCATGTCCTCCGGCCGGTAGCGAACGCCGATCCGGTCCGCGATCGACTTGATCCGTTCCGGTTCGTTGCCCTGGAGGTCGCTCATCAAGAGGACGCCGAGGGTGACCGGCTGGCCGTGGAGGAAGTGCTTCCCGGTCAGGAACTCGAGGTTGTAGAAGACGAAATGCTCGGCGCCCTCGATGTGGCGCGGGTTCCAGCCGGCGTTGTGGAACGCAGCCCCGCCGTAGCGGAGCGATTCGGCCAGGGCTCGGATGCCGTCGTCGGACACCGCGTGGATCTCGTCGGCCGCATCGATCACCCGGTCCAGGGCAGCCTGTGATTCGTCGACCAACCGCTGGTCGTACGGCCAGCGTGACTCGACCTTGCCCAGGTCGGACGCCATGCGCCAGTCCCACAGGCCGGTCCAATAGCACAGGATGTCGCCCACGCCGGACCGGTTGAGGTCGAGCGGGGCGCTCCGGACGACGTCGAAGTCGACGTAGACGACCTCCGGAACGGCGTAGCCCACATAGCGGACCACGCCGTCGACCCGGACCGCCGAGCGATGCCCCCAGGCCGCGTTGACCGACAATGCGGTCGGGACCTGGAACAGCGGGATGCGGCGCTTCCAGGCGACGTACTTGGCGACGTCGAGGGCCTGGCCGCCGCCCAATCCGATGACCGACTCGCAGGCTGGTAGACCGGCCGCGATCTTCTCGAGGGATGCCCGCTCCAGCTCGGCCACGAAATAGGGCCCGACGTTGTGCTCGTCGAAGTCGTCCGTGAAGCGCGACCAGAGGTCCTCCATCGTCACGACCAGGTACGGGCGGTGGACGAACGTCTTCAGCTCGGGGACGAGGCCGCGTCCGTACACGGTCTGGAACTGCTCAGGCACGGAGCTCTCCTGCTATTCGATGTCGGTGACCTTGGAGCCGTGGAGGAGCAGGCCCGGCACTCGACCCCGCTGCTCGGCGAGCATGCCTGCGAGGCGTTGGAGCGGGACCGCCATGACCAGGGATCCGAGCGGCGCGTCGACCCGGGGAGTCGCGCTGACCACGAGCCCGTCGCCGGGCTCGAGCGCCTGCACGTCGGCCGATCCACCGATCACCCAGGTCGGCCAACCACCCTCGGCGATCTCTCGGGCGAGACGGACGGCCAGCTCCGACGTCGGTCCTTCGGGGACCAGGATGATCGCCCCGGACGGAGCGTCGACAAGCTCGAGCGGCCCGTGGCGGAAGGCGCCACCGGACAGGGCCTCGGCCGGGATCGCGGCCGTCTCCTTGATCGTGAGTGCCCCGTAGTGGGCGAGCCCCAAGGTCGGACCTCGCCCGACGAGCTCGATCGAGCGGACCGGTCCGAGAAGCCGCGTGGCCGCATCGTCAATGGAGAGATCTGCGACCAGCGTATCGAGACCATCGGCGAGCGAGCCGATGGCGGCTTCCGCATCGCGAGTGCCGGCGAGGCGATCAGCCAGGAGCTGAAGGACGACCGCGCTCGCCAGGAAGGTCCGCGTCGCGACCGTGCTCTCCGGGCCCGCCCGCATCCCGATCGACGCAGATAGCGCGCCGGTCAGCTCACCGCCAGGGTCGTCGACCAGGCCGACGATGACTCGCTCGGGGTCGGCCGTGCGCAGGCGCGCGGCGAGGGCCACGGTCTCGGCGCTCCGGCCGGACTGGCTAATGGCTACGACCGCGGCATTGGACGGGAGGCCGCCGAGCCCGAAATGGAGGAGCTCGCCGGCGTCCACTGCCGAGACGGATCGACCCATCTCGGCCAACCGGGCCAGGGCTGTGCGGGCGGCGTGGAGCGAGCTGCCCATCCCGGTCAGCACGATCGGCCGGTCGCGACTGCCGATGAGCCGTGCAGCCGTGGCCAGCTCGGCGGACAGGTAGCCGCCCTCGGCCGCCGCCGTGGCCAGGCCACGGACCACGCCGGGCTGCGCCGCGATATCCGCGTAGAACGCGTTCGGCGTGGGCGGGGACGGCGAGGATGCGGCAGCGCCCGGGACTGACGGGGCGGGCCGGCTCATCGGTGGTAGGGGAGTCCGCCGCTGACGATCAGGTGGCTGCCCGTGACCTGGTCCGCAGCGGGCGAGCACAGGAAGACCACCGCGCCGGCGATGTCGTCGGGCTGCTCGAGCCGGTCGAGCAGGAGCCGTGCACGATACTCCTCCTTGATCTCGGCGGCGGGGATGCCCCGACGGTCACTCTCGAGGTCCCACTCCGCGGCCATCATGTCGGTGTCCACGTCGCCGGGCCCGACCGCGTTGACCGTCACCGACGGGGCGAACTCCTGCGCCGCGACCTGGGTCAGCCCGACGACCGCGAACTTGGCCGCGCAGTAGGGCCCAAAGTACTTCGTGGTGCAGTTGACCTGGGCGACATACGAACCGAGGTTGACGATCCGGCCCCAGCCCCGGTCGATCATCGGCGGCGCCAGTCGACGCATGCTGAGGAACGTCGCCTTGGCCATGATGTCAACGTGGCGGTCCCAGTCCTCCTCGCTGCACTCGACGATCGGGCGGTAGAGGGAGATCCCGGCGTTGTTGACGAGGATGTCGACGCCACCGAGAGCGGTCTCGGCCTCGTCGCAAACGGCCGCCACGCCGGAGCTGCGCGAGACGTCGCCGGCCGCGACGGCGGCCGTCCGGCCGAGACCACGGATCTCGGTCGCGGTCCGTTCGGCCGTCGCCGGATCGAGATCGTTGACGGCGACGTCGGCACCGGCTCGGGCAAGACGCAGCGCGATGGCCCGACCGATCCCGCGACCGGCCCCGGTCACGAGCGCGCGTCGTCCGCTGAGGTCGATCGTCTCGGTCATTTCACCGCCCCGAATGTCAGGCCCTTGACGAGATAGCGCTGCGCGAGCGCAGCAAACACCAGCATCGGCAGCACCGCCGTGACGGCTGCTGCGGCCATCTCCTGCCAGCGGATCGCGGCATAGCCACGGAACCCGGCGACGGCGATCGTCACGGTCTTGGCGTCCTCGAACGTGAGCGATAAGGCGATGGTGACCTCGTTCCACATGTTGATCCCGACCAGAACCGCGGTTGCCGCGAGACCGGGGGCGGCCAGCGGCAGGTAGATCCGGAGCAGCGACTGGAGGTCGGAGCAGCCGTCGACGCGGGCGGCGTCACCGAGGTCGCGGGGCACCTCCGTGAAGAACGACTGGACCAGCCACACCGCGAACGGCACGGAGAAGACCTGGTAGATGAGGGCGAGCCCGATCTGGGTGTCGTACAGCCCGACCGACTGGTACAGGACGTACATCGGGATCACGAAGAGGAACTCGGGGGTCGCATAGGCGAGCAGCAGCCAGAGCTTGACCCAGGGTCCACCGCGGACCCGGAAGCGGACGATCGCGTAGGCCGCGGGGGTGGCGATCAGGAGGCTCAGGACCACCCCGGCGGCGACCACGATGACGCTGTTCACGAATGCGTGACCGAAGCCGGCTGAGCTCCAGATGGACAGGTACTTGCTGAAGTCCGGGACGTAGACAAGGTCGGGCGGCGACTTGAAGGCGTCCCGCGGCGTCTTGGTCGAGATGACGAACAGCCAGTACAACGGGAAGAGCGTCACGATCGTGGCCGCGATCGCGATCGCGTAGGCCGCCGCATCGCCCAGGCGTCGCCGGCGCCGGCGCGAGGCGAGCAGGCCAGCCCCGATCACGGCTCCGCCTCGCCGGTCGAACCCAGCCGCTGGTACACAAGGACGATCGCGAGGACGATGAGGGCGAAGATCACCATCATGGCCATCGACTGGCTCATGTTCAGCTGCTTGAAGGCGGTCCGATAGGCCAGGATCTGGACGGACTCAGTCGTCGTCAACGGCCCGCCGCCGGTCGTCCCGAAGATGATCGCGAACACCTTCAGGCAGTCGATCGTGCGGAACAGCAGGACGACCAGGATGATCGGCCGAAGCATCGGCAGGGTGACGTGGCGCAGGCGCTGGAGTGTGCTCGCGCCGTCGACCTCGGCCGCCTCCTGGGGCTCCTGTGGGAGCGCCTGCAACCCGGCCGACATCACGATGAAGACGAAGGCCGTCTGCCACCACGTGTCGATCAGGATGATCGAGGCCATCGCCATCGACGGGTCGCCGAGGAAGCCGATCGGCGAGGCGCCAAGCAGGTGCAGGCCGTAGTTGAGGATCCCCAGCGTCGGGTCGAGCAGGATCTTCCAGATGACCGAGACGATGATCCCCGAGACCATCAGCGGCACGAGGAGGAGCGTCCGGAAGACCCCGACCCCGCGCCGGATGCGCCAGACCGCGAGCGCCAGTCCCAGGCCCAGGAGGAACTCGACCCCGACGGCCCCGATCGCAAACGCAAAGGTGTTCCAGAGCGCCGTCCGAAAGCGCTCGCTGGCCAGCAGGTCGGCGTAGTTCTGGATGCCGACGAAGTTGAACCGCTGGCCCCAGTCCCAGTCGAAGAAGCTCATGTAGATCGAATAGGCGGCCGGATAGATCGAGGTCAGGGCCATGACCGCGACCAGCGGCACGAGGAAGCGGCCGCCGCGGTCGACGCGAGAGCGGGTCGGTGGACGGCCGCGTCGGGCGGTGTCGCGACGGAGCAGCCCGACCGCGGTCACGACCGGTGGCCGAGTCGCGGGAACGCCCCCCTCCCGTTGTGGGGAGCGGGGCGTTCGAGTCGCGCGTCGTTCGGCGAAGGCGTCGACGCGCGCTGGCTCATGGTTACTTGTTGACCGCCGCCTTCAGGGCGTCGTTCGCCTTCGCACAGCTGGCAGTTGGGTCACCGCCGTTGGCGATCGCCAGCATCCCGTCGACGATGGCCAATGCGCCGTCCTTCCAGTTGTCCTTGAAGACGACCGTCGTCCGGGAGGTCTGCATCGCCTCGCTCACGGTCGAAACGTACTCCGGAACGAGCTTGCCGGTGTAGGTCGGATCACTGTACGAGCTCAGCCGCGGCGCCCCACCGGTCGTGGCCCCGATCTTGGCCGTGTTGACCTTGTTCGTCATCCACTGGATGAAGTACCACGCGGCGTCCTTGTTCTTGGCGTTCTTGGGGATCCCCAGGCCCCACAGCCAGTGGCCGGTGAACGACTTGCCCTCGGTGTTGGCCGACGGGAGAACGGCGTAGCCGACCTTGCCGGCGACCTGGGACACGCTGGCGTCCTCATACGATGGGCCGAACAGGCTGGCGTCGATGAAGAACCCGGACTTGCCCTGCGAGAAGAGCGTGTTGGCATCCGGCCAGTCGATCGCGAACTTGTTGGCCGGACCCGTGGCCAGGAGCTTGGCGTAGTTCGCCATCCCGGCGCAGATCGCCGCGTCGGTCAGCCGAGGCTTGTCCCAGCCGCCGTCGAACCACAGGCCGTACGGCGGTGGCGCCTCCTTTGAGCCCCACGCGTCGTAGACCACGCCCGAGAAGGTGTCCATGATCGCGTCCGACCGGATGCCGCGCATGACCGCGCCGACGACGCCGTCGGCCGCGCCGTCCTTGGTGATCTTGGCCGCGGCCGCGATCAGCTCGTCGAACGTCTTCGGCAGCGTTCCGCCGAGGTACTTCTGGACCAGGTCCTTGTTGTAGAACAGGATGTAGGTCTCGAACGAGATCGGGATCCCGTAGAGCTGGGCCGATGCGTCACCCGGCGGGTACGTTCCCGGCTCGAGGAAACCCTTCGGGAAGTCGGCCAGGTCGTAGTCGGAGGCCGTTTTCGCGGGGTCTCCGAGGTAGGGCGTCAGCGGTTCGATCACCCCTGCGGTGAAATGCGAGAAACCGGTCGAATCCATCGGCAGGAAGTAGACGTCCATGGTCCCGTCGGTCGCCCGGACGGCCTGCTCCATCTTGTCGAAATAGAGGTCCTCCGAGAACGGCTGCAGGTTCACCTTGATCCCGGTCTCAGCCGTGAACTGGTCGACCAACGGCTTCATCCCATCGGTCCACGGGTGCTCGTTGGCCAGGAAGGTGATCTCGGTGCCGCTGAACTTCTTCCAATCGAACGCCGCGGTCGAGGGCACCGCGCTGCCGCCCGTCGATGGGGCAGTCGTCGGAGCCGTGGTCGGTGCCGCCGTTGGGCTCGCTCCGCCCTGGCCGGCACAGGCCGCCACGACGAAGGCGACCGCGACGGCCAAGGTGAACCGGCGACGGGGTTTCGTCAGGACCATCTCAGCCTCCTCCTAGCACGTGACCGGCGGTCCCGGGGACCGCGAGTGGTGCCGATATCGGGTGGCCCGAGCCACCGAGCGGCGACCTCCCACGTGCTCTTCGACCCTAGCACGTCGCCGCACGTTCGTTCGCCCTGTACTGCCCAGGCTGGCGATTTCGATCACGGTGATGATAACATCCAAACACTGCGGTCAATCGCAACCTGAGGGAACCGTGTCGCCCCGTCCGCCCACCTTCATCGACCCGTTGGCCCGATACCGCTCGTAGTGAGCCGAATAGGCGAACCGACGGTCGCGATCCTCGAGCTGCTCGCCGAACGACAGCGCGCCTCGCGCTCGGAGCTGGCAACCGCGACCGGTCTGTCGGCGGCCACCGTGGGCCGCGCCGTCGCTCGGCTCCGCCGTCAGGGCCTCTTGCGCGAGGTGGCCGTCGACGCGATCGGGGCCGGCCGGCCACCACACATCGTCGAGCTCGACGACCACTCGGCGTCCGTCGTCGCGATCGATGCCGGCGGTCGGACGCTCCGTGCCACGGTCGCCAGCGTGGGCGGCCGGCTCGGGGCGAGGATCGCCCGGCCGGTGCGCGACCCGGCCGACCCGGACGCCCTGCTCGACGACCTGGTCGCCCTGGTCCACGCCCTCGCCGAAACCGTCGGGCCGGGCACGATCCACGCCGTCGTCGCCGGGATCTCGGGTATCGTCGACCATGCCAACGGACGGGTCCTGCTGTCGCCTGACCTGCCTGGGCTCAACGGGATCGCGGTCGCCGCCCGTCTGGCGACTCGCCTCGAGCTCCCGGCAGCGGTCGACAATGACGACCTGCTGGCGGCGATCGGCGAAGCGACGGCCGGCGCCGCGATGGGTTGCCGCGATGTCGTATTCCTGTCGCTTGGGTACGGGCTCGGCGCCGGCCTGATCGTCGGCGGGAGTCCGGTGCGCGGCGCATCGCACGCGGCCGGGGCGATCGCCTACCTCGGCCCGGGCCGCTTCGACGAGCGAGCCAGCGGCCGCGCGATCCCGCTGCGCTATCGCGAGCTCGTTGGTGGCCGCGGGCCGGCCGTCGCCGACGCGCGCCAGGTCTTCGAGCTCGCGGAGGCTGGCGACCCGGCCGCGATCCAGGTCGTGGCGGACGTCGTCGGGTCGTTGGGCGATCTCGCCGTCGACGTCGCCGCCCTGCTCGACCCCGAGGTCATCGTGGTCGGGGGTGGGTTGGCCGACGCCGGCTCTGCGCTGTTCGGCCCCCTCGAGTCACGACTCAGGGCGAGCCTGCCGTATCCGCCGCGCCTGGTCGCGTCCGCTCTCGAGGACGCCGCCGTCCTGCATGGGGCCGTGTCGCTCGCGCTCACCCTCGCTCGACGTCGCCTGGCCGGGCTCGCGAGCGTGGCCGACACCACGCCCGATCGCTCTGCCGTGCCAATGCTGTGATCGGTCGACCAAGGAGGGCTCTTCGATGACTCATAGAACGACGGGCTCGGAGGCCGCGTACCTGGCCGCGCAGGATGTCATCGCCGGCGGCGTGAACAGCGGTGCCCGGGGGCCCGAGGCGGGCTGGGTGCCGGGCCCACCGGTCGTCGCTCGTGGCGAAGGGTCCCATCTGTGGGACGTCGACGGCAACGAGTACATCGACTACCTGCTGGCGCTCGGGCCGATGATCCACGGCCACCGACACCCGGAGGTCACGGAGCGGGTCAGCAAGGCCATCCACGACATCGGGACGATGTTCGCGCTGCCCTACGAGCTGGAGGCCGAGGCGGCTCGCAAGGTCGTGGCGGCGGTCCCCTCGGTCGACCTGGTCCGTTTCGGCAACTCGGGCACCGAGGTCGTCCTCCACGCGACGCGCCTGGCCAGGGCCTACACCGGTCGGGACGTCGTGGTTCGCTTCGAGGGCCAGTACCACGGCTGGGCCGACCAGCTCGAATGGAGCCACCACCCCGACCTGAGCAAGGCGGGCCCGCGCGAGCGCCCGATCGCGTTGCCGGGCACGCCGGGCATCCCCAAGGTCATCGGCCAGACGCTGGCCGTCCTGCCCTGGAACGACCAGGCCGCCGTCGAGCGCCTGATCGAGGAGCGCGGTCGCGAGATCGCGGCAATCCTCACCGAGCCGATCATGGGCAATACCGGGGTCATCCCGCCGCAGCCGGGCTATCTCCAGTTCCTGCGTGAGATCACCCAGGCGAACGGGATCGTGCTGATCTTCGACGAGGTCATCTCCGGGTTCCGGGTCGCCCTCGGCGGTGCCCAGGAGCTGTACGGGGTGACTCCCGACCTGACGACGATGGCCAAGGCGCTCGGTGGCGGCTTTCCGGTCGCCGCGGTCGGCGGCAAGTTCGAGATCATGGACCAGGTCTCCGACGGGGTGGTCCTCCACGCGGGCACGTACAACGCGAACAGCGTGGCCGTCGCCGCGACCAGCGCGTCGCTCGACGTCCTTGCCCGTCCGGGGACCTACGCCCGGCTCTTCGCGATCTCGGAGCGACTGACCGGGGGCATGGCCGGGATCTTCGAGCGCGCCGGAGTCCCGGTCCAGATCCAGGGCGTCGGACCGATGTTCCAGTTCTGGTTCAGCGAGACGCCGGTGATCGACTACCGGGACGCCGCCCGGCACCTCAACTCGCCGGCCTACGCCGCGCTCGCCCGCGCCCTCCATGAGCGCGGCGTGATGGTTCATCCCAGCAACATCGAGCTGTGGTTCGTCTCGACGGTCCACACCGACGCGGATATCGATCGAACCCTGGACGCATTCGAGTCGGCCGTCCAGGCCGTCCGGCCCGAGCTCGGCTGAACGTCCCTCGGCTCGCCGGGGACAGGAGGAGGAAGTCGATGTCGGTCCAGGAGCATGAGGTCGAGGAGCTGCTGTCGGACCTGGTCCGGATCGACTCGGTCACCCCTTGGCTCATCCCCGACGGCGCTGGTGAGGGCGAGGTGGCCCGGTTCATCGCCGACTGGCTCGCCCCGACCGGAGTCGAGGTCACCCTCGAGGAGGTCGAGCCCGGCCGGCCGAACGTGGTCGCCCGGTTGCCCGGCAGCGGCGACGGCAAGAGCCTCTGCCTGAACGCCCACGAGGACACGGTTGGCTACCGGAACTGGGCCGACCGCGCGCTCCGACCCGAGCGTCGCGGAGATCGCCTGATCGGGATCGGCGTGGCCGACGACAAGAGCTCGGTCGCGATCGGTCTGCTCGCACTCCGCGAGCTGGCCGCATCCGGGACGCGGCTGCCCGGCGACGTGGTGGTGGCCTGCACGGTCGACGAGGAGGGAGCCTCGATCGGCACCGCCGACCTGGTCCGGCGTCACCGCTACGACGCCGCGATCATCCTCGAGCCCGAGGCGATCGGACGGGCGATCGTCGAGCACCAGGGCTTCGGCTGGGTCGACATCGTGGTCCACGGCCGGGCGGCCCACGGGTCGGCACCCGACGACGGGATCGACGCGATTGTCCGCATGGCCGAGGTTGTGCGCGGGCTGGCCGAGCTCGATGCCGCGTTCGCCGCGGCGCCCGACCCGCGCAACGGGCGGACGGTCGTCCACACGAGCACCATCGCTGGCGGGACGGATTACGCGACCTACCCCAGCCAGTGCACGCTGGGCATCGAGATCGGGACCCAGCCCGGGGAGAAGCTGGCCGCCCGCATCGCCGACATCGAGGCCATCTTCGAGCGGTGCCGGGGTCGGTTCCCGGACTTCTCGGCGGAGGTGAGCGCCCGGATCGAACGCGACCCGTTCAAGGCGATCGGGCACGAGGCCCTCCTGGCCGCCGCCGGCCGAGCCACCGAGCGCGTTTCCGGACGCCCGCTCGAGGCCTTCGGGATGAACGCCTGGACGGACGCGGCCTTCATGCAGGCCGCGGGCATCCCGACCATTCTCCTCGGCGCGCTGGGCGGCAACTTCCATGCGCCCGACGAGTGGGTGTCCCTGCCCGAGTGCCTGGACATGGTCGAGATCGTGCGCCTCACCGCGCTCGAGGTCTGTGCCTGACGAGACGTTCTGCTCGGAAAGGTTGCGGACCGCGTGCCGGATGCGGTAAACAGCGCTGGTGCGTCGACATGCCCTGATCGCCATCGCCGCCGTGCTCCTCGGCGGCGGCTCCGTCTTCGCCTGGCCGCAACTCGCTGAGCTCGGCCGGACTCCCGTCCCGGTGGGCGCCGTCGAGCCCGCCGTCGCGACCGCCCTCGCGGTGGCCCAGGCGGCGCTGCCGGCTGCGTCGCCTGGGCCGACTGCTGCGCCCGCACCTCGGCCCGACCCGCCGGCGATCCAGCCCGACCCGGGGGTCGTTCCGGGCCTGGCCGGCGACGGGCCCGGCGCGCCCGACCCGCGCCGGCTGACCGGCTACCGCTGGCCGCTGGCCAACGGCGTCATAAGCAGCCCGTTCGGCCCCAGCCCGTATGGGGCGCTGCTCGTCGACGGTGAGCGCTTCCATGACGGGCTCGACGTGGCGTCGTTCTGCGGGGACCGGGTCGTGGCCGCCCACGACGGCCGGGTCGTGGCGGCCGGCCGCCGGTTCGACGCGTGGATCGGCTGGATCGGCTCCATCGGTCCGCACGAGCGGCGGATGAACAAGCTCGGCCTGTGGGGGGAGCTGCCGATTACGGTGATCATCGACGACGGCGACGGCTACCGGGCCATCTACGCCCACTTCAACGCCGTGACCGTCAAGGCGGGTCAGTACGTTCGGGCCGGCCAGCAGATCGGCTGGGAGGGCGCCACCGGGTTTGCCACGGGCTGCCATGTCCATTTCGGCCTGTTCAGCCCCCTCGAAGTGAAGCGGCTCGAGCTCCGCCCGGACATCCACCGCCGGACCAAGTACCCGCGCTTCGAGATCGCCCGGATCGATCCGCTGCTCGTCCTGCCGGCCCTCCCACCGGGCCGGACGATCGGCCCGTTCCCGAGCCCTACGCCGATGCAGCCGCCGGCTCCCTCCGCTGCTACCGATCGCCGCGCCGATAGCGCCGCGCGATGACGGAGTAGGCGGGGAGTCGGGCCAGGGACTCCGACAGGGGCGGCGCCGGTCGCCCGTCCCGGCCCTCGACGGCGAGGAGGGAATCGGTCGCGGTCGCGTCGGCCGGTCGGGCGTCGACTGTCGCCAGGTCAATCGCGACACGGCCGGGCTCGGCGATCCCGAGGGCTTCCACCTCGGCCGAGGGAAAGCGGGCCGGCTCGTACTCGACCCGGAGCTCGGCCTCGGAGCGCCAGCGTGGGTGCCGCAGGAGGATCCCTCGCCAGACCTCGGCCAGTGCGTCCGTGACCGTGCCGTCACCAGCCAGCGGGGTCGCCGACACCGCCTCGCCGCGAGCCCACAGAGCGGCCTGGTGGAGGAGCGAGTACTCGTCGAGATCGGCGTACGCCGAGAGCGCGTCGACCGGCGAACGATCGCCGAAGATCGCCCGGATGCTCGGCCCGAAGACTTCGGCCAGGTCGAGGTCGATCGCCCGGACCGTCCGGTGGAAGTAGACCTGGCGGTACATGAACAGGCGGGCGGTCAGGAACATCTCGAGGGCGCCGAGCCCGGGCTCGTAGAGGGTCAGGCCGCGCTCGCCGATGAAGCAGTAGCGGCGCAGCCGCTCGACGTCGACCGGTCCGACCGCGACACCGGCGAGATACGCATCACGCCGGACATAGTCGAGGTTGTCGACTGTGAAGACGCCTGACAGGAGCGGCTGGAGCCAGCGGACCCAGCGTGGCATGGCCGGGTCGGCGAGGGCCGGCTTCGAGATGAGGAAGGCGACCCAGCTCGGGTCGATCGCCTCGCCCGGCTCGAACGCGTCACGCTCGGGCACCGTTCCCGGCGCCCGGCGCAGGCCGCCGATCAGTCCGTTCAGCTCCTGCTCGACGATAAGTTGCGAGAGATCCTCGTGGCTGAGCGGCTTGCCTGCCGCACGCCGAGGATCGGCCGGAGCCGCGAAGGCACGCAGGACATGGTCGTCGAAGAAGTGGGCGAATGGCCCGTGACCGACATCGTGGAGCAGGCCTGCGATCCGCAGCGTTTCGACGACCAGGCCTTCCGACGGAGGGCGATCCCCTGGCTCGACATCAGCAAGCGCCGTCCGCAAGGTCGGGTAGAGCTGACGCCCCCAGAGGCCGGCCCCGTTCACCGCGCCGTCGATGACCTTGGCATCGAACCACCACAGCGCA
>JBDTQW010000067.1:0-13537 GCA_039931975.1 Chloroflexota bacterium | reverse complement strand
ATCTCCAGCGACCTCGACGAGCTGCTCGACCTCTCCGATCGCGTCGCGGTCATGTTCGAGGGACGCATCGCCGGGATCGTCGAGAACGGGCCCGGCGCGGAGACCCGGATCGGCGAGCTAATCGTCGGAGCCGAGGCCGCGTGAACGGTCGGGTCGCGTGAACGCTCCGGCCGCGGTCTCCAGCACCGAGACCAGCTCCGAGTCGCGCGGGCCCAGCCGACTCGTGACGACGGTGGACCTCGTCCTCCGCTCGGTCGGCCCGATCGTCCTGGCGCTGATCGCCTGCGGACTCATCCTGGTCGTCATCGGACGAGACCCGATCGGCTTCTACGGCAACATCATCACGGCAGGGCTCCTGCGGTCCTCCGGCCTGCAGGACACCATCACGCGGATGGCACCGGCGCTGCTCATCGCCGGAGGCCTCGTCATCGTCTTCCGGGCAAACCTCTGGAACCTGGGTTCGGATGGGCAATTCCTGCTGGCCGCCGCCGCAGTCGCCGGCACAGCGCCGGCGATCCTCTCAGCCGTGCCTGTGCCGATGGGCTGGATCGCGGTGATGGCCATCGCGATGTGCGTCGGCGCCGCCTGGACGCTCATCCCGGCGCTGCTCAAGGCGCGCTACGGGATCAATGAGATCATCACCACGCTGATGATGGCGTTCATCGGGATCGGGGCGGCCAACCTGCTCGTGAAGGGTCCGTTCAAGGGACCGACCACCGTCCCCCAGACCCAGGCCATTCCGACCGACCTGCTCCTGCCGGTGCTTCCGGGGACGCGCATCCACGTCGGTGTGATCATCGCGCTGGTCGCCGTCGTCGCCATCTACAGCGTGCTCTCGCGGACCTCGTTCGGCACGCGACTAGACGTCCTGGGCGCCAACCCGCGCGCCGCGGCCCACCTCGGCATCAATGTGCCGCGCGTGATCGTGCTCGCGTTCATGGCCAGTGGCGCGATGATCGGTCTCGCCGCGGCGGTCGACATCTTGGGGATCTTCGGCTACATGCGAGCGGACTGGAACCCGGCGTACGGCCTGAAGGTGATCCCGCTGGTCTTCCTGGCGCGGCTGAACGCGTTGGCGATCATCCCGTTCGCTGCGTTCTTTGGCGTGATCTCGATCGGCGGCGAATACGCCACCCGCCAGGCCCGACTGCCCAGCGACTTCCTGCTGCTGCTCACGGGCCTGATCCTCGTGTTCATGGTCGCGACGCAGTACTTCAGCGACAAACGGGCTCGCGGAGAGCCGATCTTCGTGCGGCGGCAACGGAAGGTGGCGTCCGATTTCTGACCTGCTCGATCCGACGTTCCTCACGGCGTTGATCGCCGGCGGCCTGCTGGCAGGTGTCCCGCTGATCTTCGCCAGCCTCGGCGAGACGATCGCCGAGCAGTCGGGCCTGCTCAACGTGGGCCTCGAGGGGATGATGCTGATCGGCGCGTTCGTCGGGTTCCTGGCGGCCATGACGACCGAGAACATCTGGATCGGCCTGGCCATGGGTGGTCTGGCCGGCCTCATGACCGCGGTCGTCATGGTCGTGTTCTGCATCAGGCTGGGCCTCGATCAGATCATCGTTGGCATCGCGATCACCCTGTCCGCCGAGGGCGCGACCAGCCTGCTGCACGGGACCATGTTCGGCAGCTCCTACCCTCGGCTCGACGCGGTATCGGGGTTCCCGATCCCGATCCTGTCGTCGATCCCGATCCTCGGCGACAGCGTTTTCAACCAGCCCCTGCCCGTGTACGTGGCGCTCCTGGTCGTCCTGTTCTTCTCCTGGCTGCGACTCCGGACCACCATCGGGCTGAACCTGCGCGCGGCCGGGGAACGACCGGATGCCCTCGACGCCGCCGGCGTCAGCGTCGTCATGGTCCGGTCGGCGGCCGAGCTCACGTGCGGGGCGCTCGCGGGCGTCGGTGGTGCCTACCTCGCGATCGTGAGCGCGGGAACGTTCGTGCCGTTCGTCACGAACGGGATGGGCTTCATCGCGATCGTCGTGGCCATGCTCGGCCGTGGCCGGCCATGGTGGGCGCTCATCGGATCGTTCCTGTTCGGGATGTCGCTGTCGGTCGCCACCGCCCTCCAGGTCGTGGGCATCGACATCCCCGTGGACGTCGTGAACATGCTGCCGTTCGTCTCGGTCATCGTCATCCTGATCGTGTTCGCCCGTGATGCCCGCCTCCCGGCCGCGCTCGGACTGCCGTACCTGCGTGGGAGTCGATAGCCATGCGCCTCGAGGACGGATTCACCATCGCCACGCCGCCGGACCGCGCCTACGAGCTGCTGCTCGACCTGCGCCGCGTTGCGCCGTGCATGCCCGGCGCGGAGATCGGGGAGCCCGACGCCGAGGGCTTTCACCCCGGGCGGGTCGTCGTCAAGATCGGTCCGATGAAGTTCGCGTATGACGGCCGCGTCCGGATCGCCGAGCAGGACCCGGTGGCCCGGACGGCCCTCATCGTGGGCGAAGGACGTGCCTCGGGGGGCTCGGACACGGCCAAGGTCAAGACCGCGATGGAGGTCCTGCCCGACGGCGCCGGATCGCGGGTCCGCATGACGACCGATCTCGAAATCAAGGGCCGCGCCGCCCAGATGGGCCAAGGCGTGATCGCCGACGTGGGCCGGCGTCTCGTGAGAGATGCCGCCGCCTGCATCGAGGCCCGGCTCACGTCGCCGGAGGGCGAGGGAGAATCCGCCTCCGCCGCCCAGCCCGTGAGTGGGTTGTCGTTGATGGCATCGGTCGTCGGCGCACGTCTCGGCGATTCGGTCCAGCGCCTGGGTGGTCGCGGGCGGACCGGGGACGACGAAACCAGGGACGACGAAAAGGAGGCGAGCGACGATGGAGCGCGCTGATTTCACCCTGAGTGCCGGTCCGAACGACGTCTCGGCCGATGTCCGCGCCGCGCTCGGCTCGCCGATCCTCTACCACTACGATCCGGCGTTCCTCGAGCGGTTCCGGGCGACCGAGGAGAAGATCGCCCGGATCTATGGGACCACCAGCCACGAGATCATCCTGATGCAGGGCGAGGCCGTGCTCGGCCTCGAGGCGGCAGCCCGCGCCGTCGTCCGACCCGGGATGGCGTGCCTGAACCTCGTCTCGGGTGTCTTCGGCAAGGGCTTCGGGTACTGGCTGGAGGCGATCGGCGCCGACCTGCACGAGATCGAGGTCCCGTACAACGAGGCGATCGATCCCGCCGCGGTCGAGGCCTGGCTTGACGCGCATCCCGAGACCGAGATGGTCTCGGTCGTGCACTCGGAGACGCCGTCGGGGACGCTCAACCCCGTCGCCGACCTGGGGCCCATCGCTCGCGCACGAGGTGTCGTGACGATCGTAGACGTGGTCTCGTCGTTCGGCGGGATCGAGCTCCGCCCCGAGGAGTGGCAGCTGGACCTGCTGGTCGCGGGCCCTCAGAAGTGCCTCGGTGGGCCTCCCGGCATGTCGCTGATCGCCGTCAGCCCCCAGGCGTGGGTGCTCATCGACCGCAATTCGGCCGCTCCGCGAAGTTCGTTCCTCTCCCTGCTCGACTGGCGCGAGCAGTGGCACGGTGCCGGCAAGTTCCCCTTCACGCCGTCCGTCTCGGACCTTAACGGGGTCGAGGCTGCCGCCGATCGCCTGCTCCGCGAAGGCCTCGACGCCTCCATCGCGAGGCACGAACGGGTGGCCGCGGCCTGTCGCGCCGGGGTCCGCGCGATGGGCCTCCAGGTGTGGGCGGCGCGCGAGGAGATCGCCGCCGCCTGCGTCACGTCGATCGCCGTTCCGGACGGCCTGACCGATATCGGCGTCCGCGATCACGTTCGCGCGCGCTATGGGGTCCAGTTCTCGGCCGGCCAGGGCGCGGGCAACATCATCCGGATCGGGCACATGGGCGACACCGCTCGGTCGATGTACCCGATCATCGGGCTCGCCGCCCTGGGCCAGGGCCTCCTGGATCTCGGCGCTCGGGTCGATGTCGGGGCCGGCCTCGAGGCGGCCCTCGCCTCGCTCTCGCAGGCAGAGGTGGTCGGGTCGCTCGCATGACGAGACTCGCCCCGCTGTCGATCCATCCGGTCGCCTCCGTGGCGCAGGCCAGCGAAGTCCTGGCCGAACTGGGCGACGACGCGGTCGTCTACGCGGGTGGGACGGAGCTTTTCCTGATCATGAAGCTGGGGTTCGCCGCCTACGGCCACCTGGTCGACGTAAAGCCGATCCCCGAGCTCAACCGGCTCGAGGTGGTGGACGGCACGCTCCGGATCGGCGGGGCCGTGACGCACCGCGCCATCGAGCGATCGCCAGTCGTCGCAGCGGGTTGGCCGGCGCTGCCGATGATGGAGCGGGTCGTGGCTAACATCCGCGTCCGCAACGTGGGCTCGTTGGGCGGCAACCTTGCGTTCGCCGACCCGCATTCGGACCCGGCGACCTTCCTCCTGGCCGCTGACGCGCAGGTGGAGCTCGGGCTCGGCGACGCGCGCCGGTCGCTCCCGATCGACGAGTTCATCCGGGGGCCGTACGAGACGGCGCTGCGACCACACGAGATCGTCGTTTCCATCGCGGTGCCGGCCGTGCCCAGCCGCGCTGAGATGGCCCACCTCCGATTCGCTTTCCACGAACGCCCCGCAGCGACGGTCAGCTGCCTCGTGCGGGTCCTGGACGGCTGCGTGGCCGAGGCCCGGGTCGCGGTCGGTTCGGTCGGGATCAACCCGGTGCGCGTACCGCTCGGCGAGGCACTCCTCGTCGGCGCAGATGCGGCGGACATCGATCCCGCCACGCTCGATGCGGTCGGGCGTGCCGCCGCCGAGGCCGCCGAACCGGTGGCCGATGCCAACGGGTCACCCGACTACAAGCAGGACCTCGTCCGAGTCCTCGTGGGACGATGCCTGCGAACGGCCGTGCAGCCCCTCCTCGGGCAGGCATGACGGTCGGTTCGGTCGAATCCACGGCGACCGATGCGCCGATCCCGGCCTCCTGGCCGATCGAGCGACGGCTGCTCGGCGCGATCCTGGCCCTGGCGCTCGTGGCGCTGATCCTGGCCGTGGGAGCCCTCGCTCCACCGATCCAGGAGACGTCCGCTCCGTCGATCTCCGCAGCCGTGCGTCACGAGACCGTGGCGGCCGCCCTGGAGCGTGGCCTCTCCCCGTTGCACCCGCTGATCCTCGAAGCGAGCGTGGAGCCGGGCCCGGAGAGCACGGCCGCCGAGCTGGGACACCGCGCCACCGTGACCTTCACCATGCTCGGGGTCCCGGGACCAACACGGGTGAAGTTATTCGTCGATGTCGGGGGCCATTGGGGCGGCACGCCGGACCGGCACGCACCGGAGCTCGCCGCGTGGTCATTGCTGACCCCGATCGTCGCCCTGGGAACCCCCTGGCTCCTCTGGTGCATCCGCCGCCGGCGGGCCGACCGATCGGTCCCGCCTACGGGGTGAGGAGCACCTTGGTGGCCTCTCGAGCATCGAACAGCCGATAGGCCTCCGACGCTTCGGCGAGCGGGAAGCGATGGGAGATGACCGGCGTCGGATCTAGGTCGCCCGTCTCGAGGAACGCCAGGAGCCGGTCCCGGTCGTTGAACGGATCCCCCCACGAGACCCGCAGCGTCATCTCGCGTTCGAACATCAGCGCGTTGTTGAGCGGGAAGTCCGAGTCGAAGTGGGCACCGACCACCGACACCGTGCCGCGCCCGCGGACGTAGGTCAGCGCGGCCGTCAGCGCGCCGGCAGAACCTGCCGCTTCGACGACGCCGTCGGCACCCAACCCTGCGGTCGCGGCGTCAACGGCGGCACGCGCGTCCTCGGGCGTCACGGCCTGCGCCCCGAAGTGCCCGGCAAGCGCTCGCCGCCCGGCGATCGCGTCGATCGCGATGACGGTCCGCGCGATGCGCTGCGCGAACAGGACGGCCATGAGGCCGACGGTCCCACAGCCCACGACCACCGCCACATCGCCGATGGCCAGGTCGGCACGCTTCACGGCGTTGTAGCCGGTCGGCAGCATGTCGGCGAGGAAGACCGCGGACTCATCGCCGATCGACTCCGGGACGAGGCGAAGGCAGCGATCGGCCACGGGCACCCGCACCAGCTCCGCCTGGCCGCCATCCAGGCGCTTGTAGACACCGGAGTAGCCGAACAGCGCCCGGTCCGGGCATTGCGTCGGTCGTCCCGCCCGGCAATGGGCACAGAAGCCACAGGAAATGGTGCTGGTGGAGACGACCCGATCGCCCGGCCGGAGCGAAGCGACGGCCGGTCCGACAGCCTCGACCACCCCGACGAACTCGTGGCCCAGAACGGTGCCGCTTTCGAAACCGGGCGTGTGGCCGTGGAACGGGAACAGGTCGGCGCCACAGATGGCGGTGGTCGTGACCCGGACGACCGCGTCTCCGGGATCGACGAGCTTCGCGTCCGGCACCTCGCGGACCTGGAGGTCGCCGACCCCCGCGAGAACGACGGCCCTCATGCCGGTTGCTCGACTTCGACGAGATAGCCGTCCGGATCGACGACGAAGTAGCGACAGCCACCCCACGGCGGTTCGTAGGGGTCGGACAGGAAGGTGGCTCCTTCCGCCGCGAGGGCCCGGTGCACGGCCCACGCGTCAGCGACCTCCAGCACCAGGATGGCCGGAAGCTTCGAGCGGTCCTCGGGGGCCGTCATGAGCACCCCGGGCCGGTCCACGGCGGGGTGTCCCTGCTCGGCCAGCGAGAGCCTGGCCCCGCCCAGGGTCAGGGTGGCGTACGGCGGATCGGCGTAGGTCGCCTCGGCGGCGAATCCGAACAACCCCGTGTAGAACGCGACCGACCGGTCGACGTCGGCGACCGCGAGGATCGTCCCGACCCGCCGGACCTGGACCTCGGCCATCTCGTTCACCTCAGGAACGCGTGTGTCCGCCGTCGACGACGACCATCTGACCGGTCACCCAACGGGCTTCCTCCGATGCCAGGAACGCGACGACCGGGGCGATGTCGGCGGCGACGCCGTGGCGCGGGATCGCCTGGAGGGACTGGACGAAGTCGAACGCCGCGGCATGCGGGCTGGCCATGACCCCTTCCGTCTCGGTCAGCCCGGGCGAGACCGTGTTGACCGTGATCCCGTACTTGCCGAGCTCCGTCGCCAGCGCCCGGGTGAAGCCGAAGACGCCGCCCTTCGCGGCCACGTAGGCGGCCATGTTGGGCGTCCCGGCGACGACGGTGTTCGACGCGATGTTGACGATCCGGCCGTACTCGTTCTTGCGCATCGCATCGGACGCGGCCCGGCAGGCGAGGAAGACGCCGTCCAGGTTGGTCGCCATGATTCGGCGCCACTCGGCGAAGTCGATGTCGTCCCAGGCCGTGAACGGCACGATGGCGGCGTTGTTCACGAGGATGTCGAGCTTGCCGAAGCGCCCTACGGTCTCGTCCACGATGCGGCTGACGTCGGCCTGGCTCGAGACGTCGGCCTGGAGGCCGACGGCGCCCGGGATGGCCGCCGCCGCCTGCTCCGCTCCCGCGCCGTTCAGATCGGCGATCACGACCTGGGCACCCTCGGCGCCGAGCTTCTCGGCGATCGCGCGGCCGATGCCCTGGGCGCCGCCGGTGACGATCGCGACGCGATCCTTGAGCTTCATCTGGAACTCCCTGCTGCTGCCTGACGAGACGGATGGGGCTCGGGCCGCTCAGGCCCCGTAGAACTCCGGGGCGTGCTTCCACTTCTGCCACGGCTCCATCTCGTGGGAGACGAAGATCTCGGCGTCGTGCTTATTCCCGGTCGCCTTGATCCGCCTGAGCGCGCTGATCGAGGCGATCGGATCGAGGTGGAAGCCCCCGATGATCATCCGCTCGAGCGTCTCGTAGGTGTACGCCGCGTCACCGGCGAAGATCATCGGGCGACGGCCCTCGGGCTCCGCCAGCAGCGAGTAGTGGCCGATCGTATGGCCCACCGTCTGGAACAGCGAGAGGCCCTTGGCCAGGTCGACATCGCCCTCGATGAACTCGTACTTCATGCCCGGGATGTCGAAGCTGAGGTCCGAGTAGCCTAGGCGCTCGAACGGCTCGGGCACCTTGCACGATCGGAGCTCCCACTTGCTCACGAGCGTGGTCGCGTTCTTCAGGAAGCGGTTGCCGCCGACATGGTCGAAGTGGAGATGGGAGTTGATGACGAAGTCGATCTCCTCGGGCGTCGTCCCGCACAGCTTGAGCTGCTCCGGCAGCGTCTGGGCGGGCGTCTGCTCGGGCAGCTCGAAGGGCAGGACCTTCTTGACGTGCTCCAGGTCGTACCCCGTGTCGAAGATGAACTTCCCCTCAGGATGGTCGACGTAGACGCCGTAGACCGGAAAGCGGACGGCGGTCCCCACGTCGATGTGCCAGAGGACGTCCGAGCGATCGATGACGAGTGAGCCGAGGTCGAGCAGGTAGATCTTCATCGGTGTCCTCCTCCAGTCCCGGGCGGATCGGGGGCAGGGTGCCCCCGTCACCTGATCCTTAGCCGAGCGCCTTGCGCACCGCGACCAGCTTCCTGGCGCGCTCGCCGCGCAACTGCCCGACCTCCTCGTCGGTGTAGTCGAAGATCCCGCCCTTGGTCTTCATCCCGAGACGGCCCTGCGCCGTGAGGTCGCGGATCGTCGAGGACACCTCGGACGCGTTCGACAGGTCCGGATTGAGATAGGTGGCGACGCTGGTGTAGATGTCCAGGCCGGCCATGTCCAAAAGCTGCATGGGCGGGATGACGGCCAGCTTGTAGCCGATGCCCCACTTGACGTTGAGATCGAGCTCCTCGCGGCCGATGACGCCCTCATCCACGAGGGCCAGGCACTCGCGCATGATCGCGTAGAGGATCCGGTTCTCGACGAACCCCGGGACCTCCTTCTTGAGTAGCGACGGGTAGTAGCCGATGTCCTGGACCATGGCAGCGGCGCCTGCCCGCGCCGCCTCGTTGGTCTTCTCGCCCGGGATGATCTCGATCATCGGGATCAGGTGCGGCGGGTTGGACCAGTGCATCCCGATCACCCGCTCGGGGTGCTCGAGGCTCGCCGCGATCCTGGTCACGGGGATGCCCGACGTGTTCGACGCGAGGATGACCTCGGGGCCCACGTGGCGCTCGTACTCGGCGAAGACCTGTTGTTTGAGCTCGAGCTTCTCGGGGACCGCCTCCATGACGAACTCGATGCCGTCGAGGGCCTCGGCCAGGTCGCTCGCGTAGCGCACGGAGCCACCGTCCTTGGTCGGCGTCTCGAGTCGATCGAGCACGCCCCAGGCCAGCTCGTAGGTCGCCTTCGCCCGCTCGAGTGCCTCGGCGCTGACGTCGAAGAGGGCGACCTCCATGCCGCCCCGGGCGAGGACCGCGCCCATACCGGGGCCCATCGTCCCGGTGCCCATGACCGCGACCCGCTTGTACGTGCTCATGCCGGCTCCTTCTCCAGTTCCTGGATCCTGCGCCAAACGCGTTCTGGGGTGAATGGAAGCTCGGTCATCGGCACGCCGGCGTCGGCCACGGCCGTCGCGATCGCGCCCACGATCCCGGCGAACGCGCCCTCGCCGCAGCCCTTGGCCCCGAACGGACCCGGACCGTCCTCGTTCTCGACGATCACGCACGAAGAGTGCGTAGGCAGGTCCTCGATCGTGGGGATGCGGTACTCGAGCAGGTTGTCGTTGAGCAGCTGGCCGTCCGCGAACAGCATCTCCTCGAACAGGGCGTTGCCGATGCCCTGCATCGTCGCGCCTTCGTCCTGGCGCTCGACGAGCTGGGGATTGATGGCCCGTCCGACGTCGGCCACGGTAGCGGTCCGGCGCACGGCGATCTGCCCGGTCTCCCGGTCCACGTGGACCTCGGCGGCACCGATGCAGACTTCCCAGAAGACCGGGCCCTCGGCATAGGAACCGGTGCCGTCGGGATGGACCCCGCCTTCACCGATGAGCTGCCCGCCGCTCAGGCCGAAGCGCTTGGCGATGAGCTCGGGATACGTCCGCGATTCTTCACCATGCCAGGCCGCACCGTCGCGCAGCTCGATCGCCGCCAGATCCCCGGGCCAGACCGTCGCGGCGATGTCGAGCAGGTCGACCCGGACCGCCTCCGCCGCGCGCTGGACGGCGAGTCCGGCGAGGGTCGTCGAGCGGCTGGCGCCGGTCGAGCGGTCGTATGGCGTATAGCGGGTGTCCGTGCCCTGGCAGGTGATTCGCTCGGCGGGCATCGCCAGGACCTCTCCGGCGATCTGGGCGAAGGCCGTCCGCTGGCCCTGGCCGACCTCGGTCGAACCGACCAGGACGACCGCCAGGCCATCGGCCTCCATCCGCACGACGGCACTCGAGACGGGATGAGCGCCGGCCGCGAGCAGCCCCACGGACACCCCGCGGCCTGTTCCCGGATCCTTCTCGCGGGACCAGCCGAGCGCCTCGGCGACTTTCTCGACATCACCGACCAGGTCGGCATCGAGCGGCTTGCCGCCCGGCCGGACCTGCTCACCGGGCCGGAGGAGATTGAGCCGCCGGATCTCGATGGGGTCGATGCCGGCGCGACGCGCGATCTCGTCCACCTGGAGCTCACCGGCCCACTGAAGGTGCGCGGCACCGAACGCACGGTAGGAGCCGGACGGCGCCGTGTTCGTGTAGACGCAGGCGGCATCGACGCGGACCGCGGACCAGCGGTAGGGACCCGGCGCCGCATCACCGCCGGTCGCCGTCACCCGGGGCCCGTTGTCGGCGTAGGCGCCGGTGTCGAACGAGGCCAGCACGTCGCGCGCAAGGAGGCGGCCGTCGCTCGTCGCAGCGGTGCGCATTCGCACGGTCATGTTGTGGCGGCGGGTCGTGACCATGGACTCGTCCACCCGGTTCACGATCCGGACCGGCCGGCCGGCCTTGCGCGCCAGCGCCACCGTGATCGGTTCCATCTTCGTGTAGGACTTGCTGCCGAAGCCTCCGCCGAGGTACGGGACGATGATCCGAACGCGGCCGAGCGGGACAGCGAAGAGGGCGGCGATCTCGGCCCTGACCAGGAACGGATGCTGACAGCTGGCCCAGATCGTGATCCCGTCGCTGTCGACCTGGGCCACCACGCTGTGCGTTTCCATGGCGTACTGGTAGACGCTGGGGAAGACGTACTCCTCGTCGACCACGATGTCTGCGGCCGCGAAGGTCCCGTCCAGCTCGCCGCGGTCGATGACGTAGCGGTAGCACACGTTGCCGTCGCGCTCGGGCAGCGTGCCCAGCCCGTGAAAGTCGCCCGGCCGCAGGGGCCCGTCGTGGACCAGGACTGCCCCGGGCGCCAGCGCCTCCTCGAGCGTGCCCACCATCGGCAGCTCGCGATACTCGACGACGATCGCGGCCACGGCGGCCTCGGCCGTGGCTTCGTCCGTCGCGGCCACGGCGGCCACCGGTTCGCCGGCGAAACGGACCCGGTCGATGGCGACGATCGGGCGGTCCTTGATCGCGTGGCCGTAGTACGGGTCGATGTCGAGCAGGTCCGCCCCCGACAGAATCGCGACCACGCCAGGCATGGCGTCGGCAGCCGAGGTGTCGATCGAGACGATCCGGGCGTGCGCGTAGGGACTGCGCAGGACCTTGCCGTGGAGCATGCGCGGGACGACCAGGTCGCCCACGTACTGCGCGTCACCACGCAGCTTCTCCGCGGCATCGGCCCTCGCCATCGAGCGCCCCACCTGGGGCGCGCTGCGCGTTCGCGCGTTGCGCGGGCTGATTGTGGCCATCAGGCCGTCCGCTCCGAGGCGAGTTCGCCGACCGCGTCGAGGATGGCCCGGTAGCCCGTGCAGCGGCAGAGGTTGCCGGCGAGGCTGTGTCGGATCGACGCCTCGTCGGTCAGGTCGCCGTCCTCAAGCAGGGCGTGGATGGTCAGGACCATACCTGGCGTGCAGAAGCCGCACTGCAGGGCAGCGTGCCGAGTGAAGGCCGCGGCGATCGGCTCGAACGCGGGCGTCTCGCGGAACCCCTCGATCGTCGTCACCGCTCGCCCATCGGTCTCGGCTGCCAGGTATGTGCAGGCACTGACTGGCGCACCGTCGACCAGGACCGTGCAGGTGCCACACACCTGGGTGTCGCACGACCGCTTGGCACCGGTGAGGCCCAGGTCGTCCCGGAGCACGTCCAGCAGGAACTCCTGCGGCTCGATGTCCAGGGAGGTCTGCTCGCCGTTGAGCTGGAGTGCGATCCGCATCGTCAGCCCACGACCGCTCGCTCCCGGGCATCTCGTCCGTGGACCCGACGCACCCAGGCGGCCCAGTATTCGTCCAGGAAGCCGTCCTGATACTTCTGCGGAACCAGTCGCTCGGCGCCGTCCTGCGGGATCGGCCGAGGTCGGCCCAGCGTCGCTGCGATGGCCTGGAATCGGATCGCGCGCTCGAGGGTGACCGCGGCCAGCACGGCCCACCGGACGTCCTCGCCGGCGATCACCACGCCGTGGTTGCGCAAAAGCGCTGCCCGCCGGGATCCGAGTGCGAGCGCGACCCGTCTGCCCTGGTTCTGGTTCGTAATGAGCGCCGGACCGTCGTCGTAGTCGCCGATCCCATCGGCGAAGAGCACGGCGTCGTGGGTGAGCAGCTGGAGCTGACCGTCGGTCGAGCCGAGCGCGGTCCCGTAAACCGGGTGGCCGTGGATGACCGAGCCGACATCGGGCCGCGCCCGGTAGACCTCGGTGTGCATGACCGACTCGAGATGATGGTCGGCGCTCTCGAGGGCGCTCGGGTCGTCGAGGTCGAGGGCGATCACATCGGCCGGTCCGACCTCGTCCAGAGCGACGCCCTTGCGCTTGATCCAGATCGTTCGATCGCCGGGATTCCTGGCACTGACGTGCCCCAGGGTCAGGTCCACGTAGCCCTCGAGCGCGATCACCCGGCAGGCGGTGGCGACGCGTTCACGGAGGGCTTCCGGGTTCATCGGGCGGACTCGGACGCACCCGCAGCTCGACGGTCGGTCGGTGGGTAGTCCGGGTGAGGGAACGCGAAGACCATCGTCACCGGTTCGTCGCCCGTGTTGGCCACCGCGTGCCAGATGCCGGCCGGGATGTACAGGGCCGAACCGGCGCCGTACAAGACCCGGTCCTCGTCGAGGCGGATCTCACCCTGGCCCGAGACGACGAAAGCCAGCTCCTCGGTCGCGTGAGCCAGCATCGCTGTCGAAGTACCCGCTGCGAAGCTGGAGAACCCGAGGGCGTTGGCTGAGCCGACCCGCTCGCCGGTCAGCAGCACCCGGCTCCAGCTACCGCCCGGCAGCTCAACCGGCGGAACGTCCTCCAGGCGGACGACCTGCACGCCGCTCAGACGTCCCATTTGCCATCCCGGAAGATGAAGCCGCCCGTGTCCAGGATCTCCAGCGTGGCATTTCGGATGACGCCGTCGAGGTGGAGCGGAGACGAGTTCTGACCGCCGGGGTACGCGTTCTTGTTGTCGCCCAGGGCGAAGTGCACATTGCCGATGCGGCCCTTCTCGGATGGGCTGCCGAGCGGCGACTTGTCACTGGTCCCGAAGGCGAACTCGGCGACGACGTCGATGTTCGGGACGCCCTCGATGACCTTGGCCAGGCGCTTCGCGTCGTCGCCGCCCTCGATGCCGATGCACTTGCCGTCCTTGACGGTCCAGTAGATCGGGCTGCTCACGACGTCCACGCCG
>JBDTQW010000066.1:0-13820 GCA_039931975.1 Chloroflexota bacterium | reverse complement strand
CCCCGCTGCCGGCCGAGTCGGTCGACTTCTACCGGCACCGCAGGAGCTGATGCCATGCGGATCCTGGTCGTCGAGGACGAGCTGACGATCGCGACGGCGATCCGGTCGATCCTGGGCTCGGCCGACTATGCGGTCGATCTCGCCGCCAGCGGGCCCGAGGCCATCACCTGGGCGGAGACCTACGACTACGACCTGGTCGTCCTCGACGTGGTCCTGCCCGGCTTCGACGGGTTCGAGGTCTGTCGTCGGCTGCGCCGGGCGGGGTTTGAGGCGCCGATCCTGATGCTGACCGCCCGCGATCAGGTCGACGATCGGGTCACCGGGCTCGATGCCGGCGCCGACGACTACCTCGCCAAGCCGTTTGCTGCCGCCGAGCTCCTCGCCCGGGCGCGGGCCCTGCGCCGGCGAGGGTCGACGCCCCGCGATCCGATCCTCCATGTCGGGCAGCTCACGCTGAACCCGGCGTCGCGTGAGGTCCGCGTCGGCGACCGACCGGTGCGCCTGACCGCCAAGGAGTTCGCCCTGCTCGAGGTCCTCGCCCGGCATCCCGGCCAGGTCTTCGCCCAGGACCGGCTCATCGACGCGCTGTGGGACGCGGACTTTGCGGCGGAATCGAACATCGTCGAGGTCTACATCCGCAGCCTGCGCCGGAAGATCGACGGTGGACGCCGGGATGGCGTGATCGAGACGATCCGTGGCGCCGGTTACCGGCTGCGCCCTGACGCGTCGGGCGCGGGCTGATGTTCGAGCGGGTTCGGCGGCGTCTCGCCCTCCGCTATCTCGCAGTCCTGGTCGTCGTCCTCGGGGCGTTCAGCGTGATCTTCCTGGTGGCCACGGTGCTCTTCCTTCGGCCGGCCTTCGACGTCGTCGAGGATGCGAACACCGACGAGGCGGTCCGGCGCGCCTACCAGCGGGCTGTCCAGCGGATCGGGTTGGCGTTGGTGGTGGCCGATGGCGCGGTGGTCGTCCTGGTGGGTGCCGCCGCCTACTTTCTGGCCGACCGGACCCTGCGGCCCATCCGCGAGGCCCACGAGCGACAGCGGCGGTTCGTGGCTGATGCCTCCCATGAGATGCGCAACCCGCTGACCGCGATCCGCTCGACCGCGGAGTCGGCCCTCGCCGGACCCGCCGACCCGGCCGGCCAGCGGGCCGCCCTCGGAGCGATCCTCGGATCCTCGGAACGATTGACCGCCCTGACCGACGACCTGCTTCTCCTTGCCCGCAGCGAGCAGGGCCTGCTCGAGCTGCATCCGCAGCGCCTGGACCTTTCGGTCGTCGTCGCCGAGGTGGCTGAGGAGGTACGGGCCGCCAGCCGTCGGCGTGATTCCATCATCGTGAGCCTGGCCCCCGATCTCGAGATCCGGGCCGACGACACGGAGATCCGGCGGATCGTCTCGAACCTGGTCGATAACGCCCTGCGACACGGACAAGGTGGCGGGCCCATCCGGGTGCGTACCAGCGGCATCGAGGGCCAGGCTGTCGTCGAGGTCGCCGACCAGGGTCCCGGCATCGCCCCATCGGACGTGGAGCGGATCTTCGAGCCGTTCTATCGCGTCCGGGCGGACGCCACAGCCGGCTCGGGGATCGGTCTGGGCCTGGCCATCGCCGCCGATCTCGCGACCCGTAACGGCGGCCGGCTGACGGTCGAGTCGCTTCCGGGCAAGGGCTCGACGTTCCGGCTCAGCCTGCCCCGGACACGCTGATCGCCGGAGCGGCCGACAGGCTGGACCGAGTCACGCGCCGGCTGCGATCAAGATGAAGTCGGTCGCGAACGCGACCAGCAGCCCGGTCAACAGGGCGACGTTGGCGGCCATCGGCGTCGCGGACCGGCGTGCCACCGAGATCATCTCGTTGAACACGAAGATGAGGGCGCCGGCGGCGAGGCCGAGGAACGCGAGCGACATCAGCGGCGCGGCGAAGAGGTAGCCGATCACGCCCCCGACGAACGTCGGACCCCCGCCGATCAGGCCGGTCAGGCCCAGGAATCTCCAGCTGGGACGCTCGGCAGAGGCGAGGGGCGCGGCGATCCCGAATCCCTCGGTGGCGTTGTGCAGCGCGAAACCGATCACGAGGATCAGGGCCAGCGAGGTCGCTCCGCTGGCCGCCGAGCCGCCGATGGCCAGGCCCTCGGACAGGTTGTGGAGGCCGAGCCCGGCGGCCGTCCCGAGAGCGACGTCATGGGGCCTCACGGGTCGGCCGACGTCACCGGGGCTCGGTCGCAGCCGGCGGTTGAGCCAGACGACCGAGAGCAATCCGAACGAGAGGCTCAGGCCCAGGATCCCGGCCGTTACGACGAAGTCACCGATGGGACCCGCGCCGGTGCTGGCGGCCTCGAGGGCCAGCTCGACCGGCTCGACTGCCTGCGTGAGGATGTCCCAGATCAGGAACAGGATGACCCCGGCCGCCGCCGTCGTGAGCATCACCTGGGCGCGGATCGACAGGTTGCGCAGCCGGCCGACCGGCAGCCCGATGAAGATGGTCGCGCCGGCGATCGCCGACAACAGGATGGTCTCCTGAAAGGTCATTTGGGCACAGCCTCGATACGAGTCGCGTGGGGGGTCGGCCGGACGGTATCACCGGCGGCGGCGACCAGTCAAGGACGCTTGTGGCCTGGATACAAGCAACCCTGAGTTGTGTCGCCGGTCGCCACCGTGAACGGGCCGGCAGGCGCCACCACTTCAGGTGCCATTCAGGTGCGCCGGCCATGCTGCCATCGATGGCTCGATCCGATCTCCTGCGCCGCCGCAACCGCACCGCGGGCATACTCGCGGCGGTCATCGTGCTGGGACTTGTCGCGACGGTGGTCTGGTTCGGTGGGCGGTCCATCGCCAAGGCCAGCATCGCCCGAACCAGCCTGACCCCGACACCCTCCGGACCCGCAGCGGCCGTGCCGCAGTTCAGCCACGTCTTCACGATCGTGCTCGAGAACCGGTCGTCGACGACGGTGCTCGGCAGCGCCCAGGCGCCCTATCTCAACGAGCTCGCGGCCAAGTACGGAGTCGCCGATGCCTACCAGGCCGTGGCCCATCCGTCGCAGCCGAACTACCTCGCCTTGTTCAGCGGCTCGACCCAGGGCGTCACGGACAACGACCGCCATGACCTCGACGCCCCGACGATCGCCGACCAGCTCGATGCCGCCGGTCGATCCTGGCGGGTCTACGCCGAAAACGTCCCGACCGGCTGCTTCGCGGGGCTGACCGCAGATGGCGGCACGGATGGCAGCGGGACCTACGCGCGCAAGCACGAGCCGGCGATCAGCTTCAAGTCGATCAGCGGCTCGGCCTCGCGCTGCGCCAACATCCAGCAGATGGCGGCCTTTGATCCGGCGGCCGCCGACTACTCGCTGATCGTCCCGAACCTGTGCAATGACGCCCACGATTGCCCGCTGTCGACCGCCGACACGTGGCTTTGCAAGCTCGTGCCGCGCATCCTCGACTCGCCGGCGTGGAAGGACCGCGGCGTCCTGTTCATCACCTTCGACGAGGCGGATGGCCAGGATCGGGAGGCCAACAGGGTTGCGACCCTGGTGATCGCACCGTCGGTCGTGCCGGGGACGCATTCGTCGGTGCCCCATTCGCATTACTCGCTGCTGCGGACTGTCCAGGACGGCCTCGGCCTCGACTGCCTGGCGCTCAGCTGCCCGGCCAACACCCTCGGCGAGTTCTTCCACTGAACCTCAGGCCAGGGCCAGGCCGGCGAAGGCCGCCATCGAGGGCGCGCTGAGATCGGGCTCGGCATCCGCTGGCGGCGTGGCTCCAAACCCTGGCTTGTCGCCGCGGCGGTCGATCCAGACCGTGGACATCCCCAGCGCCTTTGCCGGGACATGGTCGTGGTACAGGCTCTGGGCCACGTGGAGGATCCGTTCGCGGGGCACGTCGATCCGCTCGAAGGCGAACCTGAAGTTGGCCGGATCGGGTTTGTAGGAGCCAACCTGCTGGGCGGTGACGATCCAGTCGAAGGTGACCCCCAGCCGGCGGTTCGACAGGGCGAACAGGTCGTCGTCGCAGTTGGTGATGACCCCGACCTTGAAGCGGTCGTGGAGACGGGCCAGGGCGTCGGCCGAATCGGGGAACGCCGGCCAATCAGCGACCGACCCCGAGAACCGGGCGACCTCCTCGTCGGTCGGCTCGACGGCGAGCTCGGCGCAGACGCCGCGAAGCGATCGTCCGAGCACATCTCGGTAGCGCCGGTACGGACCGTCCTCGGCCGCCGCTTCGTGGTGGGCGTATCGCTCGAGGAGCTCGTCGTCGCCGGGCGCGACCCCGCGGGGCTCGAGGGCCGCTCGGAGAGCAGCGAGGATCCCGGCCTCCCAGTCGATCAGCGTGCCGTAACAGTCGAACGTCAGGGCATCGAACCGGCTGAAGTCGAGGGTCACTTCTTGGGCGGCAGACCGGCGACGTGGCCGATGGCCCGATCGACCCACGATCCGGCGATGGCGGGGTCCTCGGCCATGGCCGATGGCAGCACGATATAGCCGCGCATCGGCCGGCCGGGCATCGGCTCGAATGGTCCGCCGCCGGCGGCAGTCAGCTCGGCGGCATCGGCTTCGGGCAGCCGCACGAACCAGCGCCCGGCGTGGAGGCCCGTCGCCAGGTTGCCGTTCACAAACGCGGCCGGGTTGCCGAACATCTGGCGCGGAGAGGCCGCGGGTCGCTCTGCCAGGACCGAGACGAATCGGTGGGCGAGCTCCGCCGGCGGCTTGCTGAAATCGGGCATCTCGCGCTTGTCTGGCATGGTCTTCTCCGGTTCGAGGCGCCATGGTCACCCTCGGCCGGCGAGCGTGTCAACGGTCGGCCGGTCAATCGCGGTCGAGGCGCTCGAGGACAGGGGCGAATTCCTCGAGCGACGCAAGGGTGATCGGGTCGAGCACCAGCTGGACGTGGCCGATCCCGACGTCGGCATAGGCCCGCAGCACATCGGCGAGCGTCTCGGTGTCGCCCTCGAACGGTGGACTCTCGGCCTTGGCGAAGTCGCCCTGCACCCGCCCCCGGCCGCTGGTCAGGCGAACCAGGACCGCCACCGTCCGCTCGATCGAGGACGGCTCGCGACCCGCGGCGCGGGCAGCAGCGTCCACCTTTTCGCGCAGTGGCGCGACCCCACCGGGGCGGTTGCCGATCTCGGCAAACCACGAGTTCCAGCTGTCGATGTACGGGACAGCGATCGCGAGCATCCGCTCACCGGACGAGCCTAGGAGGATGGGCGGCCCGCCGGGTCGGCTGCTGCGCGGTCGGAGCTCGCAGTCGCGGACGGTGTAGTACTGACCCTCGAAGTCGATGGCGCCCTCGCGGAGCAGCGTTCGGATGATGGTGAACGCTTCCTCGAACCGGCTGATCCGATGATCGAACGGGAAGCCGAAGGCGCGGTACTCGGTCTCGTTCCAGCCGGCTCCCAGGCCGAGGATGAGTCGGCCACCGCTGATCTCGTCGACGGTCGCGGCCTTCTTGGCGAGCATCGCAGGCGCATGGAAGCTGGTCGAGGCGACGAGCGGTCCGAGCTCGACCCGGCTCGTCGTCGCGGCCAGCGCGGCGAGCATCGACCAGCACTCCCAGGGCCCCCGCGCCTCGGTGTCGCCGGGGCGCCGGTACAGGAGATGATCGCCGTACCACAGCGAGTCGTAGCCGAGCTCCTCGGCCCGGCGGGCGATCGCCACGTACTCAGGCCAGCGGACGTCGCGCTCGACCTCGGGCAGCTGGACACCGACCTTGAGCGGGCGGGTCACGAACGACGCTCGGGGCGTGAGGCGCGGCTGATGAGGGTCATCCGCCAGAGCCTACCGCGTCTGACCGAGCTCGACAGCTACGTCCGCCGAAGCCCGTTCTGATCGCGAATCGCCGATATCGACACCTGTCAACGGCTCGACACCCTCCGAATGTACCCGTCCCAACCAGACCTCGGCGCACTGCTCGGACCAACGGTCGGGAGGCCGTGACCTTCGGGCCGTAACGGCGGCGGGCGCCGTCTCGAGAGGATTACCTCCTCAACTGAACCCCGAGGACTTCATGCTCGTCGACTTCACCGGCTTCGCCGGCGACTGCCTGATCAGTGGCCACCTCGACCTTCGGGCCGAACGCCTGACCGATCAGCTCAACGCCGAATCGGAACTCCAGCTCACCGACGTCCTGCTCGAGGGACTTCTCGACGGGCGCCAGGTCGCCACGCCCACGTTCAGCATCGCCCGGTCCGACCTGTGTGCGGTCAAGGCCGGCCCGCCGCGCGGCTCGCGCCGGCTCCGCGCCGCGACCGAGCTGCATCGCCTCCAGGCCCAGATCGGCCCGTACACCGTGCTTGGCCGGCTTCATGCACCGCCTGGCACTGAGGCACTCCGGGCGATCCAGGAGCGCGAGATCATGGTCCCGCTGACCGACGCGACCATCGCCTATCTCATCGCCGGCATCCTCGAGGTCCGTGACGCGCCGACGGTCATCATCAATCGCGAGCTGGCCAGCTGGCTGCGCGACGCGGACGTCGATCCGGTCGGTCCGCCGACTGTTGCGCCAATGGAGACCAGCCAGGTCTGACAAGGTGGTGTCGCCGAACCGGCGGCGCCCCGCCGCGCCCCCGCGGCCCCGATCGGTCAGAACCCGGCGACCGAGCGGGTTGGCATACGCGGCCCGCGCCGAGGGGCGTAGAGCCCGCTGGCTTCCAGCAGGCGGATCACCCGGCCGCGTTGACCGCGATACGGCTCCAGGATCTCCAGCATCCGGGCATCGTCGGCTCGGCGTTCGCCGGCCAATGCATACGAGACCAGGCTGGGCAGGTGGTAGTCACCCACGCTGATCGCATCGGGATCGCCGAGCGCGACGCGGGCGACCTCGCCGACGGTCCACGGGCCGACGCCCGTGACCGCGCCCAACCGCCGATGGGCGTCGGCGATCGGCAGGCTGGCCGTAGCCTCCAGGCGATCCGCCAGGGCGCCGATCCGCTTGAGGGTCTCGGCTCGCCGGCGCTCGAGTCCGAGCGGGTGGTAGGCGTGGTACGGCAGGGTCGCCAGGCGCTCAGGCGTCGGCTGGAGTCGCAGCCCGAACGGGCCCGGCGCGACCTCACCGTGGACCCGGATCAGCAGCCGATAGACCCGGCGCGCCTCCTCTCCGGTGATCTTCTGCTCGAGCACGGCCGGAACCAGGGCCTCGACGACCCGACCCGTGCGGGGCAACCGCACTCCCGCAAACCGGCGAGCGAGCTCCGCGACCAGTCGGTGGGGCGGAGCGAGGGCGTCGAGAGCCGCCGGTTCGTCGTTGAGCCCGAGCAGGTCCGGGGCCTGCGCGACCAGCCAGTCCGCTCCCGGCCCCCACGACCGAACGACCAGCTCATCTCCGGCCTCGCGGACTTCGAGGGTCGCCGGGCCAGCCGGTGTCCTCGTCGTCCGGATCGCGCGTCCTGTCTCGAGTCGGATCGTCGGGTCGCCGTTCCCGTGGCGCAGGGGTGACAGGGTCCTGACCAGCTCGTAGCGATCGGGCCGGGGCAGGCGCACTTCGAGCTCGGGTCGACCCGGGACGATCACGAGCCGCGCGGTCCCATCGTCAGCCGGTGACCGGTGCGAACGTCGCGGTGAAATGACGCAGCGCCGGCGGCTCGTCGACGATCCGGTAGCCGCGCAGGTCGGCGGATTGCGCCGCCACGGCCAGGACGACCTCGATGGCGTAGTCGACATGGCTCTGGGTGTACGTCCGCCTGGGGATCGCCAGCCGGACCAGGTCCATCGTCGCCGCGGTCTCGGTCCCGTCCGGATGGCGCCCGAACATGACGGTCCCGATCTCGCACCCGCGGATCCCGCCGACCTGATACAGCGCCACGGCGAGTGCCTGTCCGGGATACTCAAGCGGCGGGATGTGGGGCAGCAGCGCTCGGGCGTCGACGTATACCGCGTGGCCGCCGATCGGGCGCACGACGGGCACCCCGGCGGCATGCAGGGCATCGCCGAGATAGGCCGTGGACCGGATCCGGTAGCGCAGGTAATCCTCGTCGACCACCTCGCGAAGACCCTGGGCGATCGCCTCGAGATCACGCCCCGCCAACCCGCCATAGGTCGGGAACCCCTCGGTCAGGATCAGCAGGTTGCGACAGCGCTCGGCCAGGTTGTCATCGTTCATGGCCAACCAGCCACCGATGTTGGCCAGGCCGTCCTTCTTGGCGCTCATCGTCATGCCATCGGCCAGCGAGGCGATCTCGCGGACGATGTCGGGGATCGGCCGGCCTTCCTGGCCGGGCTCGCGCTCGCGGATGAACCACGCGTTCTCGGCGAAGCGGCAGGCATCCAGGAAGAACGGGACGTCGAACCGGTCGCAGATCGCCCGGACGCCGCGCAGGTTCGCGAGGCTGACGGGCTGCCCGCCGCCGCTGTTGTTGGTGATCGTCACGAACACGACGGGCACGCTGGCGGGGCCGCGCTCCTCGAGGAATGCCTCCAGGGCGACCAGGTCCATGTTGCCCTTGAACGGGTGCTCCAGCGAGGGCTCACGACCCTCGGCGATGACCAGGTCCACCGCCTCGGCGCCACTGAACTCGACGTTTGCCCGGGTCGTGTCGA
This sequence comes from Chloroflexota bacterium, assembly GCA_039931975.1. Lineage (GTDB taxonomy): Bacteria > Chloroflexota > Limnocylindria > Limnocylindrales > CSP1-4 > Chersky-267. The sequence goes on along the minus strand of JBDTQW010000066.1, from coordinate 5,293 downwards.
AGTGGGTGTTGTTGGGGATCGCCTTGCCCGGTCCGCCGATCGCCGAGAACAGGATCTTCTCGGCGGCGCGGCCCTGGTGGGTCGGGATGACGTGCTTGAACGGGAACAGGACCTGGACCGACTCCAGGAACGCGAACCACGACGGCGAACCAGCATAGGACTCGTCACCGCGCTGGATCCCGGCCCACTGGTCGCGCGACATCGCGCCGGTGCCCGAGTCGGTCAGGAGATCGATCAGGACGTCGTCGGCGTGGAGGGCGAACAGGTTGTAGCCGGCGGCCTCGATGGCGGCCCGGCGTTCCTCCGCGGTCGTGATCCGGATCGGCTCGACCGAGTGGATCCGGAACGGCTCGATGATCGTGCGGAAGACTTCGGGCATCGCCCCCGAGGATAGCCCGCTCCGGGTGGGCGGGTGTGTCCGCTGGGCCCTGACGAGCCGGCGGCGGTACCCTGTCCCCATGTGCCGAAGCATCAAGACGTTGCGCCGGCCGGAAGAGCCGGCGACGGACGAGGAGATCGCAGCCGCAGCGCTCCAATTCGTCCGCAAGGTCAGCGGCTATCGGGTCCCGTCCCAGCGCAACCGGGAGGCCTTCGAGCTCGCCGTCGGTGAGATCGCCGAAGCCTCGCGCCGGCTGCTCGACAACGTCGCGACAGCGCGATGACCACGGTCGGCCCCGCGCCCGGGAGCGGGACGGGTGCCGACCCTAGCTCGGTCTCGCCGCCGCTCGCCGCCCCGAGCTGGTGGATCCGGCCGGGGCTGGACATCCGCGCCGGACGGTTGTCGATCGCCGGGCGGGACGCGGAGGCGCTTGCCCGCGAGCACGGGACGCCGCTGTTCGTCTACGACCTCGAGCAGGTCGCCGAGAACGCCCGGGCGATCATCGGCGCGCTCGGCCGGAGGGGAGTCCATCACCGGGTCCGCTTTGCGCTCAAGGCGAACCGCGAGCCGGAGGTCCTGGCCGTCCTGCGCGGGCTGGGTGCGCGCGGCTCGCCTCGGGCCGTCGGGATCGACGCGTGCTCACCGGGCGAGGTCGAGCACGCCCTGGCCAGCGGTTGGCGGCCGGACGAGATCAGCTTCACCGGCACCAACCTGTCCGAGCGCGACCTCGACGTCATCCTGCCCTCGGGGGTCCATCTCAACCTCGACGCGATCAGCCAGGTCGAGCGGGTCGGGCGGCGGGCGCCGGGCCGACGGATCGGGCTCCGGGTCAACCCCGGCGCCGGTGCCGGCTACCACGAGGGCCTCGTCTACAGCGGCGAGCGGCCGACGAAGTTCGGGATCTACGAGGAGCGGTTGGCGGAGGCGGTCGAGGCCGCCGCCCGCCATGACCTGACGATCGACACGGTCCACTTCCACGCTGGCTCGGGTTGGCTGGCCGATGGCCTGCCGGCATTCGAGGCGGCTCTCGCCTCCGCGGCGCGGATGGTCGATCGCCTGGTCGGGCTGGGCTGCCCGATCGACGAGGTCAACGTGGGCGGCGGACTCGGTGCGCCGGCTCGACAGGACGAGCGCCCGATCGATCTGGAGGCCTACGCGGCGGTCCTGGCCCGGCACCTCGGTCCGCGCGGCGTGGCCGTCGCCGTCGAGCCCGGCGACTACATCGTCAAGGACGCGGCGATCTTGCTCGGCGAGATCGTCACGATCGAGGATCGCCGGGGGACCCGCTTCGTCGGGCTCGACCTCGGCTGGAACATCGACTGCTCGTACTTCATCTACCGGTTCGCCCAGGAGGCGGTCCTGTGCCGGGCGGCCGACGCCGAGCGTACCCAGCGGGTAACGCTCGCCGGCCATATCAACGAAGCCGGCGACGTCTTCGCCGAGGGTTATCCGCTGCCCGACGTGGTCGAGGGGGACATCGTGGCCCTGCTCAACGCCGGCGGCTACAAACAGGCGATGAGCTCCACGCATTGCCTTTGGCCGATGGCGCCGGCGCTCTTCTTGGACCGGGCGGTCGAATGACCGCCATCACCCCGCCCGAGCCGCAGCCGCCGATCCGCCACGTGACGACGGCGCGGGTGCTCGCGGTCCGCGGTTCGTCGTCGGAGACCCGCGACGACACCCTCGTGGGCGAGGAGCCGCTCGAGATCCGGGCGGCCGGCCCCGGGCAGGAGCCGGTCGCCGTCGCGGTGACGATGCGGACCCCGGGATCCGAAGCCGAGCTGGCCGTCGGCTTCCTGCGGACCGAGGGACTGGTCGGCGATGGCGATGTGGCCCGCGTGGAGTTCGGCGACGCCGGGAGCCTGGCCCAGCCGGACGACACCGTCATCGTGCGCCTCCGCCGGCCCTTCGACGCGTCGGTCGTAGCCGAGCGGCACTTCGTCGCCACTGCGAGCTGCGGGATCTGCGGCAAGGCGTCGCTCGACGAGATCGCCGTCCGCTGCGATCCGATCCCGGCGGGTCCGGTCGTCGACCGATCGACGATCCTCGGGCTGCCTGGCTCACTGCGCGAGGCGCAACGCGTCTTCGAGGCCACCGGCGGTCTCCACGCCGCCGGGTTGTTCGAGCCGGATGGCCGGCTGGTCGCCGTCCGCGAGGACGTCGGCCGGCACAACGCGCTGGACAAGCTGGTCGGCTGGGCCGTGCTGGGCGGCCGGATGCCGCTCAATGATCTGGTGCTCCTGGTCAGCGGTCGGGTCAGCCTCGAGATCGTCCAGAAGGCGGCCGTGGCCGGGATCCCAATGGTGTGCGCCGTGTCCGCTCCGTCGGGCCTTGCGGTCGAGGCCGCCGAACGGTTCGGTCAGACCCTGATCGGCTTCCTGCGCGGCGACGGCTTCAACGTGTACACCGGTCCGGAGCGGGTGCGGCTCCAGGGCTAGACTTCAGCCGCTGGAGCTCGGACGCGCAGGGCTCTCGACCAGCGGAGCGGGGCGCGCCACCCGCCCCTGCAGGATCTCGAACCCGGTCGAGTTGGAGATCACCTCCATGTGGTGGCGCTCCAGCCGCAGGTCGGCTGAGCCCTTGCCGGCCCGGAGATTGCGGATGGTGACGGAGGGCAGCCAGTCGGGCAGGTTGGGGTTGACGTAGATCCGCCGATGGCTGCCCATGGCATGGATCCCGCACAGGATCGCCACGAACCGGAACACAGACGCCGCGGCCCAGGCCTGGGGAACGTTCGCGCCGAGGTACTGGACCGGAAACGCACTGTGCTCACGAGGCAGGCCGGCAAAGAGCTCCGGCAGGCGGTAGGACTCGAATTGCTCGGCCGCGGCGAAGATCCCCTCGGCGACCCGTTGGGCCTCCTCGACTCGGCCGTAGCGTCCGAAGCCACCCGCGATGGTGGCGTTGTCGTGCGGCCAGACCGAGCCGAGGTGGTACGAGTACGGGTTGTAGGAGGGATGCTCGGCGGAGAGCGTCCGGATCCCCCAGCCGCTCCACATGTCGGGCGCCATCAGCCGGTCGACCACCTTCTCGGCCCGGTCGGCCGGCACGATCCCGCTCGCCAGGCAGTGGCCCGCGTTCGAGGCGACTGTCCGGATCGGCCGCTTCTCGCCGTCGAGGCCGAGGTAGTAGGTCCCCTCGGCCTCCCACCAGAAGACCTCGTTGAAGCGCTCGTAGAGGCGTCGCGCGCGAAAACGCAGATCGGCCGCCCCTCCAGGGTCGTCGAAGACGTCGCGGATCGCGGCCATCCGCAGCAACGCGTCGTAGAGGTAGCCCTGGAACTCGCACAGGGCGATCGGCAGCGATGGGATCGTCCCGTCCTCGTGCTGGATCGCGAGGGCAGAGTCCTTCCAGCCCTGGTTGAAGAGCCCCCGCGTCGATCGAGTGGCGTACTCCTGGAAGCCGTCGCCGTCCCGGTCACCGAACTCGAGGGCCCAGCGGAGCGCCGCCTCGGCGGCCGGTCGATAGCGCCGGAGGAGACGTTTGTCCGCGGACCACTCGTAGGCGTACGACAGCACGACCATGAACAGCGTGGTGGCATCGTGTGTTCCGTAGTAGGGCGCGAACGGCAGCAGCCCCAACTCCGCCAGCTCGCCGAAGCGCAGTTCGTGGGGCACCTTGCCCGGCTCCTTGTCCTGCTCCGGGTTGTCGTCGACCGCCTGGAAGGCAGTCAGCCGGTTCAGCGCGCCCAAGGCGAACTCGGGAAATCCGCTGATCGATTCCATCGCGACCACGAGGGAGTCGCGCCCGAACAGGGTCACGTACCAGGGGATGCCGGCGGCGGGCACGAACACGCTGCGCCGGACGGCGAACTCCTTGATCCGCAACGCCTCCATGTCGGCCACTGCCTGGCGCCAGATGGCGGGCAGTGCGGTGTGCTCGGCTTCGATCTCGACCGGCGGCAGGACCTTCGTGTCGAGCCTGGCCTCCTTCGGGGAAAGCGCGTTGCAGTCAAGGACCGTCGCGCGGTGACGCTTGATGACGGGCGCCCACAGGACGCACGTGTGCCAGGTCGCCTTTGGCTCGAGCGAGACCGCGAAGACAAGATGGCCGTTGGCGTATTGCGGAGGCGCCGTGGCTTTCTTGACCTGGACGACGAGGTCCCGCCGGAAGGTGCCGTTGCGGTACGTCGTCCTCAGCTCGCCCGCCTTGGCCCGCCACGATGTCTGGATGTCGCCGCGTCGCACGAGCTGCTTCCAGCGCACGTCGAAGATGTCGGCGAAGTCGGAATCGATCGCGACCTCCAGGACGATCCGGACCGGTGTCGCCGCGTAGCTCACGAGGTCGTAGTCCTCGTGGATGCCCTCGCTGATCGTCCGATCGAGCCGGAGCCCGATCGAGTGCGCCGGCAGGGTGACCGCGCTGGGCCCGAGCGCGCCCGTCCCGAGTGGGAGCTCGGGGGTCGTGAACTCGTGCCGGACGGAGTAGTGCTCGATACGCGCGGCGTTCAGCAGGACCGGGGCGCGCCCGTTGAGGGTGATGCCGTGCGCGGCGACGAAGCGCGTGTCCTGGGCGAAGAAGCCGACGTCGTCCTCGGGCGCCATCGAAGCGTCCGGTTGTGCCACCAGAAAGCGGTTGTTGTGACTGATCGTGATCGTCGAGGGGCCGATGATGACAGGCACGACCAGCCCTCCCTATCGATCCAGTGCGAGATCGGCTCAGGCCGGCGCGCCGGTCCCCGGTGGCAGGCTCGAAACGAGCGCAGTCATTTGATCCGCTCCACGATCCCCGCCCGCCAGGCTGGCGCCTCGAAGGGCGCGGCGAAGTACGTGGTCGACTGCCAGACGCGGCCGTCGCGGAGCCGAAGGTGCTGGGCGATGTGGAACACCTCGCCGTTCCCGTAGGTGTTGACGCCCTCCACGAGCCACACGTCACCGCTCCCGGCGATCCGCTGGATCGTCATGCTCGGGGTCA
>JBDTQW010000065.1:0-14138 GCA_039931975.1 Chloroflexota bacterium | reverse complement strand
TCGGGGTCGTCGGTGTCGTAGCCGTACAGGGTCGGCATGTCGTACGCGATCGACAGCCCCGTCTGCCCAGCGTCGAGGAGCTGGCGGAAGCGGGCGTTGGTGTCCTCGGCCGCGCCGAAACCAGCGAACATCCGCATCGTCCAGAGGCGTGAGCGATAGCCCGTTGGGTGGATCCCGCGGGTGAACGGTGGCTCGCCAGGGAAGCCGACATGGGTCAATGGGTCGGCACCGGCCAGCGACCACGGTCCGTACAACCGCTCGACCTCGACGTCGCTGATGGTCGAGAAGCGGGGCCGGCGTTCGGGTGCGCGCTCGAGCGCCGGGGCAAGGCGGTCGCGCTCCCAGGCGCCACGGCGGGCCGACGAGCTCATGGTCGCGACGATAGCACGCGCCGACGCGCCGGCCTGGCACCGTCAGCTGAAGGCATCGACCGCAGCCTGGATGTCGGCATCGACCACGTCGGCGGCCAGCACGACCCGGACCCGGCCCGGCCGGTCGCCGGGCCACACCAGGATCCGCTGGAACGACGAATCGCCGTTGAGGAAGTCGAGCCGGCGACCGGGCCCGCCCCCGAGGGTGGGCGTGGACGTCGCCAGGTCGTGGATCTTGCCGTTCGCGACCGCGCCCGCGACGTACGAATCGAAGAGGACCTGGTCGGTCAGTCCCGCGGCCTCGAAGGTGACCAGGCTCAGGGCCTTGCCCGAGCCACGGTCCCAGGTCGCCGCCGCAAAGTGCACCTCGTTGATGCCGGCATCGACGAGCTTGCCGAGGCTGTCCCGAGAGCAGTAGCGGCCCGACTCGCGGTTCGTCGCGGGCTGGTCGGCCAGTGCGTTCGGGACCGTCGCCTCCAGCTCTGGGTAGGCGCCCGCCATGTGCTGCTCGGCGACACCCCCGCAGGGCTGCGAAGGATCGAACGAGGCCGGTGCGACTGAGCCCGAGCAGGCGGCCAGGGCGACGACGACGACCGCCCCTGCGGCCGCCGAGCGGAGGCGGATCACGGCCCGAATCTAGCCCGACCGGCCGAACCCCGCCCGCCGAGCGGCGACCTAACAGACCGGTACCAGGGTCCGGGGTCGGTGCGTCGCCGCGCCCAACCATCGCCGGGTCCCGGCAGGGACGAGTCGGCTATTGGCTCGCCGGGCCCGACGGCCTAAGGTGTGTCTACGCCGTCGAACGAGCCACAGGGGCGAAACCTGAGGCGTCGGTCACGGACCGGAGATCGATCGAGCCAACCTTCGAGGACCGGCCAGGACACGTCGCCAGGACCGGTCAAAAAAGGCGAAGCGACCACCGGCCACGAACCGAGCAACCATGATCTATCGGCCGGCAGGCCTGGGGACTCGCAAAGACGGCAGGCATCATCGCGAGATATTCAATAGCTTCCGACACGATCGCCTCCGAGGGCACCGGAGGCGATCGTCGTGTCCGGGACCGGCAATTCCGCCCTTGGAGTCAGTCGGTCGGCGGACCGGGCGGGACCCTCGATGGCCGGCTTCGCCGGACGATGCCCCGCCGGTCGAGGTCGTCGCGGATCACCCGCGCCGCGGCGAGGAGGTCCGGGTCGCGCAGGATCGTCGAGGCCATCCAATCGACGTATGACGGCTCGAACGCCGCGATCTCGCCGAGGGTGTGGCCGTGGAACTTGCCGAACGGCATCTCGGTCGCCGTCGCTGCCGCGAGGCTCGGCTGGCGAGGCGGCCTGAACCGATGGACGCGCGACCGCACGAGCGGACCGTTCGGATCCGAGGCGCGACGCGGCCCCATTTCGGCCGCCCTCGAGCGGATCGGCGCCTGGCCCGGAGGATGGCCGGCCCGCCCAGCGCGGGTCGTGGTCGCGTTGCGCGGGTGGAGGATCTCCGTGGTATCGAGCCGGGCGGTCACCGGTCTCGTCGGCCGAGGCGGCGGCGGCCCGGACGGGCGGCGTTCCGCGGTCGATCCTGCGCCGGCGGCCCGGCCCGGCCGCGCTCGGTCGGTCAGCTGTTCGTAGGCGGCATTGATCTCGGCCATCCGCTTCGTCGCCGCGCGGGTCGCTGCCGTATCACTGCCCGACCGATCCGGATGGTGCTCCCGGGCAAGGCGACGCCAGGCGGCCTTGATCGCGCTGGCCTGTGCGCCGGGCTTCAGCCCAAGGACGGCGTGGGGCTCTCGCCTGGTCATCGGGCCAAGTCTAGCCGGGGGCGCTTGACAGGCCGCTCCGGGTGTCGTCCCCTTGGCTGGTGCCCACTTACCGTCGCGTCGGTGTCGTCGCCGGGCTGACCGCCGGGCTGACCGCCGCCGCCTACCGTTTCGCCCACGTGTACCGGGTACGGGCGGGCTTTCCCCATCGGCGGCCGCCACGCTTCACGCCGGCCGACCTCGGCCTACCGTTCGAGGAAACCATCGTCCGGTCGGACACCGGTGATCTGCCGGCCTGGTTCATCCCGGCGCGCGGTGGCGCGCCCGGTCCTGGCGTCGTCCTCGTCCACGGCTGGGACTCGGCTCGCGACCGGACCCTACCCAACGCGGTCTTCCTGCATGCGGCCGGATTCCACTGCCTGACCTTCGACGTTCGGGGCAACGGCGCCAACCCGGCCGAGATCCTGCCAATCAGCACCGGGGAATACGGGGCCGACGCGGCGGCCGCCTTCGCGACGCTCCTGGCCCGGCCCGAGGTGACCGTTGGCGGCATCCTCGGACACTCGATGGGCGGCACAGGCGCGATCCTGGCCGCCGCGGCGGACCCCCGTATCGCGGCCCTGGTCAGCGTCTCGGCACCCTCGGACCCGCGGCGGATGGTCCGCCAGACGTTCCGGCTGGCGCAGCTCCCCTTCCCCGGCCCGATCGCGACGCCGTTGTCGTGGCTGACCACCCGGGTCTACGTCCGGCCGCGCGGTCACGCCCTGCGCGCGATCAGCGCACGCCACGCGATCGCCCGGTATCGGGGCCCGGTGCTCATCGCCCACGGTCGGGACGACGCGATCATGCCGGTCGAGCACGCCCGACGGATCGCGATGGCGGCCCTGGCATCGCGGCGCAGCGACTCTAAGACCGCGCCGGTCGAGCTGCTCGTGGTCGACGGCGGCGGTCATAGCTGGTTCTACGAGGACGAGACGTTCCGGCGAACCGTCGCCGGGTTCCTCGCTCGCGAGCTCGGCGGGCCGCTCACCCCGGAAGCGGCCGCCGATGCCGCGGCCGGGGCCGACGCGCGGCGTCTCCCGGACACGGAGATCCCGCTGGTGGGCGAGCGGGCATCGGAACCCGTCCGAGCCCTGGTCGGTCGGCCGGCCGCGGGCGAGCCGTGAACATCTGGGATGCGGTCCGAACGAAGCGGGCGATCCGTTCCTTCGCCGACCGCCCGCTCGCGCTGGCCGAGCTCGACCGGATCCTCCAGGCGGGACGACGGTCCGGCAGCTCGAAGAACCTCCAGCGCTGGGCCTTCATCGTCATCCACGACCGGGCGACGCTGGCTGAGCTGGCCAGCGCCGGGCCGTGGGCCGGTCATCTCGCACGGGCCGCCGTCGGCATCGCCCTGGTCACGCCCGATCCGAGTGCGGCCGACGCTCCCCTGTCGGTGATGTTCGACCTGGGCCAGGCAGCCGAGAACATGATGCTCGTTGCCTGGGAGCTCGGGATCGGCAGCGTGCCGGCCACCGTCTACGAGCACGACCTGGCCCGACGGATCCTGGGTTACCCGGACGACCACCACTGCGAGTACATCCTGTCGTTCGGATATCCGGCCGATCCGGCCAACCTCAGCGCGCCGCTGCGCGCGGGTGGCCGCCGACCGCTCGAGGCCATGGTCCACCAGGAGCGCTGGTAGCCGGTCACTGCCACTGGAAGCGTCGTGCGGCGAATCCGAAGCAGACGACCGTCCAGCCCACCAGGATCGCCACGCAGACCACCAGTGGAGCGTAGGCCGACCCGCCGACCATGACCTGGCGCAGCGCGTCGGACAGGTAGGTCAGCGGCAGGAATCGGGCGACCGTCTGGAGGACGTCGGGCATCACCGAGATCGGGAAGAAGGTCCCCGACAGGAACATCAGCGGAAACTGGACGGCGCTGGTCATGCCGTTGGCGGCGTCCTCGGTCCTGGCCAGGGACGCGATGACATAACCGAGCGAGGTGAACGCCAGCGAGCCGAGGACGGCGAGGCCGGCGATCGCGACGAGGCTGCCCACGATCTTCACGTCGAAGACGAAGACGCCCACGCCGACGATCAGCACGAACTGGACCAGGGCGATGACGAGGCGCAGGATCACATTTGAGCCGATGAGCTGCCAGCGCTTGAGCGGGGTGGCGGCCAGCCGCTTGAGGATCAGCTTCTGGCGATCGGCCACGAGTGGGATCGCGGCAAAGATGCCGGTCTGCATGAGGGCCATCCCGAGGATGCTCGGGACGAGGTAGGAGACCGCGTTCAGCTGCGCAGTCTGGATCGTCTCGGCATGGCTGGTGACGGTGACCGGCTTGCCGCCGAGGTTGACCTGGGCCAGCACCCCGCTGACGTAGGCGGCCATGAACGCCGAGTCGCTCTGCTGGCTGGGGTCCACGTAATAGGCCACGTCGATCTGCCGACTCGGGTCAGTGACGGCGGCAGCGACGACGTCGCCGTAGCCGTTGGGGACGACGATCACACCGGAGTTGTCGCCTGCTTTCATCGCTTCCAGGGCGGTCGCCCGGTCGAGGTCGACCAGCTTGACCCCGGGCACCGAGGCGAACGCCGCGCGCAGGGCGGCCGACGCCGGAGTCGCGTCCTCGTCGACCCACGCCACCGTCCGCGAGTCGGACCCGCCACCGAAGATCGAGCCGAACAGGAACACGAAGATCAGCGGGAAGGCGAGCGTCCAGAACAGTGCCTGCCGGTCGCGCAGGTAGCCCCGCATGTTGGCGATGGTCAGGGCGCGCAAGGCTCGCATCGGGCCCCGTCAGTCCCGCAGGGCCCGACCGGTCAGATCGAGGAAGACGTCCTCCAGGGTGGCCCTCCGGATGGTCAGGTTCTCGGGCTCGACGCCGCGTGCCTCGGTCAGGGCCAGGAGCGCCGCGATCGTCGCTGGCACATCGCTGGTGTACAGCCAGGTCGTGTCCTCGTCGTGCTTGAGCGAGGTCACGGCCGGCAGCTGAGCCAGGTCGGAGTCGGCGATGCCGGCGATCGAATGGAACCGGACGGCGCGCTCCTTGAAGCGTCGGTCGATGAGCTCGGCCGGGGTGCCCATCTCCAGGATCCGGCCGTGGTCCATGATCGCCAGGCGATCGCACAGGTGCTCCGCCTCCTCCATGTAGTGGGTCGTCAGGAGGATCGTCTTGTCCTGCTCGCGGAGACCCTCGATGAGATCCCACAGCGAGCGTCGAGCGGCCGGGTCGAGACCCGTGGTCGGCTCATCGAGGAAGATGACCTCGGGATCGTTGACCAGCGCGAGAGCCACGGCCAGGCGCTGGCGCTGGCCGCCGGAGAGCTCCTTGGTGAGCGCCTTGCTGCGCTCGCCCAGGTCGAGGAGCTCGATCAACTGGGCGGTCGGCAGGGTCCGTTGGTAGAAGCTGCGAAACAGGTCAAGGACCTCGACCACCGTGAGCTTGGGGTAGAGCTCGGCGGTCTGGAGGGTGACCCCGATCCGCTCCTTGAGCACGTCCGGCTGGTTGACGGCATCGATCCCGAGGATCTCCAGCTCGCCGCCATCGGGCTTGCGCAACCCCTCGAGCATCTCGACGGTGGTCGTCTTGCCGGCGCCGTTGGGGCCGAGGAGGCCGAAGACCTCGCCGGCGACCACCTCGAACGAGACGCCGTCGACGGCCCGGATGTCCCCGTAGGTCTTGCGCACGTCGCGGACGCGGATGACAACCTCGGTCGGGGCGGCCACGGTCATCCCCGGATGATGACAGGCAGGACCGATCCGCGCCGCTCGGGCCGGCCCGCCAGGCGAGGACCGTGCGCCTCAGGCCGGATCGGCTTCAGGGGCCGGTGCGCCGAGGGCGAGGTAGGACTCGATCGCCGCCTCCAGGCCGATGTCGCGGCCGGCCAGCTCGGACAGCAGCCACTTGTGCTCGAGCACGTCGCAGTAGGCCTGGACGAGGTCCCGGTTCGAGCCGACCACCTGGCGCAGCCGAGCGACGGTCGGTTCGAAGACGTGCTGCTGCCAGCGCCGCGCCCCCTCGGTCCGACCGATCGGGCGCTTCTCGTTCCACTCCAGCCAGGCTCGATACTCGCGCAGCTCGTTCATCAGGATGCGGGCCTGTCCCTCGAGCGCCCGGATCCCGGTCAATCGCTCCAGCTCGCGGGTATGGAAGCGCCTGGTCGTCACCGCCACACGCAATCTGAGCTTGCCGTCCCGATCGCCTGGCTCGAGCTCGATCTCGTCGACCGAGAACCCCATGTCGTTCAGGCGGCGGACTCGCGCGTTGACGACGAAGCGGTCGTCGGCACCGAGCAGGACCTCGGCGTAAAGCTCGTCCCACAGCGCCACGTAGCGGGTCCGGACGCTTTCGGCCGCTGCGATGGCCTCGTCCTGCGCGTCGGGTCGCTCGTTATAGATGGCCAGGTCGGCCAGCCCGAAGGCGACGTTCTCGACCAGGACCTCGAGGTCGAATGCGCGCTGGCCGTCGGACAGCGACGGATGGACCTCACTGGTCTCGGCGTCGACCAGGAACGCCTGGATCTTGTCGCCGTCCCGACGGAACAGGGTATTGGCCAGCGAGCAGTCCCCCCAGTAGACCCCGCCGCGGTGAAGGTCGACCAGGAGCGACGCCATCGCGTCGAGGAGCTGGTCGCGGTAGGCCTCGGACGTGGCGGGCAGACGCATCAGCAGGCGCCGGTACTGGAGGGAATGATCGAGGTAGGCCGTGACGAGGATCCCCTCGTCCCGCTCGGGTGCCTCGGCCAGCCCGACCGGCGTGACGGCCGGCAGCTCGGCGGCCTCGAGCCGGCGCAGGACTTCGTACTCGTTGCGGGCGATCTGGAGCGGCTCTTCCTTCAGCGCGTAGAGGATCCCGCCGTCGACCACGAACCGTACGAGATGGCGCGACGGCCCGACCGGCAACTGCTTGAATTCAGCCCGGTCCTCGGACCACTCGCCGAGCGGCAGGTCCCAGGGCAGCCCGAGCAGCCCGGGAGCGGCCGTACGCAGTCGGAGATGCGGGAACCAGGTTCCGGCGGCCAGCTCGGTCAGAGTCGCTTCCGAAGGTACGCCGTGACGGTCGCGTCATAGCCGAGCGACTCATAAAGATGGCGAGCCTCAGGCCGATGGTGGGCGGCCGTCACCTCGATGAACGCCGCGCCGGACCCTCGAGCGATCTCGTCGGCCGCGGCCATCAGGTCGTGTCCGACGCCACGGCCTCGGGCACCGGCGTCGACCACCAGGGCAAGCACCCTCGCGATCGTGTCGTCATGCTCGAACCGGGGCATCACGTGGACGGCGACAAAGCCGAGGATCTCGCCGGCGTCCTCGGCGACCAGGACCTGGCCGCTGCTCGCCGTGAACCGCTCGATCCGGGCGCCGATCGTCGAGGCTGCGGCCGGGTAGCCCTCCTCGGTAAACAGCGCCGCGATCCGCTCGGCGTCCGAGATGCTGGCCGGCCGCAGGGTGATCTGCTGTTGTTCGGTCATGGTTCGGATGGTACCGCGACCAGGATCAGTTGCGGCTCGTCAGCCGACCGGCCCAGGACCAGGGCCGCCGGGCCCAGTGGCCCGCTCCCGCTGCGAGTCCGGATCCGGGCGGCCGTCAGACGGGCCACGGCCGCCTCCAGACCGCCGGCAGGCGGCACGACGTAGAGCACGGCCGGCGCCTCTCCGTGGCGCGCCAGGAAGGCGGCCAGCCGACCCTCGGTGAAGGGTTCGAGGAGGACGGCGACTGGCCCGCTACCGGCCGCTCGGCCGATCCGGGCTGTTGCCCCGAGCAGCGCGTCGGGTTCCGCCGGCTCGACGTCGTAGCCTGCGGTCGAGCCGAGCTCGGTCGCGGCCCGGTCCAGCTCGACGGTGGCCCAGCCGATCCCGACGACGCTCAGCGGGACGCCCCCGAGCGCTGGACCGGCGTCCTCGTCGGGGCGCGTTCGGGCGCCGTGGTCGCCGCCGATGCCTGTGGCGCGGAGGAGGTCGGCCTCGGCCGCCGCCGCATCGAAGCTCATGGCAGGAGGTACTCGGCGGCGATCCCGCCAAGGTTCGCGAAGCCGACCCGCTGATACATCCGGGTGGCCCGCTCGTTCTCGGCATAGACGCCGAGATAGACCAACTCGTGACCGGCGGCCAGGGCCTCCTCGACGAGTGCCCGGGTGACCGCCTCGCCGAGCCCCAGGCCCTGGTAGTCCGCCCGCACGCCGATCGCCGAGAGATAGCTCATCCCGTCCACGCCATGACGCCGGCCGACGGCAGCCGGCACGCCATCGACCCGGATCAGACGGACGTCCGTGGTCGGATCCCGCAGGTCGGCGGCGATCTCGAGCGCGAGGGAGCGGCACCGATCGGCGCTCACCCCGAAGGCCTCGGCCACGATCGCGGCGGCGGCCCGGGCCTCCGTGGCAACGGCCCCCGGCCCGTCCGCCGTGAGGCGCTCGAGGCTGGCACCGGGCGGCAACGGCCGGATGGCGCCAGCCCGCGGATCGCGGACGTGGAGCATCAGCCGGGCACCGCCGCCGACCTCGACGAAGCCCCGCGACCGAAGCCGCTCGGGTAGGTCCGGCGGGCTGACGAAGCCCGCTGGAAGCCACAGGTACGGCTGCCGCTGGCGTGACTCGAACAGATGGAGGACCGCCTCGATCCGGGCGTCGAACGCGGCCGGTTCCGTCGGCCAGCGGATGGCCCCGAGCCGATTGAAGAACGGATCGGGATCGTCCCCATCGAAGAGCGCCAGCGCGTCATCAAGATCGACCAGCTCGCGGCTCGGCCCGAGCGCATCGACCCGGGCCTCATGGATCTCGAGGGCTCGCAGGGTCGCGTCGTCGACCCCGTACCAGGGCGGTCCCAGGTGCTCGCGCCAAGCAATCATCCCCGAACGATATCGTCCGCGCGGGCCTGGGCCGCAAACCGTCCCGGCCCAGGCGGCGTATCGTCGGCTGCGGCAGGGCACGCCGACAGCGCGCCACAACGACCACGAGGAGGCTCGACCTTGTTCCGATCGACCACCCGGCTGCTGGCGCTCGTCGGCGCCGCGCTCGTCCTGACCATCGCCCTGGCTGCCTGCTCCTCGAGCAGCGCTCCGTCGGCGCCAGCTGCCACGTCCGCCCCGACGGTTGCGCCGGCCTCGGCCGCGCCAACGACGGCGTCAGCGGCTCCGAGCACCGCCGGAGGCGGCGGCGCGACCGGGACCGCCGTCTCGATCATCGACTTCGCCTTCGATCCGGCCGCGTTGACCGCGAAGGTCGGCCAGGAGGTCACCTGGACGAACAGCGGCGCCGCGCCCCACACGGTCACGTTCGACAGCGGCGGGATCGACAGCGGCAACCTGAGCCCTGGCGGCACGTTCAAGCACACGTTCGACGCGGCCGGCACGTTCAGCTACCACTGCAACATCCACAGCATCATGAAGGCAACGGTCACCGTCAGCCAGTAGCTCAAGGGCGCCCCAAGCGCAGTCGGCCCGCTCCTTTACCCGTTGGCGCGTCCCATGGACATCGGGCCGGACGGCGCGTTCAGGCCGGGCGGCTGACCAGGAAGAGGGTGGCTCCCGACGGCAGGTCGATCACGCTGGGTGGTGGCGTGCTCGCCTCGTCGAACAGGCGCAGGTAGCCCGCGTGATCCCACATCTGGGTGCCCTGGTAGAGCTCGTCGAGCTGGATCCCCCAGAGCATCGCGCCGTGAAGTGAGCGTGACTCCTCGACCGTCGCCGGCAGGCACCAATCGAGGACGAGGAGGCGGCCCCCGGGTCGCACGGTCGCCCATGCCGAGCGGAGCGCCCCGACCGGGTCGGGCAGCTCGTGCAGAGCGTCCTGGAAGTAGACGAGGTCGAATTCCGGACCGAAGGGCAGGTCGCTGGGATCGCGGTTCTCGATCACGACCCGCCCGCCCAGGCCGGCCTTCGACACGTGGCGCATCGCGCGGCCGACGGAATCGGGCTCGAACTCGACGCCGACCAGCGATGTCTCCGGGAAGCGCCGGGCGACCGCGATCAGCCAACGGCCGCCGCCACAGGCGACATCCAGGACGCGGCCACCGCCGGCCAGGCTGGCCGCCAGGTCGGGCAGCTCGGCCAGGGCCTCCTGGAAGAAGACCGCGATGTCCTGGGCGGTCACCGCTTCGATCGCCCGATGGAAGCGCGGCGGCCGCTCCGGGATCGACCGGCCGGTCCGGAAGAACTCGGTCATCCGGTCGTAGTCGAGGCTGCTGACCACCGTCGAGACGAACTGGCCGCCCAGATACTCGGGACGTTCATCGGCCAGTAGGACCGTGCTCACGTCGCGGATCGGCCGGGCTCGCCGCCCGTCGAACTCGATCAGGTCGACCGAGTGGGCGAGTCGGATCCAGCTCTCGATCGGCGCGGGCTGGCATTCGCTCGCCGCGGCCAGCTCGGACGGGGTCAGCCCGTCGCCCCCGGCGTCGCGGAGACGCGCGAAGAGCCCCAGCTCGAGCCCGAGATAGACCGCCCAGGTGCGATAGAAGCCACCCAGGCTGGCGGCCAGCTCATCGAACCGGTCGTCGATCGACATCGCCCAGATTGTCGCATGCTCCGGCGCGCTCGCGACCGGCAGTCATCGCCAAAGAACGCGCTCCTGCACAGTAGCAAGTGACCCCCGCACCGGTGTACGATGGGCGTGCGACAGCACTGACGCAGCGCCGTAGGAGCGCCCTCGATGCGAACACTCGCCCGTCCGATCGGGCTCGGATTGGCCGCCCGCGGTGATGTCGATGACGTCGTCCGGTGGGCGCGCCAGGCCCGGGACGACGGCCTCGACTCGATCTGGATCCACGACTCGTACTTCGAGCGTGACGCGATCACCTTCGGCAGCGCGGTGGCTTCGGCTCTGGCCCAGGACGGCGAAGACGACGGGGAGGCCGGCTTCCGGGTCGCCCTCGGTGCGGTCAACCCGTTCACCCGCCACCCGGTGGTGCTGGCCATGACCGGATCGGCCCTCGACGAGATCCTCCCGGGGCGGATCGTGATGGGCCTCGGGACCGGACTGCCCCTGCGCCTCAAGCAGATGGGCATCGCCTATGAGCCCGAGGCTGCGGTCGAGCGGGTGTCCCAGACGATCGACCAGCTCCGGGCGCTGTGGGCCGGCGAGCGCCTGCCGTCGGCGACGCCCGGTCTGCCGCCCATCCAGCCGATGTTCCCGCCGACCCACCGCATCCCGCTGGTGATCGCGGCCTACCGCAAGGAGTTCGTGACCCTGGCCGGCCAGAAGGCCGACGGCTACCTGGCCCGTCCGGCCGAGTCGTTGCCGTCGCTGCGGGGCATCCTCGAGCGACTCCGGGCGGCCGCCATGGAGGCCGGTCGCGATCCGGGCGCGATCGAGACCGCCGGCTACCTGCTGTCGCTGGTCGATGCCACGCGCCGCGAGGCACTCAACCGGGCCAAGCGCGAGCCATTCGTGATCTACATGATGTCGGTCCTGTCCGACGTGTCCCTGCGGCGGGCCGGCTTCGAGGCCGAGCTGCGCGACCGGATCGCGGCGGCCTGGCGGGCCGAGGACTACACCACGGCCGGCAACCTCATCCCCGATGAGCTGCTCGATGCGTTCATGTTGTGTGGCACCCGCGAGGATGTCGCGGCCAGGGCGCTGGCCTTCCATACCGAGGCGGGACTCGGGCTGCCACTCCTCCAGCCGGTGCTCCAGGAGGACCGCCAGATCGACGAGCTCAGCGCGGCCGCCGCCCTGTATGCGGCAGCCTCGGTGCCAGCCGGCAGTCTGGCGGAGGGCCGAGCTGCGGCGGTCCTTGGCTCGGACATCCCGGACGCCCCGGGCACGACCGCCGATTTGGACGGTCGGGCCGTGCCCGTCGGCCTGTCCGACGACCGCCGACTGGGAACGGGTTCATACCTGCGGCGCCGGGCCGGCGCGGTCTGGGAGATCCTCCGTCCGTTCGCCTATCCCGTATCCGTCATCCCCGTCGCGGCCGGGGCCGCCCTGGCCGCGGTCGACGGCCGGTTCGCCTGGCCGCCGTTCGTGGCCGCTTTGCTCGGAGCGGTGCTCCTCCACTCCGGCACGAACATCGTCAACGAGATCTACGACGTTCGGAAGGGCATCGACACGATCGCGAGCCCACGGGCGAGCCACGCGATCGTCAAGGGTCGGCTGACCGAGCAGGACGCCTATGCGCTCGCCCTGCTGGCGTTTGGTCTGGCCATCGCGGTGGGGCTGTACCTGGTGGCCCTGCGCGGTCCGGCCATCGTGGTTCTGGGCCTGATCGGCCTCGGCGGCGGCTACTTCTACACGGCTCCGCCGTTCCAGTACAAGTTCCGGGCCCTGGGGGTCCCGCTGGTCTTCGTGTTGATGGGACCGCTCATGGTCGTCGGCTCGTACTTCGCGATCACGGGCGGATGGTCCTTCGAGGCGCTCATCGTCTCGATCCCTGTCGGATGCCTCGTCGCCGCGGTCCTCCACGGCAACGAGTGGCGCGACATCGGCGAGGACACCCGGGCGGGCATCGTCACCCTGTCGTCGCGGATCGGGCGCGAGTGGGCCCACTACACGTATGTCGGGCTGGTGCTGGCCGCCTACATCAGTCTCGGGCTGGCCGTCGCGTTCCGGCTCATCCCGCCGACCACGATGATCGCTCTTCTGTCGCTGCCGTACCTCGTCCGGGTCGTCCGCGCCGCCGAGCTCGGGGCCAGCGGGCAGGCCAGGGCGATCGCCCTCATCGACGTCCGCACCGCTCAGCTGCACCTCGCCTTCGGCGGGATGCTCGTCGCCGGCATCCTCCTGGCGGGGGTCGGTCGTGGTTGACCGCGCAAGGACCGCGATCGCCTGTGGCTGATGGCGGGCCCGACTCGGGCTCCGGGACAGCCAACGACGACCGGCCGGGGGTCTTCCCGATGGTCGTCGGCATGGTGGCGGCCGGTGCGGCGTTCGCGGCAGTCTTCAACGGCCCGCGAGACCGGTTCTGGTCGCGCATGACGGCCACTGGCCTTGGCCTTGGCGGCTGGGCGCTCCTGACCAGCCGACCGTCGCGCCGGGTCGGCATCGGGCCGGGACGGGCGTTGGCCGGGCTCAGCTCCGCGCTGGGCCTGTACCTCACGTTCAAGGCCGGCGATCGGTTCGCCCGCCGATACGTGCCGGGAGGCGACGCCCAGATCCGCGAGATCTACGCCCTGCGAACGCTCCAGCCACGAGCGGAGATCGCGGGCCGCCTGGCGCTGATCGTCGGACCGGCGGAGGAGATCTTCTGGCGCGGACTGATCCAGTCGGCGTTGATGCGCCGCTTCGGTCGATGGCCCGGCGCCGCTCTGGCGGCCGCGGCCTATGCCGGGGTCCACGTGACCACCGGCAACTTCACGCTGTTCGGCGCGGCCGGGGTCGCGGGAACGCACTGGTGCGTCCTGTACGCCGCCCGCGTGCCGTTGGGCACGCTCATCGTGAGCCACGTGGCGTGGGACATCTGGATCTTCCTCGTTCAGCCGACCGGCGAGACCGGCGAGTACGCAACCACGTAGACGCAACTGGACCGGTGGTCGGCGTGTTATGAACCGGTGATGGACGAAGCGACCCTCCTCGACGCGCTCGCCGACGATCTCGACCTCGCGTTCGAGGGGCTCGTCCGTGCCCGGCAGGACCGGCTGTTCTCGATCGCCCTGCGGATGCTCGGCGATCGCAGCGAGGCCGAGGATGCCGCCCAGGATGCCTTCATCCGGGCATATCGCTCGCTCGGTGGCTGGGAGCCGGCCCGGATCCACCAGCTCCGTCTCGATGCGTGGCTGGCCACGATCGTGGTCAACGTGGCCCGGACCCGTGGCCGACGCCGGGGCACGACGGCGGCACGCGAGTCGTTGACCTTCGTCGACGAGCTCGATCATCCGAGCGGTACCGGGGCCGAAACGCCGCACGGGAGCCTGGCTCGGCGCGAGGCGTCGGAAGAGTGGGCAGGCCGCCTCCGCGCTCTGCCTGAGCGGTACCGGGCACCGATCGTCCTGCGCCACGTCGATGGGCTGGGCTATGACGAGATCGGTGAGGCCCTCGATCGGCCGGCGGGCACGGTCAAGGCCCAGGTCCACCGCGGCCTGGCCCTCCTGCGTGCTGCCCTC
>JBDTQW010000064.1:0-14957 GCA_039931975.1 Chloroflexota bacterium | reverse complement strand
GCTGAGCATGGCCCGCCGACGGGAGCCGGCCCCGGTCGTCGCGGCAGCGATCGCCGGCGGCGCGCCGACCGCCTCGAGCAATCTCTCAGCGGGCCCTGCGGGCCCGCCAGCGTACGTCGTCCGGCGCATGGGCTGGGGGATCGTCGGGAGCCTGTTCGCCGGTCTCGTGTCGGCGCTCCTCGGGATCGGTGGCGGCCTGGTCAAGGTCCCGGTGATGCACCTGGTCATGGGCGTTCCGCTGCGGGTCGCCACCGCCACCAGCAACCTGATGATCGGGATCACGGCCGCTGCCAGCGCGATCATCTACCTGCTCCGCGGGGGCATCGACGTGTACGTGGCCGGGCCGACCGCGGTCGGCGTGTTCATGGGCGCGTCGATCGGCTCACGGACCGTCCATCGGATCGACATCCGTCTCCTGCGGATGCTGTTCGTGGGGATCCTCCTCGTCACGGCCTGGCAGATGGCGGGGCGGGTCCGCCGATGACGGCCGCCCGCGATCTCGATCGGACCGTCGCGCGGCTGCTGACCGCCGGTACCTACCTGAGCGTCGCCTTGCTGGCGATCGGCGTCGTGCTCATGGCGATCCAGGGGGTCTCGCCGCTCGCCGGCGGTCCGGAGTTCGACCCGGCCAGCCTGCCGTCGGACCTCGCCGCACTGAGGCCGCCGGCCTTGCTGTGGCTCGGCTTGGTGGTTGCGCTGGCGACTCCGCTCGCCCGGGTCGTGGCCTCCCTGGCGGGTTACCTCGCCGGGGGCGAGCGCCGGATGGCGCTCATCGCCGTGGCCATCCTGGTGGTGGTATCCGTCGGCGTGATCGTCGGCGTGGCCGCGCCCGTCTGACCATGGACATCGTCCTGCTGGTCGTCGCCTTCCTGGTCATCCTTCTTGGCGCAGAGCTGTTCACCAACGGGATCGAGTGGTTCGGCCACAAGCTCGGGCTGGCAGAGGGCGCCGTCGGGTCGGTCCTCGCCGCGGTCGGAACGGCGCTGCCGGAGACGATGATCCCGCTGATCGCGATCCTGTTCGGCGGTGGCCACTCCGACGAGATCGGCATCGGGGCCATCCTCGGCGCGCCGTTCATGCTGGCCACCCTGGCCATGTTCGTCACCGGCGTGGCGGTCCTCGCCTCGCGACGATCGCGCAGTACCGGATCGGCGATGGAGGTCAGCGGCAGCGTCCTGGTCCACGACATGCGCTTCTTCGTCATCGCCTACGCCCTGGCGATCGTCGTGGCCTTCCTGCCCGCCGATCTGGCCTGGCCGCGCTTCGTCGTCGCCGGCCTGCTCCTGGTCATCTACGGCGCCTACGTGCGGGAGCACTTCCTTGCCGAGGCGGGAGGCGGCGACCCGGAGCTCGCGCCGCTGCGCTTCAACCGGCTCGACCCGGGCTCGCCGAACCACCCGGAACCCCCGCGACTGAGGATCGTCACTCTGCAGGTCGCCGTGGCCCTCGGCTGCATCATCGGCGGGGCGTACCTGTTCGTCGGGGCGGTGACCGAGCTGTCCCTCTCGCTGGGCATCGACGAGGCCCTCCTCGCCCTGATCATCGCGCCCATCGCGACCGAGTTGCCGGAGAAGTTCAACAGCGTAATCTGGGTCCGCCAGGGCAAGGACACCCTGGCCATGGGCAACATCACCGGGGCGATGGTCTTCCAGTCCGCGATCCCGACCTCGGTCGCGTTGCTGTTCGCCTCCTCGGGCTGGGCGATCACGAGCGGCTCGATGCTCGCCTTCGCTTCGGCCGGGATGGCCTTCCTCGCGACTGCCGCGGTCTTCCTGCCACTCGCTCGCGGCCGGCGCCTGACGGGACGGTCGCTCCTCGTCGGGGGCCCGCTCTACGCGATCTACGTCGGCCTGGTCATCGCCCAGCTGAGCGGGGCACTCGGCTAGCCCAACGGTCCCATCCTGGGCTGACCGGGCCCGCTGGTATACTCGGCCGACGCTTTTACGGGTTGCCTCGCCCGTCCGTGGGGCCAGCCGAATCGGAGCCGCCGTCATGCTGACCGAGAAGAAGCCGACCGACCGTCCTGCGCCGGCGCCCGGTGACGCCAAGGCACCCGTCGACGTCGATGATCTGACCTGCTACTTCGAGGGCGCGTTCGTACCGATGCGCGACGCCCGGGTCAGCATCATGACCCACGCGTTCATGTACGGGACCGCGGTCTTCGAGGGGATCCGAGCGTACTGGAACGCGGAGCAGGGTACCCTCTACGGGCTCAAGATCCGGGAGCACGTCGTGCGCATCCGGCACAACGCCGCGATGCTCCTGATGGACGACCTGCCGTCGGTCGACGAGCTAACCCAGCTGATCGTCGAGACCGTCCGCCGGAACGGCTTCCGGGAGGACGTCTACATCCGGCCGTCGTACTACAAGTCGTCGCGCCAGATCGGCGTCCGGCTGCACCACCTCGAGCACGAGCTGTACATCTTGACCCTGCCGTTCGGCAACTACATCGACACCGAGGCCGGCGTGCGGGTCATGTCCTCGTCCTGGCGGCGGAACATGGACGATGCGATCCCGGCCCGGGGCAAGATCGTCGGTGGCTACGTGAACATGGCCTTCCAGAAGTCGGAGGCCGAGCTCAACGGGTTCGACGAGGCACTGGTCATGACGGCAGACGGTCACGCCTCGGAGGCCTCTGCGGCCAACCTCTTCGTCGTTCGCGACGGAGTCCTGCTCACCCCACCGGTGACCGACGATATCCTCGAAGGCGTGACTCGCAAGGCCATCCTCGAGATCGCAGCTAACGAGGGCATCCCCGTCGAGATCCGCTCGCTCGATCGCTCGGAGTTGTACGTCGCCGACGAGATCCTCCTGTGCGGGACCGGCGTCCAGGTCTCGCCGGTCATCGAGCTCGATCATCGCAAGATCGGAACGGGCGCCATCGGGCCGATCGCCCGGCTGATCCGCGACCGCTACTTCGACGCCGTCCGAGGCCGGCTGGCCGAGTACCGGCACTGGCTGACGCCGATCGGCGAGGGTGGCTGAGGATCGGCCTTCGCGGCTGACCGGAGGTCCGCCCGGGACCGCGCTCGCAGGACGGCCGGATGACCCGTCGTCCCTCATCGAGGTGCCACCCGTCCTCGACTCGTCGGCCTCGCGCCCGGCCGCCCCAGAGACCGATGCGGGCGACCCTGCCCGTGCCCGGATCGTCCAGCGCGTTCTCGAAGTCGTCCCCGGCCTGGTCAGCTGGGCGCTCATCCTCAGCCCGCTGATGCTCTCGTTCCGGTTCCCCGAGGTGGTCGCCTGGTTCGTCCTGAGCTTCGACTTCTACTGGCTGTACAAGGCGGTCCTCCTGACCGGCAGCGTCTGTGTGACCTTCGCCCGTATCCGGCGGACCATGGCCGAGGACTGGCGGACCCGGGCGATGGCCCTGGCCGACCCGGTCGGTCGGCTGGCCGAGATCGAGGTGCTGGTCCCGCTGGTCCGGGCCCGGATCGACGAGCTCCAACGGGCCGGCGAGCGGCTCGCCGCCGTGGGCGGCCGGCGCGAGCTGGTGCGTCTCGATCGAGAGCGGCGCGAGCTGGCCCGCCTGCTCGCCCGTCGCGGCGAGCCGCTGCCCGATCCCCGAAGGCTGTTCCACGTGGCCCTGGTGCCGACCTACACCGAGCCGTTCGAAAAACTGTACGAGACCGTCCGCGCGCTGGCCGAGGCCGACTACCCGCGCGAGCAGCTGATGGTCGCGATCATCACCCGCGAGACCGACCACGGCGGACGGGAGAACGTCGCCCGCCTGCGTGAGCTCTTCGGTGACCGGTTCCTGCACTTCTTCCACGTCCTCGACCCGCTCGAGCCCGGCATCGTCGTGGGCAAGAGCTCGGCGATGGCCTACGGCGGACGCTGGCTGTACCGCGAACTGGTCCGGCTGGGCTTCGATCCGACCGACGTCCTGATCACCGACCTGGACAGCGACTACCGGATCCATCCCCAGTACTTCGGCTACCTGACCTACACCTTCCTGACTGACCCGGATCGCTACCGCCGGTTGTACCAACCCGTCCCGATGTTCCACAACAACCTCTGGGCGACGCCGTTCGCGGTCCGACTCGTGGCCGTCGGCGCGACCCACGTCCAGATGTGGCGCTCCCTGACCCCGGAGAAGCTCGTCTCCTTCTCGTCCTATGCGGTCTGCCTGCGGACCGTCCACGAGGTCGACTACTGGGCGACCGACGCGATCCCCGAGGACAGCCGGTTCTACTGGAAGAGCTTCTTCCGCTATAGCGGCGAGTTCCGGGCGGTGCCCCTGTTCATCCCCATGTACGGCGACGCCGTCCGGGCCCGCTCCTACCCGCGGACGCTCGTCGAGCAGTACACCCAGATCCGGCGCTGGGCGTGGGGCGTCACCGACATCCCGTACTACATCCGGAACGCGTTCGCCCATCGCGAGATCCCCCGCGGTCTCCGGATCCGGCGCCTGTTCGACCTGTGGATGGACCATATCAACTGGGCGATCGCGCCGTTCGTGATCATCTTCGGCTCCAACGTGCCGCTCCTGCTCAACCCCGCGTTCGCCCGGACGACCCTCGGCCAGAACCTGCCCCTGTACGCCGCCTGGCTGTTGACCGGGGCATTCTGTTGCCTGCTCATCCTGGTCTTCGTCGAGGAGCAGATCGCCCCGCCGCGTCCCGAGAGCTGGGGACCCGCCCGGCGAACGATGTCGTACCTGCAGTGGCTGGCCCTGCCGGTGGTCGGGCTCGTCTTCAGCAACCTGCCGGCGCTCGACGCGCAGACCCGGCTGCTCGCCGGCAAGTACCTCGAATACCGGGTGACCGAGAAGGCCTAGACCAGGAGCGTTCCTCGGCACGCCCACGGAGGGTCAGGGGCGGGGCGCCTGGTCAGGGCGCGGGCGGCGGGGTCAGATTGGGCGTCCTGGTTCCGGTCGTGACGATGATGTCGACCGTGACCGACGGGTCGGTCAGGTAGGTCGCCTTGACGTCGAACACGTTCTCGAGCAGGACGATCGTCGCCTGCAGTCCCGACTCGCGCCCGTTGTAGACCCGGATGCGCGTCTGCTGGACGGTGGCATCAGGGCGCTTCGTCGGGGCGCTCGCCGTCAGGCCGAGGTACTCGAGGTAGGCCGCGATCGAGCTGGCCTGGCCGACCTTGCCCGAGCCGTTGATCACCCAGATGAACCCATTCTCGCCGGCGACCGCCTCGCGCTGCTCCTGGATCTTCGGATCGACCTTCTTGAACGCGGTGGCCACGGCCTGGCGGATCGCGCTGACGTTGGGCACGACGATGGAGCCGCGCTGATCGGTCGCGTTCGAGGCGAACCGCGGCGGTGCGAACACGAACGAGCGGATGTTGCTCGAGTCGACCTGGCTCGACAGTCCGATCAGGTCGTCCAGCTTGTCCTGCGGGATGTCGGTCTTGAACGAGGTCTTCAGGTCGGTCAGCAGCTGGCTCAGGTTGTCGAGCACCGTGCGCGGGTCGGCTTGGTCCCGGATCGACAGGATCACCCGCTGCTGGCGCTGGGCGCGGTCGAAGTCGCTCGAGGTGTGCCGCGAGCGGGCGTAGATCAGTGCCTGGGACCCGGTCATGTGCTGGACGCCGGCCGGGATGTACACCCGCAGGCTCGCCCCGGCATTGCCCGGATAGTGGTCGTCGAGGACCGGGTTCTGTACGTTGATGGTCACCCCGCCGAGGGTGTCAACGATGTTCTTGAAGCCCTCGAAGTTGACCATCACGTAGTACTGGACGTCGAGCCCGTACAGCTCCCCAAGGACCGACTTGATGGCGTTGAAGCCGCGCGACTTGTCAGTGCCGGGAAAGGCGTCGGCGCGGTTGCGCGCGTTGAGCCACAGGCTGTTGATCTTGCCTCGGTACTCCGACCCGAAGACCGACCGGGCCGGGCCAGCCGGGATGGGCACGTCGACGGTGTCCCGCGGGAGGCTGAACATGGCGACCTGCTTGGTGGTCGGATCGATCGACACCACGATCAGGGTGTCGGTGTTGAACGTGCCCTCCTTCGGACGCTGGTCGGCGCCGATGAGCAGGATGTTCAGGCGATCCTGGCCGTTCCACTGGGGCAGCGCCGCGGTCGGCAGTGGGGTGCCCAACGGCGGCGCGCTGGTGGCCGGCGTCGTCGGATTGTCACCCGGTTGGAGGGTGGCATCGCCGGTCGCGCCCGGTGCGTCGGTCGGCTCGTGGCAGGCGGTCCCGGTCGGGTCGTCGAAGATGCACGAGAACGTGTCCTGGAAGGAGGCGCCGTAGTAGGCGACCACGCCGTGGCCACCGGCGATGACCAGGCAGACCGCAAGCAGGCCGGCGACCGACAGGGGCTGCAGCCGAAGTGACGGTCGGCCGAACCGCCCGCCGCCCGACGCCTCGACCGCGTTGAGGTAGGCGGCCACCCGGTAGGCATCGATCGCGGCGGCGACCCGATAGGCCAGGAACAGCAGGTTGGCGATGAGGATCAGCGGCAAGTTGGCCACGATCTGCGCGCCGACGGCGATCAGCCCCGAGCTCAGGGCGATGCCCCCGATGAGGGCCAGGACGAGGATCGGGATGGCCGCGAATCCGAGCGCCCGGTTGTAGGCGCCGGCGTACGCATGGCCAAGGCCGGGGAAAATCAGCGAGAGGAAGGAAGCCGCGAAGGCCGACCGGTGTCGGGGTCTGGCTTCGTGCGGCGGCGGCTGCATCGCGGGTAGGATACTTGGAAACCTCGGTATGACGTGCCGAGGGGTTCCGACGGGTCGGTCCGTCGACCTGTGACGCCCTCCGACCGTCCCCAGCCGAGGCCCGATGTTCCGACCCGTCGACCCCAGGCCCGATCTCATCGCCCAGGAGCACGAGATCCTGGCTCGCTGGGACGAGCGTCGGACGTTTGCTCGGCTCCGCGCGCAGAACGCCGGACACGAGCGCTGGAGCTTCCTCGACGGCCCCATCACGGCCAACAACCCCATGGGCGTCCATCACGCCTGGGGCCGGACCTACAAGGACCTGTTCCAGCGCTTTCACGCGATGCTCGGCCTCGACCAGCGCTACCAGAACGGGTTCGACTGCCAGGGCCTCTGGGTCGAGGTCAACGTCGAGCGCGATCTGGGGCTGACCAACAAGCGCGACATCGAGGCATACGGCATCGCCGAGTTCGTCAGCCTGTGCAAGCAGCGGGTCCTGACCTTCGCCGCGCGCCAGACCGAGCAGTCCATCCGGCTGGGGATGTGGATGGACTGGAACGACCCGGACGAGCTGCGCCGGCTGCGTGACCTGCTGGCCGAGGATCCGGCCCAGCTGACCACCATCGAGGGCACGGCGGGTCCGGTGACCGATTCGGTCGAGATCCTCGTTGGCCGGCTGGGAATGCCCGAGATCGGCGGCAGCTACTTCACGTTCAGCAACGAGAACAACGACCTCATCTGGGGGTTCCTGGCAGAGGTCCATCGGCGGGGCTGGCTCTACAAGGGTCACGACACGATGCCCTGGTGCCCCCGCTGCGGGACGGGCATGAGCCAGCACGAGATGACCGAGGGCTATCGCGACCGCGACGACCCCGGCCTGACCGTGAAGCTGCCGCTCGTCGAGCGGCCGGGCGAGTCGCTCCTGGTGTGGACGACCACGCCCTGGACGCTCACCTCCAACGTCGCCGCAGCGGTCGGGCCGAGCCTGCGCTACGTCCGGGTGCGCCAGGGCGACGAGTCGTTCTGGCTCGCAAAGGGCACGCTCAAGTCGGCACTCGTCGGTCCGTTCGAGGTCGTGCAGGAAAGCCCCGGCAGCGACCTGGTCGGGTGGACCTACGAGGGGCCGTTCGACGATCTGCCGGCCGTCCGCAAGGCCTTCGCCGAGGGCACCCGCGACGAGCCGGAAATCCCCTACCACCACCGCGTCATCGCCTGGGACGAGGTCGGCGAGGACGAGGGGACCGGGATCGTCCACATCGCCCCCGGTTGTGGGGCCGAGGACTTCGCCCTGGGCAAGGCTCTCGGGCTGCCGGTCATCGCTCCCATCGACGAGTCGGGCATCTTCGTCGCCGGCTTCGGGTCGCTGACCGGACGCGACGTCCGCGACGCCACGGACCCGATCGTCGAGCACCTGCGCCGTACCGGTCGGTTCTACCGCCTGGAGGCGATCACCCACCGCTACCCGCACTGCTGGCGCTGCGGTACCCCGCTCGTCTTCCGCCTCGTCGACGAGTGGTTCATCAGCATGGGCGAGGTCTACGAGCGACCGCGCGAGCAGCTGACCGCCGAGCAGGTCGACCGCAGCCTGCGCTACCAGATCATGGAAGTCGTCGACCAGATCCGCTGGATCCCCGGGTTCGGCTACGACCAGGAGATCCGCTGGCTCCACGACATGCACGACTGGATGATCAGCAAGAAGCGCTACTGGGGTCTGGCGCTGCCGATCTACGAGTGCGGCGAATGCGGGACGGTGACCGTCATCGGCGGCCGGCAGGAGCTCGAGGAGCGGGCTACCGAGGGCTGGCAGGCGTTCGAGGGACATACCCCGCATCGCCCCTACATCGACGCGGTCCGGATCGCCTGCTCGGGCTGCGGTGCAGCGGTGGGGCGGATCCCCGACGTCGGCAACGTCTGGCTGGATGCCGGGATCGTGCCGTTCTCGACCCTGCACTACCGCGAGGATGCGGCCTATTGGACGCAATGGTTCCCGGCCGACTTCATCACCGAGAGCTTCCCCGGCCAGTTCCGGAACTGGTTCTACGCGATGCTGGCGATGAGCACGGTCCTGCGCCGGGAGCGACCGTTCAAGACGATCTTCGGCTTCGCCACCCTCCTCGGCGAGGACGGCCGGCCGATGCACAAGAGCGCCGGCAACTCGATCGAGTTCGACGAGGCCGCCGACCGGATGGGCGTCGACGTGATGCGCTGGATGTTCGCCGGCGCCCGACCGGACGACAACATCCTGTTCGGCTGGCACGCAGCCGACGAGGCACGCCGCGGTCTCCTCGTGCTGTGGAATGTCTATGCGTTCTTCGTGACCTATGCCCGGCTGGCCGGCTGGACCGGAGCGGGAACCGAGGCCCCGCCGCGGGCCGTGCGACCGGTCCTCGATCGCTGGATCCTGTCGCGCACGGCCGGGGTCGCCGCGCGGGTGGAGGAGCGGCTCAGGGACTACGACGCGGAGGCCGCCACCAGGGCCATCGACGGCGCCATCGACGACCTCTCGACGTGGTACCTGCGCCGCTCGCGCCGGCGCTTCTCGCGGTCTGACGACGTCCGCGACCGGGACGCAGCGTTCGCCACGCTCCACGCGGCGCTCGTGACACTGGCCCGGGTGATGGCCCCGATCCTGCCCTTCCTGAGCGAGGCGATCTACGAGAACCTGGTGGTCGCCGGCGACCCGACGGCGCCCGACAGCGTCCACCTCACCGGCTGGCCGACCGCCGAGGTGGCGGCTGATCGAGACGAGCGTCTCGAGGCTGGTATGGCCACCACCCGGCGCGCTGTCGAGCTCGTCCGGACCCTCCGTGGCCAGGCCGGGCTGAAGGTCCGCCAGCCGCTCGCCCGACTCTGGCTGGCCCTGCCCGGTGGCGAGCTACCCGAGCGCGAGGCCATGCTCGAGCTCCTGGCCGAGGAGGTCAACGTCAAGTCGGTCGAGCTCATTGGCGACGAATCGGAGCTCGTTGAGCGTCGGGTCAAGCCACTCCTGCCCCGGATCGGCAAGAAGCTCGGCCCGGCCATCCCCGCGGTCATGGCGGCTGCCCGGGCCGGCGAGTTCGAGATCCGCCCTGACCGCAGTGTCACCCTGGCAGGGATCACGCTGGCCCCGGACGAGGTCGAGATCCTCGCCTCGCCCCGACCGGGCACGGCCGTGGCCCACGACGAGGGCCTGGTCGTCGTCATCGACACCACGCTCACCCCGGAGCTCCTCGCCGAGGGCGATGCCCGCGAGCTGCAGCGAGCCATCCAGGACCTGCGCCGCGAGGCGGAGCTCGCCCTCGACGATGGGATCGAGGTCTGGCTCGACCCCATGCCGGACGCGATCGCCGCGTATCTTGGCGCGGTGGCCGGCGACACGCTGGCCGATCGGATCGTCGCCGGACCTGCGCCGGCTGGGCTGCCGACGACCACCGTCGAGCTGGACGGTGGCTCGCTCCGACTCGCCTTGCGCCGCGCCGACGGTCGCGGCTAGGCTTGTGACCGGATCGACGGCCGACGACGGAGGCAACCAGCTGGACCAGCCCCACGCGCCGATCGCCCGGGCGACCGAGGGTCGGCCAGCCTGGATCCTGTTCGTTTGGGTGGCGGCGGCGGTCCTGGTCGCGGACCAGCTGACCAAGGCCTGGGTCGTGGCCTCGATCGTGCCCGGCTCGACGATTCGCGTGGTCGGCGATCTCGTGCGGCTGATCCATTCCAAGAACGACGGGGCGCTGTTCGGCCTGTTCGGGAGCGCCGCCCCGGTCTTTGCGGTCGCCAGCCTGGTCGTCATCGGCCTGATCCTGTGGTACCACGCACGCTCGGGCCGGAGCCAGCTCCTGTCGCTCGCCCTGGGCCTGCTCCTGGGCGGCGCCCTGGGTAACCTGTTCGACCGGATCCGCCTCGGCTATGTCGTCGACTGGGTGGATGCCGGGATCGGCACCATCCGCTTCTGGACGTTCAACGTCGGCGATGCCGCGATCAGCCTGGCGATCCTGCTGCTGTTGCTGATTGCCCTGCGACCGAGCCTGGGGGGCGGCCCGTCGAATGACTGACGAGCCGACGTCCACCGAGCGGGTCTTCGTCGTCCCGGACGACGGCGACCGGCGGCGGGTCGACCGGTTCGTGGCCGACGTGTCGGGGCTGTCGCGAAGCTTCATCCAGAAGCTCATCGTCGACGGCCGGCTGACCGCGGGCGGGGCCCCGATCAAGGCCAACGCGGTGGTCGGGCCCGGCGATCGGCTCGTCCTCGACGTCCCGCCGGTCGTGCCCCTCGATGTGACTGGCGAGGCGATCCCGCTCGAGGTCGTCTACGAGGACGACGATCTGCTGATCGTCGACAAGCCCGCCGGGCTGGTGGTCCATCCCTCGCCCGGTCACAGCTCGGGGACCCTGGTGAACGCGCTCCTCGGCCGGGCCGGCGGAGCCGAGTACGGGGGCATTGCCGGGGTCGGTCGTCCTGGGATCGTCCATCGCCTCGATCGCGACACGAGCGGGCTGTTGATGGTCGCCAAGGACGACGCGGCGCAGGCGAGCCTCATGGCCCAGCTCAAGGCGCGCCGGGTCAAGAAGACCTACCTGGCACTGGTCCAGGGCAGTGTCGCGGCCAACGCCGGGCGAGTCGAGGCCCCGATCGGGCGGGATCGGAAGCACCGGACGCGGATGGCGGTCGTGCCCGATGGCCGGCCATCGGTCACCGGTTACCGGGTCAAGGAGCGGCTGCCCGGCTGGACGCTGGTCGAGCTGGACCTCGTGACCGGGCGGACCCACCAGATCCGGGTCCATCTGGAGGCGATCGGTCATCCCGTCGCCGGCGATCCGGTGTACGGGACGGGAACCTCGCGACGTGGGCCGAATGGTCTCGGTCGAATGTTCCTCCACGCCTGGCGCCTCGAGCTGGCATCGCCGACCGATGGACACCTGATCCGGGCCAGCGCGCCGCTGCCGGCCGAGCTCGAGGCGGTCCTTGCGCGACTGCGGGCCGGCGATCGCCCGGTGGCGCTGCCGGTCGGCACGGCGGGCGCCCGATGATGGACCGCGGATCCAGCCGGGGAGCGCGCGCCGGGCAGCCGGTCAGCGATCCGCCGTCCGCGGTCGGGGTGCCGGGCGCATCGGGGGCGATGCTGGCGATCATCTCCGGGCCGTCCGGCGTGGGCAAGGACGCGGTCATCGACGCCCTTCGACGACGCAACCCGCAGGCGAACTTCCACTACGTGATCACGTGTACCACTCGCGCCCGGCGACCGGATGAGGTCGACGGCGTCAGCTACCACTTCCTGGACGTGGATCGATTCATCGCCCTGCGCGATGCGGGCGAGCTGCTCGAGGCCAACGAGGTCCACGGCAATTGGTACGGGACGCCGCGGGCACAGGTCCGCGAGGCGCTGCTGGCCGGTCGCGACGCGATCCTCAAGATCGACGTTCAGGGCGCCCAGGTGATCAAGGAGAACGTCCCTGAGGCGATCCTTATCTTCATCGTCCCGCCCTCGCTCGAGAGCCTTTTCCAGCGCCTCAAGTCGCGGGCGACCGAGACCGCCGACGAGCTTGAGCTGCGCCAGCGCAATGCCGCCATCGAGCTCGGTCGCCAGGAGGACTACGACTACATCGTCGAGAACGGCGACGGTGAGGTCGAGGCGACCGCCGAGCGCATCGAGCGGATCATCGAGGCCGAGCGGGAGCGCCATCCGGATCGACGCGTCCGGGTCTAGCGAGCCGGTGCCGGCCGAGCTGGCACGGCGGCTGCGACAATGGCAGCGATGACCATGGCGGACGCCCGGCAGGCGGTCGGGCCCGAGGACGAGGCTGAGCCGACCCTGGGCTTGAGCGCGCCCGCCGTTGCGACCGGTGCCGGACGTCGCGTCGAGGTCGCCGTCGACGCACCAGGCGCGGGCGGACGTCGCTACACCTACGACGTGCCGGACCGGCTGGCAGACCTCGAGGACGGCGAGGCGGTCCTCGTGGAGTTCGGCCGGCGCCAGGCGCTGGGGGTCGTCCTCGGCCCGGCGGCCGATGCCCGGGAAATGGTCACGAAGCCGATCGTCGACCGGATCCGGGCGGATGGTCCGCTCCTGCCACCCCTGGCCCTGGCTCTCGCCGGTCGGATCGCCGCGATCTACCTCGCCCCGCCGGCGATCGTCATCCGGGCCATGCTGCCCCCGGGCATCCTCGAGCGACTCGAGCTCGTGGCCGAGCGTCGACCGGACCGCCGAGCCGGCACCGACTCATCCGATACCCACGCATCCGACACGGCCGGACCCGGCATCGACGGCACGGACCAGGGACTCCTCGACCAGCTCGCGGGCGGCCCGCTGCCGGTCCGCGACCTGGCCGCGCCCGAAGGCAAGGCCGGCCTGCTGCGACGTCTCCGGGGGCTGGCCGGCCGGGGCATCATCGAGCTCGACTGGACCCTCATCGCAGCGAGCGGTGGACCGCGCTACGAGCGTTGGATCGCGCCGACGGCGGCCGGCCGGGCGGCAGCCGCGATGCTGCGAGCCGGGGACCGTCCGCCTGGCCGCCCACTCGGGCCGCGCCAGATCGCGCTGCTCGACGAGCTGGAAGGGGCAGCGGACTCGGGGGTGCCTTCAGCAGCCGTGGCCGGCCGGCATGGGACGGCCGCGGTCGCCGGGCTGGTCCGGCGAGGTCTGGTCGCGGCCGATGTCCGCGAGCGCCCGCGACGTCCGCTCGGCTCCCGGCCTGCGGGGTCCCGCGGAGGGCGGCCGCCGTCCACCGCGCTGACCGCCCCCCAGGCCGAGGCGTTCGGCCTGATCCGCGCCGCGCTGGACCGGCGCGACCCCACCCCGCTCCTGCTCGACGGGGTGACCGGCGGTGGCAAGACGACGGTCTACGTCGAGGCCATCGCGGCGTGCCTGTCTGCCGGCCGTCCGGCCCTAGTGCTCGTCCCCGAGATCGCCCTGGCCGTTCCGCTGGTCGATCGCCTGCGGGCCGACCTGGATGCCCGGGTCGCCCTCGTCCATTCGGCCGTCGGGGCCGGCGAGCGGACCGACGAGTGGCGCCGGATCCGGGCGGGTGAGGTCGACATCGTCGTCGGCACCCGGCTCGCCGTCGTGGCGCCCCTGGCCGACGTCGGCCTGGTTATCGTCGACGAGGAGCACGAGGCGACCTACAAGAGCGACCGGACACCACGCCTCCAGGCCCGCGACGTGGCGATCGAGCTGGGCCGCCTGGCCGGCGCTGCAGTCGTGCTGGGCAGTGCTACGCCGGCGGTCGACTCGGTGGGGCGCGCCCGGGACGGGACCTACCGGCGAGTGGTCCTGCCCGAGCGACCCTCGGGAACGCTGCCGACGATCGAGCTGGTCGACCTCCGGGCCGAGCTTGCCGCCGGCAACCGCGGTCTCGTCTCCGAGCGCCTAGCCGGGGCGTTGGCCGCGCTCGAGCCGGGCCGCGGCGAGCGGGCGATCCTGGTCATCAATCGGAGGGGCACGGCGTCGGTCGTGATGTGCCGTGACTGCGGTCACGTCCAGGCCTGCCCGGAATGCGAGCGACCACTGGTGTATCACGCGGCCGGCGGCCTGCTGCGCTGCCACCACTGCGGCGCGGCGGCCCCGATGGCGGGTCGATGCCCGGCCTGCGCCTCGCCCCGGATCCGCTACTTGGGCGGCGGCACGGAACGGGTCGAGCGCGAGGTCCGCGAGCGCTTCCCGGCACTTCGGATCGGTCGCCTGGACCGCGACGTGGTCGAGCGCAAGGGTGCGGCGGAACGGGTGATCGACGCGTTCACCGCCGGTCGTCTCGATGTCCTCGTCGGGACGAGCCTGGTCACCAAGGGCCTCGACATCCCCGAGGTCACCCTGGTCGGGGTCGTGAGCGCCGACGTCGCGCTGAACCTGCCCGATGAGCGAGCCGCCGAGCGCACCTATCAGTTGCTCGCCCAGGCGGTCGGACGAGCCGGCCGCGGTGACCGCCCGGGGCGGGCGATCATCCAGACGTACCAGCCGGACCATCCCGCGATCCGGGCGGTCGTCGACCGGGACGCGATCGAGTTCTACGACGCCGAGCTCGAGGCCCGTCGACGGTTCGGGTCGCCGCCCTTCGGGCGACTGGTGCGGCTGACGGTCGGGTTGCCCGAGGCAGACGCGGCGGAGCGCGAAGCGAGCGCGACCGCCGAGCGGCTGCGCGCCCTGGCCAACGAGCGCGGGACGCGAGTCAGCGTCATCGGGCCGGCGCCGGCGTTCATCCGGCGCCGCTCGGGTCGCTGGCGCTGGAATGTCGTCCTGCGCGGCGAGGCCCCGACCGACCTGCTCGACGGTGGCCTCGACGCACCATGGTCGATCGATGTCGACCCGGAGTCGCTTCTGTGATCTTCGTTGGTGAGGTCCGGTGCCGTCTGGTCCGTTGACACGTCCC
>JBDTQW010000063.1:0-15068 GCA_039931975.1 Chloroflexota bacterium | reverse complement strand
CCCCCGACCGAGATGAAGTCGCCCCACTGGTGGTCGAACCAGGCCGTCCCGGTGACCTGGAACGTCCGTCCGTCCAGGGTCAGGGCGCCGTCCGCCGCCATCTTCGTGCGCGAGTAGTAGTACGACCCACCGGCCGGCCCGAAGTCGACCCAGCCATCCTGATCGTGAAGCGTGGGCGGCGCGGTCGCCTCGACGGTCAGGTCGAGCCCGAGGCCCCCCGGCGAACCGGCCGCAAGGGCTTCGTCCGGGGTGCTCGCGGCGGTTAGGTGATCACGGCCGTCGCCGCCGCCCATGACCCAGGCGGTCGCCGGCGGGAGGCTGGGGCCGGTCCCCGCGCTCTGGCCCGCGGCGGGTAGGACCTGCAAGTCGAAGCGCGGTGCGGGTCCGGCGGCGCCCGACGCTCGGTCCACCTGCGGCCCGATCTCGCTACGCTGGGCGAAGTGGAAGGCCTCGCCAGCCTCGTCGGTGATGGCGAGATGCGACGCCCAGCTGATCGGGAACCCGCCACGCTCGGCCCGGAACACCACGAACTCGAAGCCGTAGCGGGCGCCCGCGCCGTCGCGCAGATGGCCTGTGTAGTACCACCACTCGGTCAAGCGGTCGTGCGCCGCGTCGTCGGCCGGCAGCCGGATCGGGCGTGGGTCGGCCGCGACCGGCCGGCGCTGCGTCGGGGACGGTCCGGGACCGCGGTCGACGGGCGGTTGGGCCAGGATAGGGCCGGTACAGTCGCTCACCACGATCGCGAGGAGTGCGGCGAGGAGCAGCGCACGGGCGCGGGCCCACCTGCGTGATGGGCCGGGGGATCTCATCGGCTGGCCGCCTCGGTCTCAGCCTCGGTCGACGGCAGCCGGCCCGCCACCCAACGCTCGAGGCGGACCGGCATCCACCAGTTCCGTTCGCCCAGCAGGCGCATCGTGGCCGGCACGAGCAGCGCCCGGACGACCGTCGCGTCGAGGGCCACCGAGATGGCCACGCCGAGGCCGATCGCCTTGATCAGGACGATGTCGGCGAACGCGAACGAGCCGGCCACGAGGACGACGATCAGGGCCGCCGAGGTCACGATCCGCCCGCTCCGCTCGAGACCGCGGGCGACCGCCTCCGTGTTGTCCCCGGTGCGATCCCAGACTTCCTTCATCCGGGACAGGAGGAAGACCTCGTAGTCCATGGAGAGTCCGAACAGGACGCAGAACAGGATCACCGGCTGCGTGGTCTCGACGTAGCCCAGCGGCTGGAACCCGAGGATCGCCGACAGATTGCCGTCTTGGAAGATCCAGACGAGCGCACCGAACGCAGCGACGATCGACAGCGTGTTCATGACCAGGGCCTTGGCGGGCAGGACCACCGATCGCAGCAGAACGAACAGGACGAGATAGGTGGACACGAAGATGAACAGGGCCGTCCTCGGGAAGCCGGCGCCGATCCCGTCGACCACGTCGACCACGTCGGCCGCCCCGCCGCCCACCAGGACCGTGGCCCCGGACGGGGGCCCGAGCGGGCCATCGGCCGAGCGCAATGCCGCCACCAGCGCGCGGGCCTCGTCGGCACTCGCCCCGTAGGCCGTGGTCAGGGTGAACATGGTGAGGTCACCATTCGTCGTGGCCGCCAGGCTCGTCGCCACGAATCGGTCGGGCGGTCCGGTCGGGACGCCGTACAGCAGCACGTATTGGTCCCGTGACAGGCGCGGGTCCACGTCGACGTAGCCATCGACGCGCTGGATGCGGGGGTCCGCCGCGAGGCGTCGCGAGTAGTCGTACATGGCGGAGACGCTGGCTTCAGCGGTGGCCCGCCCGGTCGTCCGGATCGCCAGGTACAGGGGAGCGAAACGGCCCGCTCCGAACTGCGCGTCAAGCACCGCGTATGCGGCCCGCGAGGGGACCTCGGGTGGCAGGACGGAGGCATCCGGAGCGTTGAAGCGCACGTGCAGGAAGGGCATCCCGAGGAGGAGCAGGAAGGCCAGGGTCGGGACGAAGACGGCGACCGGGTGGCGCATGACCTGGCGGGCCAGGCGGGCCCACGATCCATCCCCGTCGTCGCCCGCGTCGGTCCGCCGGATCCGCAGCGCGTCGACCCGCGGGCCGAGCGCACCCAGGATCGCCGGCAACAGGGTGAGGGCCGAGGCAACGGCGAGACCGACGACGATGGCCCCGGCGATGCCGACCGAGCGCAGAATAGGGAAGTCGAACAGGATCAGGCCGACCAACCCGAGAAACACCGTCAGCCCGGAGAAGAAGACGGCCCGCCCGGCGGTCGCCACGGTGACCCGGACCGCCTCCTCGACCGCCGTCGCGGTCTCGTCCCTCATCCCGAGCCGGCGCCTCAGCTCTTCCCGGAAGCGGCTCGTCATGAGCAAGGAGTAGTCGACGCCCAGCCCGAGGCCAAGGAGGGTCGCGAGGTTCAGCACGAAGATGCTCATCTGGGTCACGCTGGCCACCGCCCAGATAATCGCCAGCGAAACGACCACGGCGCCGCCCCCCACGGCCAGCGGCAGACCCGCAGCCACGACCGACCCGAAGACCACCAGCAACGCCAGTGCGGCCAGCGGCAGGGACAGGATCTCGCTCCGGCGCAGATCCGCCTCGGACACGGCCTGGACGTCGCCGTAGAAGGCGGGACCTCCGGCCAGGGCGACCGCCACGGGACCCGCCGGCAGGGTCGCCAGGCTCGTCCGCACGCCGGGCAGGGCGTCCGGCGAGACGTCCGGCGCGAGGTCGAGCAGGATCACGTCGTAGGCGGTCGTTCGATCGGCCGACACCTGGTCCGGAGCCAGCCTGTGGGACAGGATCCCCGTGACGTGGGGTGCGCGCCCGACCGCTGCAGCCGCCGCTGCGGCGGTCGCCTCGAAGCCCGCTGAGCCGGCCGGTTCGGTCGAGCTCGTGTACACCAAGACCAGGGCCGACGGCGGCAGGCCGAGCTCAGCTTCGAGGAGCGCTCGGGCCCGTGCGGATTCGAGGCGGTCGAGGGTGAAGCCACCCGCGCGCAGGGAAGACGCCACCCGCGGGGCGAGGGGCAGGGCGATGAGCAACAGGATGGCCCATGCTCCGATCACCCAGCGGCGACGCTGGTACGCGAGGCGGCCGATCCGCTCGAAGACGGTCACGGGCACCGAGCCGGCTGGATCGGGACGCGGATGGCGCGTCGAGACGCTCGCCGGGACGGCTGGGGCATGGTCCCATCGTAGTCGCGAACCGCGGAGCCTTGCGAGGCGCATGCGGCCCACCTGCAGGAGGTTCCCGGAGGTCGGTCCGAGGTCCACGCCACGGCCTCGTCTGCTAGCATTCGGCGGTCACGTCCGGCCACCCGGAGGCTCTTCGCTTGCAGCTGCTCCTGGCCCCGTTCAGCAAGTTTCCGGAGTCGTTCATCGCGTTCCTGATCTCGGTCGGGATCGCGGCCGTCATGGTCTACATCTTCCTGCGAGCGGCGTCGAGCGCGGAGGGCCGGCCGTCCTTCCTGCGACGCATGTTCAAGATGCCCAACACGCGGGCCCTGTTCGTCCTGCTGTTCATCGGCTGGGCGGTGGTCTTCGGGATCGGCCTGAACTTCGTCCCCCACGAAGGCGCCAGCTCGCCCTACGGCGCGCTTGCCCTCATCGCGATGTTCACCGGCTTCTTCATCATGATGGGCTTCCTGTGGGCGGTGATCGGCGACTGACGCCCGGTTGAACACGCCTCGAGCGGTCAGCGGCCCGCCGAAGATGCGCGGTCCGACAGACGGATCCTGGCCCCCGACGACGATCCTGCAGGTCCCAGCCGTACCTGCCGAACGTCCCCTCGACTGCGCCCAGCGGCTGCCGTATCATCCGCCTAGCATCCAGACTGCATAGACTTTATGCGTCTCGGCACGAGCGAGGTCCGAACCCGTTGGACGCCCAGGAGATCAAGGCGGCCGTCGCCCACCAGGCAGCCCTCAAGGCGGCCGATGAGGCTCCATTCGTCAACCGCCGCGATCCGGCCCTGGCCCTCGGGCCGGACGGCCGACCGGCGGTCAGCCGCCGCGCCCGGCTCTGGGCCGATGTCCCCGATGAGCAGTGGAACGACTGGCGTTGGCAGCTCAGCCACCGCGTCAACGACCTCGCCGAGATCGAGCAGATCCTCGAGCTGACCGACGAGGAGCGAGCCGGGCTCAGCGCGACCGACAAGTTCCGGGTCGACATCACGCCGTACTTCATCAGCCTCATCGACCCCAGGGACCCCAACGACCCGATCCGTCGCCAGGTCATCCCGCTCGGTCGGGAGCACGAGGCCTTCACGGCGATGATGGAGGACTCGCTGGCCGAGGACCGCCACTCGCCGGTCCCGGGGCTGGTCCACCGCTATCCGGACCGGGTGCTGATGCTCGTCACCACCCAGTGCGCCAGCTACTGCCGATACTGCACGCGATCGCGCATCGTCGGCGACCCGACCCAGAACTTCAATCGCAGGGACCACGAGGCCCAGCTCGACTACCTGCGCCGCACGCCCCAGGTTCGCGACGTGCTCATCTCCGGTGGAGACGGCCTGACGCTCGCCCCGAAGCTGTTCGAGTCGATCCTCCGCGGGCTGCGCGAGATCCCCCACATCGAGATCATCCGGATCGGCTCGCGGGTACCGGTCTTCCTGCCGCAGCGGATCGATGACGAGCTGTGCTCGATGCTCGAGAAGTACCACCCGCTGTGGATCAACCTCCATTTCAACCATCCCGATGAGATCACCCCCGAGGTCAGCCGGGCGGTCGACAAGCTGACCAGGGCCGGGCTGCCGGTCGGCAACCAGTCGGTCCTCCTGGCCGGCGTCAACGACTGCGTCCACATCCAGCGCTCGCTCGTCCACAAGCTCGTCGAGAACCGGGTCCGGCCGTACTACCTGTACCAGTGCGACCTCGTGGAGGGCTCCGGCCATTTCCGGACGCCGGTCGGCAAGGGCCTCGAGATCATGGAGGGGCTGCGCGGCCACACCAGCGGCTACGCGGTGCCGACGTTCGTCATCGACGCGCCCGGTGGTGGCGGCAAGATCCCGGTGATGCCCAATTACCTCATCAGCTACTCGGACCACAAGGTAGTCCTGCGCAACTACGAGGGCTACATCACGACTTACGAGGAGCCGCCGACCTACCAGCGCCACGACTCCGCAGCGTGCACTTATTGCCAGCACGAGCGCCCGGAGCCGGGCCAGTCAGGCGTCCTGGGGCTGCTCGAAGGCGAGCGGATGTGGATCGAGCCGAAGGGCTTCAACGAGGTCCACCAGCGCGGCAACACGGAGGCTCACCGGCTCCAGGACCCCGGCAAGTGGGTCCCCTTCGGGGTGGGCGCGATCGAGGGCGAGGCACGACCGAGCCTCCCGGTCCTCGAGGCGGGCAACGGGTCGGGCAGTATCCAGCCCGCCGCGGCGCCCGAGTACGGTCCCGGCGAGGAGCCCCGCCCGCGCGAAGGCGAGCCGACGGCATCGGCCCACGGAGAGCTGCTCTAGACCGTCAGTTGCCCTTGAGCAGCTCGATGGCCTTCAGCAGGGGGAGGTCGCCGGATTTCGCCAGGCCGGCGGCGCCGAGCGTGGACAGTTCGCTCGGCGGGACGATCGTGCCGGGCGGATCGGACTCGACAGCGACGTCCGGCTCGATGCCGTGCTTCCAGATCTGGCGACCGGCGCGGGTCAGCCATTCCACTGTCCCGACCAGCAGCGCGGAGCCGTCTTTGAGCCTGAACTCGTTGAGGACGGTCCCGGTGCCGAACGTCTTCTGACCGATCAGCTTGCCGCGCCCGGCGTCCTGGACCGCCCCGGCCACGATCTCGGCTGAGCTGGCGGTGCCCAGGTCGACCAGGACGGTCAGCGGGATGTCGGTCGCCTCGCCGCCGCTCTTGACCGACTCCTTCTCGATCCGTCCGCTCTTGTCGCGCTGCTGGTAGACGATGCCGTCCTTCAGGAAGTGGCTGGCGATGTCGACCGCCTCACCGACGTAGCCGCCGGGGTTGCCCCGCAGGTCCAGGACGATCCCCATGGCGCCGGCGCTCCTGGCGTCCTTGATGGCTTTCTTGACCTCACCGGCCGCCCCGGCCGAGAACTCCTCGAGGCGGACATCGGCGAGGGTGGTGCCGGGGATCATGCTCCAGCTCACGGCCGGGACCGCGACCTTCTCTCGGACGATGCTGTACTCGACCGGGGCCGATTCACCGGTGTGCAGGATCGTCAGCTTGACCGTGGTCCCCGCGTCGCCCCGGATGCGCTTGACGACCGTATCGATGTCCTGGCCCTCGGTGGTCGTACCGTCGACGGCCAGGACCTTGTCGCCGGAGCGCAATCCGGCGCGGTCGGCGGGCCCGCCGGGGATGACCGACCGGATGATGGGCAGGTTGCCATCGACGTCCATGATGGCGCCGATGCCGACGATCGCGCCGCTCAGCGACGTGTGCTGGTCGGCGACCTCCTCGGGGGTCAGGAAGCGGGTGTGGCCGGTGTCGCCGACCGCCTGGACGAGTCCGTCGATCGAGCCGTACGTCAGCTTCTTCGGGTCGAGCGCCGCTGGATCGACATAGTTGTCGTGGAGGATCTGCCACGCCTCGGTGTAGATCGCGAACTCGGGCGGTAGCGAGGCGGGGACGGCCGCTGCGCCGCTCGAGCGATCCGCGGGACCGTCGTTCTTGCCGACCCCGATGCCGGCCGCGAAGACGGCGACGATCAGGATGATCGCACCGATGGCCCGGGTCAGCGAGGGCAGGCCGGCCCGACGCCGCGCGATCGGCAGGGACCGGGCCAGTTGATCGCCAAGAGCCGGCGTGAGGGGCACGGTCGGCGGCCACAGCGGGGCGTGCGGGTCGGCCGGGTCGGTTGACGGACCGGGTGTCGCCCCCACGGGGCTGATGGGTTGATCGGTGGGACGGGATTCGAAGTTCATCGTTCGCCTGTGCGGTCGTGACGGCCGGTCAAGTGTGCGGTACAACCGCTCAGACCGGATAGAGGAACGGTGAAGTCGACATAACTCGGAGCTCGATCGGTGGGCGCGCTGCACCGGGATCGGCCTGCGGTCGGTCGATCCTCTCGAGGTCC
Source organism: Chloroflexota bacterium (assembly GCA_039931975.1). Lineage (GTDB taxonomy): Bacteria > Chloroflexota > Limnocylindria > Limnocylindrales > CSP1-4 > Chersky-267. The sequence goes on along the minus strand of JBDTQW010000063.1, from coordinate 8,055 downwards.
TTGAGCCCGGGAGGCCGTCGTTGTCGGGCTCGGGAGGAGGTGCTATCCTCGCCGCCCCGTCCCTGCCTCGAGCGTCGGAATCCGCGGAGGTACCTCGACCGTGACTGCCTCCCCGACCAGCGCAGCACCTGGGTCGCTCGTCCTCCGTCCCGCGCCCACCGGCCTTCCCGATCGGGAACCGGATCCCCCGACGATCGCGACCACGGGTGATCCGTTCACGACCGTGCGGATCCTCAAGTTGGTCGCCCGGATTGAACGCGGCCGCCCGACCCGCGTGGCCGACCTCGTGGCGGCGCTCAACGGGCGCCATCTCGACTGGGCGTTCAGCCAGGCAGTCGTCGCCGCCGCCCTGGTCCAGCTCCAGTCGAACTGGATGGCCGACTACCGCAACGGCTCGGGCATCGTCATCGACGATGGACCCTACGGGCTGTCGATCAGCATCGAGGAGTCCAGCCGCGTCGACCCCTGGATCGTCCGCCAGGTCGAGCGCGAGATCCGCGCCTGCGAGGCGGCCCTGGCCGACTTCAGCCGGCGCGACGGAGCCGGGTTCGATGACTGATCACCGGGCCGTGTTTCGGAGCGGAGCGCTGGGCCGATGCATGTGTCCGGGGCGGGACCGACGTCGCTCGTCGGCCGCGCGCCCTCCGCGCTGACTCCTCCCCGTCCTCGTTCCCACACGCCGCCAAGGAGGCACCAATGACCGTTCCCGGCTACGCCAGCGACCGCGTCCTCGTCGATGCGGACTGGGCCAAGGCCCACCTCGACGACCCGAACGTCCGATTCGTCGAGGTGGACGTCGACACCACCGCCTACAGCCAGGGCCATCTGCCGGGCGCCGTCGGCTGGGACTGGACGAGCCAGCTGTCGGACAGCGTCCGACGCGATCTCGCCAGCCGCGCGGACTTCTCCGACCTGCTGTCGCGCAGCGGGATCGGGCCCGCCACCACGATCGTCCTGTACGGCGACAACAACAACTGGTTCGCGGCTTTCGCGTACTGGCAGCTCAAGCTGTTCGGCCACGACGACGTCCGGATCATCAATGGCGGGCGCAAGTACTGGCTCGACCACGGGCTCCCGATCACGACCGACGAGGCGAGCTACCCCGAGACCGGGTACCACCTCCCGGAGCCCGACTACGGCTTGCGGGCCTACCGCGACGACATCCTGCCCCGTCTGGGCGATGCCGAGCTCGTCCTGGTCGACGTCCGGTCGCCGGCCGAGTACAACGGCGAGATCATCGCCCCGCCCGGCATGAGCGAGACCGCCCAGCGTCCCGGGCGGATCCCGGGCGCCGCATCGATCCCGTGGGGCCAGACCGTTCGCGAAGACGGAACCTTCAAGAGCCCCGAGGAGCTCAAGGCGCTCTATGAGGCCAAGGGCGTGACTCCGGACAAGGACGTCATCGCCTATTGCCGGATCGGCGAGCGCTCGAGCCACTCCTGGTTCGTGCTCCATGAGCTGCTCGGCTACGAGCGCGTTCGCAACTACGACGGTTCGTGGACCGAGTGGGGCAGCCTGATTGGGGTGCCGATCGAGAAGCCGGTGCTGGTTCCCGCCGGATAGCACTGGGCGGGCTGAGCGTCGGCCCGAGCGAACGTCCACATGTGAGCGGTGCGCGGTCGACCACCCGGTCGGCCGCCACCGCGCACGCGCCGACCCGGGGGCCGGTCTCGTCCGGTCACCTATCATCGGCTGGTGACCGCCACACACCCGCCCCTCCCGCGCAGCCGCGAACGGTTCGCCGCTCGGGACGATCCCCGCGGCGTCCACCTCGAGCGTCTCCCGGAGCTGGACGGGCTGGCACCGATGGACGTCGCGGAGGCGTTCCGCGATCTAGCCGGTTTGGCGCTCCTGGAGAGTGCACGGCCGGGCCGAAAGGCGCGCTGGTCGTTCCTGACTGCAGATCCGGTCGCCGTCCTCCTGACGCCGACCGCCGGACGGGATCCATTCGCCGAGGCGCGCCGCCTGGTCGCCCGGCTGGACTCGGCCCCGGTCGCGCCGGGGCCGCTCGGCGAGACGCCACCGCCATTCCTCGGCGGACTGGTCGGCTATCTCGGCTACGACCTGGGCCACGACCTGGAGCGGCTGCCCACGATCGCCCGGGACGACCAGGGTCTGCCCCGGCTCCGGCTGGCACTGCATGACTGGGTCATCGCCTTCGATCGCCGCCACGGGCGGGCCTGGCTGGCCGGCCGTGCGGTCGACGGCGACCGGCAGGATCTCGCCGGCCGGCTGGCTGCGGTGCGGACCAGGCTCGAACGCGGCCGCGGCCCGGGCTTGCGGCCGGACGCAGGCGTCCGACTCGAGCCGCTGGCCTTCCGGTCCAGCCTCGACCGGGCGACATATGAGTCCGGTGTCGAATGGATCCGAGGAGCGATCGCCCACGGGGATATCTACCAGGCGAACCTGACTCGCCGGCTCACCACCGCGTTCCGCGCCGATCCGTGGCCCTTGTACCGGGCCCTGAGGACCGGCGATCCGGCCCTGTTCGCCGCCTACCTCGACGTTGGCAACGAGGCGCAGCCACGCGGCGCCGGATCGTCCGGGGCGGACGGACGGCCGGGTCGGCGGGCGATCGTCTCGGCCTCACCCGAGCCCTTCCTGTCGGTCGACAGCTGCGGCCACGTCGCCACCGATCCGATCAAGGGCACGCGGCCGCGCGGTGCGACGCCCGAGGAGGATCGCGCGCTCGCCAGTGAGCTCCTGGCCAGCGCCAAGGATCGGGCCGAGAACGTGATGATCGTCGATGTCCTGCGCAACGACCTCGGTCGGGTCTGCCGGCCGGGCTCGGTCCGCGTCCCGCGGCTCTGCCGGCTCGAGCGGACCGCGGCCGTCCAGCACCTCGTGTCGACGGTGACCGGCCGGCTCGCGCCGGACCGCGACGCCTTCGACCTGCTGGCGGCCAGCTTCCCCGGCGGGAGCATCACCGGGGCGCCCAAGATCCGGGCCATGGAGATCCTCGAGGAGCTCGAGCCGGTGCGCCGTGGCCCGTACACCGGAGCCGCACTCTGGCTCGGTCCGGATGGCGCAATGGCCTCGTCCATCCTCATCCGGACCCTGGTCGCGGACGGGGTGCGGCTGTCGCTCAACGTCGGCGGCGGGATCACCTGGCGGAGCGACCCCGCCGCGGAGTGGGACGAAACGGTGGCCAAGGCCCGCGGGCCGCTCCGCGCGATCGGCGGCCGAGAAGTCGCCTGAGATGGCCGCCCGGATCTGGCTGGACGGTCGGCTGGTCGACGCGGCGGCGCCTCACTTGAGGGTCAGCGATCGCGGCTTCCAGCTCGGGGATGGCATCTTCGAAACGGCGCGAGCGCGGCGCGGCCGCGTCATCGAGCTCGATGAGCACCTCGAGCGCCTGCGTCAGAGCGCTTTGGCCCTGGCCATCCGGCTGCCGTTCGATGACGACACCCTGGTCTCGGGGATCGGCGCGCTCCTCGAGGCAGAGGGGCTGGCTGGCCCGGGAACGGATGGCGCGGAGCCCGGCGACGCCGCCCTGCGGATCACCGTGAGCCGCGGGCCGCTCGAACAACGCGGGCTGTTGCCGGCCGGGTTCGAGCAGGCTGCCGCGACGATCGCGATCCAGGCCTGGCCCTACGCGCCGCCACTGGACGACATCCTGGAACGCGGTGTCCGGGCGATCTCGAGCGCGCTCCGGCGTGATCCGCGCTCGCCATTGGCCGGCGTCAAGTCCACGTCGCGGGCCGACTACGTCTACGCCAAGCTCGAGGCCACCCGGGCCGGCGTTGATGACGCGTTGTTCCTGACCACCGCCGGCTCGATCAGCGAGGGCACGACCGCCAACGTCTGGCTGGTGAGCGGTCTGACCCTCGTAACGCCTCCGCTCGACGCGGCGATCCTGCCCGGTACGACCCGCACGTGGCTGCTGGGGCATGCCTCGGAGCTTGGCCTCGAGCCGGTCGAGGCGGACCTCCCGCCAGAGCGGCTGCTCGCCGCCGACGAGGCCTTCCTGTCCTCGAGCGTGGCCGGGATCGTGCCTCTGACCACCCTCGACGGTCGCCCGGTCGGAGACGGCCGACCCGGCCCGTGGACAGCAGTCCTGCGGGCCGCTCGAGAGGCCGCGATCGACGCACACAGCCGGACCGACCGATGACCCGCGCCGAGCTTATCGGGCGTACTCGGCGGCTCGTCGCCGAGGGCGAGCGCCTGGTCGCGAACCCGTCCCTGCAGGGCCTCCAGGTCTGGCTCCAGCTTTCCGACGAGCTGCTCAGTGTCGCCTGGGGGACGATGGATCGCTACCACCTGTCGTGGCTCATGGTCGGCAAACCCAAGGCGACCATCCGAGGCCGGCCGATGACGCCGGCCGAGGAGGCGGCCTATGTCCGCGAGGTCGCCGAGCAGAAGACGGCCGCGCTGAGGATGAGTCTCGACGCGGTCGAGCGCCAGGGGATGCCGTTCGTCGGGGAGGACGGCGACGAAGGCGGCGGCCCGGCACGACCCGGGAGCAGCGAGCCAGGGCCGTGAGCGACAGCGCGATGGTGCCCGCCGTCGGCGGCGAGCGCAGGGTCCCGGCGCCCGACCCGATCGCGAGGGAATACCTGCTCCTGGCGCTCCGGCTCGACCAGCGGATCCCCGGGCTGGTCGACAGCTACATCGGCCCGGCCGACCTCAAGGCCCAGGTCGACATCGAGCAGCTACGCCCGCCGGCGGCCCTGGTCGCCGACGCTGTCGCCCTGCTCGGTCGCCTGGACGGCGAGGTCGGCGATCCGGCCCGGCGCGCCTGGCTGCGGGTCCAGCTGGTGGCGCTCGAGACCCACGCGCGAGTCGTCGACGGAGAGCGGCCGCCCTACCTCGAGCTCGTCCGCCGGTGCTTCGATGCCGAGCCGGTCCGCCGTGGCGACGCCGCCTTCGCGGCCGTGGCCGCCGAGCTCGACCGGCTCCTCCCAGGAGCGGGACCCGTGCGGGATCGACTGGCCCACTGGGACGCTCGGACGATCGTCCCCATCGACCGATTGCCGAGCATCCTCGACTGGCTCGTAGGCGTCATTCGGGAGCGCTCGATCGCCCAGTTCGGCGCCCCGGATGGCGAGTCGCTCCGGGTCGCGCTGGTGACGGGCCAGCCATGGTCCGGCTACAACTGGTACGACGGCGGCCGGCGGTCCCGGGTCGACATCAACACCGACCTGCCGATGCGCGTCTCCGACCTGCTCGGCCTGGTCTCCCACGAGACCTATCCCGGCCACCATCTCGAGCATGCCTGGCACGAGGCGATTCGGGTCGACGAGCGGGCCGAGCTCGAGGCGAGCGTCCTCCTGATCAACGCGCCTGAATGCCTGATCAGCGAGGGATCGGCCGAGGTGGGTCGGCGGTTCGCCGTGCCGCCGGCGGGCGAGACCGACCTCGTCGCCGAGCTGCTCGAGCGCGCAGGTCTCGGGCCGGTCGCGGACCCGCCCGCCCGGCGAGCCCTGGCCGAGCAGGCGGTCCGACTCCGCGAGGTGCGGGCCGGCCTCGGCCCGGCGGCCGGCGATGCCGCGCTCATGCTCCACCTCGACGGTGTCGAGCGAACGGCTGTCCGGTCGTGGCTCGAGCGAGTGGCCCTGATGACCCCCGAGCGCGCCGAGAAGAGGCTCGAGTTCATCGAGCATCCGCTCTGGCGGACGTACATCTTCGTCTACGCCGAGGGCGCCGCGCTCCTCGAGCGGTGGCTGGGCGCGGCCCCAGGTGACGGAGCGGCCGCGCGCTTCAAGCGTCTCCTCGTCGAGCCGGTCGTGCCGTCGGCGATCGAGGCCGAGCTGGCCGCGGGCTAGCGCTTGGCGTTCTTCATCGAGCCGGTCAGCTTCGAGCCGTCCGGTGCCCCCAGGAAGCAGGTGATGTCCCGGTCGCCCTTCTTCCAACCGCTCTCGACGGGCGTATAGGCGGAGAACCCCAGGCTCGACTGCTCCTCGGCGACGCCGACGTAGCTCGAGAACGCCGCCGAGCACTTCTCGACCATGAAGGAGTCGAAGCCCGTCTGACCGGGGAACGCCGCGTCGCCGCCGGCCTCGAACTTGAACGTCTCGATGACCTCGAAGAGATGCGGTTCCGTGCACGGATGATGCTGGACGTCCTTGACCTCGGCAGCACTCTGGCCGGCGGCGACCGGGTCATCGAAGCAGTCGCCGGCCTTGAGGTCGGCGGCTTGGCCCGAGATGCGATCGCGGAACAGGAACCCGACGACCAGGACCAGCACGACGATCCCGGGGATGATCAGCCTGGGCAGCAGCCGGAAGCGCCCGGGGGGTTTCGTCTCGGCGGCCGCCCAGCCCTCCGGCGGTCGAACACCCGTGGAAGCCCACCCGCCGCCCGCTGCGTCAGGGCCTCCGGGAGGTGGCTCGGCTGCCGGCTCGGATGGGCCGGACGGGCCTGGACCCGTTGGCAGCCCGGCTGCAGGGTCCGGCCAGGAGGGTTGCGAAGGCTGGGAGGGGGCTGCCGCGGGTCCGTCGCCGACCGGCGGATCGACGGGCGGTCCACCCGATGATGAGCTTGCCGGTCGCTGACCGCCGGGCAGCTCGTTCTGGCTCATCTGGTCCCTCCCGCACCCTCGGACGCCCCGATCCTCGCAGCCGGGCGATCCGCGGTCAGGGTAGCAGGGGCGTATGGCCGTCGGATGGCACGATGTCCCGCACGAACACGACCCGGTCCTCGCCTTCGCCGTCGTAGGCCGGGTAGGCCGGTGTGCCATAGAGCCGCTGCGTGGCCGGCCCAGCCTCGATCTCGAAGCCGATCGCCCGGTGGAAGCCGACCGAGACCCGGTTTCCTGGCCAGGTGATCGCCTTGACCCGCCGAACCCCTCGACCTGCGACGTCGCCGATGAACGCGTCGTAGAGCGCCCGGCCGAGCCCTCGAGTCCGGAAATTCGGGTCCGCGGCGACCATGTGGACATAACCCGTCGTGGGGTCGTCCGGGCTCACGAACCCGACCAGGAACCCGGCCAGACGCCCGGTGTCGGTCTCGGCGATCCACGACGTTCCCGTGAAATGCTGGAACCAAAGGCGGGGCAGGTAGTCGCGCAGGCGGCGTCCGCCCCACCAGTCATCGACGACGGCGATCACGGTCGAGTGGTCGGCTTCCACGGGTCTGCGCAACCGGATCCCGGCAGGGAACTTGGCAGGTGGCGGCGCACCGGCCGGACTCACCGGGCCGCCCACCAGGCCATCAGGGTGCCGAGCATGAACTCCAGCGCCACGATCGGTGTCCCATACGTCTGCTCGAGGTAGTCGCCCAGCGGCAGGACGCCACCCTCGAGGCCGGCCACGAGCCAGGTCGTCAGGCTCGCCACGCTGAGCGCCACGAGAAAGATCACGATCGAGATCAGGGTCCGGGCCGGCGAGCCGAGGCTGCCGTCCGCCCCGGCCCGGACGAACAGGCCGATGAACCGGCCGGTGAAGACGGCCACGATCACGAGCCCCGCGGTGAATGTGTAGACGATCGCCAGGACGAGGAAGATGCCGACCCCGATGAGAGCGGCCACGATGCCCATGGCGACCGCCCGGACCGGACTGCCCCCCGACGCGACGGCCGCATCGGCCTGGGATACCCGTCGGAACCGATCGCCCGGGCTGTGGGCCAGGCGCTGGCGGCCTTCGGGCGGGCCGGTCCCGCCGGGGATCCGGCCGCGCTCGGCGGGATCCGTTGATCCGGCGGGGTGCGCGGGATCCATCGAATCGGTGGGGCCCTCTGGCTCTGAGGCCCCCGGCTCGCGCGCCGCGGGCGGCGGGCTCGGCTCGGTCGGTCCGGTCATCCGGGCCATCGTAGCGTCAGGGTTCGGCCACCGCCGTGTGCGCTAGACTCCCGATCGTGAGCCATCCCTCCCTCGGCCTGCCGCCGCCCGATATGACGGCCGGATTTCCCGACGCGGCGCGGCGTCTGACCCGGGCCCGCGACCGGGTCGCCACGCGCACTCTCGAGCTGGCGCTGGCGGTCGATCCGACCCTCCGTGAGCGCTACGACGAAGTCGGCCTGCGGCTGCTCCTGCGGGACGCCGCGGGCGCCGTCGACGAGCTGGCGAAGTCACTCGCCAGTGCCGACACGAGCTTCCTCCGTGAATGGGCCGACCAG
>JBDTQW010000062.1:0-15303 GCA_039931975.1 Chloroflexota bacterium | reverse complement strand
TGTTCAGGAAGTCGGTGTTGCCGCCGAAGTTGAGCTGGTAGGTCCGGTCGAGGCGAACGCCGCGGTCCATGAACAGCCGGGTCAGGACGCGATGGCTGATCGTCGCGCCGACCTGGCTCTTGATGTCGTCGCCGATGACCGGCAGGCCCTCTTCGGCGAAGCGCCGCTGCCAGTACGGCTCACGGCCGATGAACACCGGGATGGCGTTGACGAACGCCACGCCGGCCCGGAGCGCCTGCTCGACGTACCACTTGGTGGCCTCCTCGCTGCCGACCGGCAGGTACGAGACCATCACGTCGACCTCGCGCTCCCGGAGGATCCCGACCACGTCCGCGGTCGGGCCGGGCGCCTTCTCGATGATCTGGCTGAGGTACTTGCCGAGGCCATCGTGGGTCATCCCGCGGTCGACCTTCACGCCCATGTGCGGAACCTGCTGGAAGACGTAGGTGTTGTTTGGCTCCTGGTAGATCGCCTCGGAGAGGTCCTTGCCGACCTTGTTCTTGTCGATGTCGAATGCGGCGACGTACTCGATGTCACGGACGTGGTAGCCGCCCAGGTCGACGTGCATGAGGCCCGGGACGAAGTCCTCCTTCCGGGCGTTCTCGTAGTAGTAGCGTCCCTGGATCAGGCTGCTGGCACAGTTGCCGACGCCGACGATCGCGACCCGGATCTTGCCGTCCTTGCGCGCTCCACCCGAAGTCGGCTTGATTCCGTTCGCGGCCTGGGTCCCGTTGGTGCCGTTCTTCCCGGTCTTGGCCACGATCTGTCTCCTACTTCCCGTCGCTCGGGACGGCCTGCTGCATGACGTGGATGATGCGTTGGATGACGGTGATCGTGGCGCCCACCGCGATGATCGCGAGCGCCAGCTCGAGGACGCCGGCGCCGCTGCGCCAGAGCCCTTCGACGCAGAAGAGGTTGCCACACGGGGCGATCTGCGCGGGGCTCATCCCAAGCAGCCCGGCAACGACCAGGCTGACGGACAGGATGACCAGCCGAACCTCGCGAGGCATGACGCCGACCGCGGCCATGCGGGAGCCGGCGGTGAATCCGAGGCCCTCGGACTTCGCTCGGGTGTAGCTGACCATGAACGCGGCGCCCATGGCGGCTGCCGCGAGGACCGCGACCGTGTCGGCGCCGGCGAGGACCCCACCCCACGCGATCCCGAGATAGACGATCGCCTCCCCCCAGCGATCGAAAACCGAATCCATGAACGCGCCCAGCCGCCCGACCCTGCCCGTCGCCCGAGCGAGGGTCCCGTCGAACAGGTCGAAGACGCCGCCGACGAAGACCACGAGCCCGCCGAGCAGCCAGACCTGGAGGGCCAGCAGGATCCCCCCGACGACGGTGATCGCGAAGCCGATCAGGGTGAGGCCGTTCGGCGTGAATCCGAGGCGGCCGAGGAGCAGGGCCACCGGCTCGCCCAGCTTCCTGACCCGGGCCCGTGTCTCCGGGCTCACCAACGAACCGGCGCCAGGCGGCTTGGTCGCGCTCACCCGGCCGGTGCCTCGGGAGTTGCGGCGGCCGAGAGCGGCACGCCGAGCCCGAGCAGCGCTCTCTCGCGATCGAGCGCCTCGTCGAAGGCCTCGGCCCGAAGGCTGCACAGCGTCTCGCGGCCGCTTCGCCGGGTGGTCACGATGCCCGAGGCCCGGAGCTTGCCGAGGTGCCAGCTGACCAGGGGCTGGGACAGCCCGACGTGCTCGATCAGCTCGGTGACGCTGGCGGCTCCCGTCGACAGATGCTGGACGATGCGCAAGCGGTTCACGTCGGCCAGTGCGCGATGGAACAGGCGGATCTCGCGCAGCTCATCGGGTTGATCGACGACCGACGCGATGGTCGATCGGATCCGAGCGGGGGACGGGCTCAGGGGGTTGCTCCAATAGGGGCGTCGAGCACGATGGCTCAACACGGATTTATATAAATCGAGGTTGATGCTATGGCGCCGGCGGCCACGCTGTCAACCTGGATCCGCGTCCGGGGCGCCGTCATCCGGCAGCGGGCTACACTCCGGCCGTGAGTCGTGGGTCGTCGCTTGTGCTGCTCGCCATCCTCGGCGCCGGGGTCTTCCTGGCCGGACTCGAGCTGATGATCACCGCCGTCGCCCTGCCCTCGATCGTGGTCGACCTCGCCGATTGGAACCAGCTCCGTCACGCCTCGTGGATCGTCAACGGATACTTGCTCGTCTATGTCGTGGCGATGCCCCTGGCCGGTCGCCTGGCCGACCTGTGGGGCGTCCGGCGCGTATTCATCGGGGCACTCGTGGCGTTCACCCTCGGCTCGCTCCTGGCCGGTGCCGCCCAGACCCTCGACCAGCTCATCGCGGCACGCCTCGTGCAGGCCCTCGGTGGCGGCACCCTGGTGCCGGTCGCGACGGCTGCGGCGGCTCATCTCTACTCGGGTCACGCCCGGCCGCGCGCCCTGGGGGTGATCGGTGCGCTGACCTTCCTGGGGATGGCCGCCGGGCCGTTCGTAGGCGCTTCGCTGCTGGGGGCGATCCATGCCGATTCGGCACTCGCCGCGGCCGGGATCGCGGGCAGCCCGGTCGACTTCCTGGCACCGGCCTGGCGCTGGGTGTTCTACGTCAACGTCCCGGTCGGCATCGTGGCCCTCGCATTCGCCTGGGCTGCCAGCACCGGCTGGGAGACGCCACGCCACGCGACCCGCCTCGACCTGCCCGGTGCCCTCGTGTTCAGCATCGGGCTGGGGGCCGCGCTCATCGGCCTGACCCTGGTTGGCAGCCAGGCGGGCACCATGATCCTCGGGCTTGGGACGCCGACCGTGATCGCCACACTCCTGGTGGGGGGACTCGTGGGCCTGGCGCTGACCGTCGTCGACGGCCTGGTCAGAAGGGACCCGTTCCTCGACGTCCGGCTGTTTCGTCGGCGTGAGTTCGCCTCGGCGGCCCTGGTCTCGCTGCTGACCGGCTATGGCTTCGCCACGGCGATCGTCGGTGCGGCGGTGTTCGTCGACCGGGTGCTCTACGGCGGACCCTCCGAGCAGCAGGTCGTCCTCGGCTCGCTTGCCGCCGCAACCGCGATCGGGGCGCTCGCCTCCGGGTTCGCGGTCCGACGCCTGTCACTCCGCCTGGTGACCCTGGTCGGCCTGATCGCGAGCACGGTCGGCCTTGCGGCGATGGCCGCCTGGACGCCATCGACGACGATCGTGGTCGCCAGTCTGGCCGCGACCCTCTTCGGGTTCGGCTTCGGGCTGACCGTGACGCCGCGCTCGACCGCGGCGGTCGAGGCCGCCGGACGCGCGGCGTTCGGGATGGCCTCGGCGACGGTCACGGTCGCCCGGATGATCGGGATGGCGGTCGGCCTTGCGGTGCTCACGGCCTATGGCTCGACGACCATCGATCGCCTGACCAGCCAGATCTACGCCAGCCCGGAGGCCTACCAGGCCTTCCTGCCGCCGGAGCTCGTCGGACGACCCTTCCGGGATGGCCTGGTCGTTGCCGCCCTCGAGCGCTGGGCCTCGGGCGAGGCGGCCAGGATCATGGTCGGGCTGTTCCTGGTGGCCGCCATCGTCACCGCCCTCGCGGCACTTCCGGCTCTCGCGCTGGGCGCCCGACGGACGCGTATGCTGGCTGGCGATGCAGAAGACGAGGCCATCGAAGACGCCGCCGAGGGCGGCGGCCCGCCGGGTCGCCCGGACGACGAAGACGACCGATCCCGCGCCGGCGCAGACGATCCCGCTCCCACCTTCGCTCTCTGATCGAGCGAACCCAGTCGTGGCGGCCGCCGACGGCACCGTCCGGGTGGCCCTCAGGACCGTCCACGAACTCGTCGAGTCGAACGGTCTCGAATCGGTCCCCCAGTGCCCCCTGCCCAAGGGCACGATCGCCTGGATCGACGCCAGCGCGCCTTCCGCGGAGCAGATCACGAAGATCACCCGGCTGCTGGGGCTCCACGAGTTGATCGCCGAGGACATCCTGGAGGGCAATCAGCGAGCCAAGATCGAGGTCACGGACGATCGCATCCACATCGTGATGTTCGCCCTGCGATACGGAGATCCGATCGAGCCCGTCGAGATCGACATGGTCCTTGGCGACAGCTTCCTGCTGACCGTCCACGCGGCCGACTGGGACCCGCGCGGAACCCACCATCTCCGCGGCAGCGGCCTGGCCACCGTCATGGAGCGTGGTGCGGATCACCTCCTGTGGGCGATCTGCGACGACCTGGTCGACGGCTACTTCCCGCTCATGGACAAGCTTGGCGACGAGATCGACCTGCTCCAGGACGCGGTCATCGCAAATGCCTCTCCGCTGACGCTCGAGCGGTTGTTCGAGCTGAAGCGCGAGCTCATCGCGATCCGCCGTGCTACCGCGCCGGTGCGCGAGATCTTCAACCAGCTGACCAATCGCGACCTGGCCCTGGTCGACGCCGAGGAGATCGTCTATTTCCGGGACGTCTATGACCATCTCATCCGGCTGACCGACGAGCTGGACACCTATCGGGAACTGGTCAGCGGCACCCTCGACGTCTATCTCTCGACGGTCAACAACAACCTGTCCCTGGTCATGAAGCGGCTGACCGGCATCACGGTGGTCCTGGCCAGCATCGGCGCATTTGGCGGGATCTTTGGGATGAGCGAGGCCGGGGCGGCTTTTGGCGGGACCGAGGCGATCGGGTTCTGGATCGTCACCGCGGCAATCTTCGGGGTGGCCTTCGTGCTCGCATTCGTCCTGCGCCGGATCGGCTGGATCTAGCTGTAGCCCCGCACAGCCGGGCTTGCTGACCTATGCGACCCGGATCCCGGCTCTCGCGCCGCCAGATCCCGGCCCTCGGGTCGGCCGATCGAACTGCAGCCCGCTCAGTGGCAGAAGACCGGGTTCGCCTTGGGATGGGCTTCCTTGTGGCCGGTGGGTCCGTGGTCCAGCGGCAGGGCGATCACCTGGGTCTTCTCGGTCGTGCCGACCGGTCCCTCGGAGGTCTGCAGCCAGAGGGTCTCACGCTCCTCGGCCAGCGCCCCGTCGAGCGTCGTGACGTGGCGGCGGACCTCGACGATCTCGTACAGGTAGAGCTGGTCGTCGGTGGTATAGACCTGGATCAGCATGTGCAACATCCGCCGCCCGTTGTTGACCTTGGACGCTTCGAGGATGGGCAGGAACATTCCCGTCCGGGCGTGGGCGTAAAGGTAGGTGGGTCCCGGCTGGCCCGGCTGGTGCAGCTGTTGCAGGTACATCGCCACGTTACACGGCGGGAACGCATTCCCCCCGCCCGGCTGGCGGATCACCGGCAGGTCGATGCCCAGGGCCGGCACGACCACCCTTGACGCGAACGCCGGTATCGCCGGCGAGGCGCCGTCGCTCGCGTTGGGACTGGCCAGCGGAGGAAAGGTCAACAGGCTGCTCGGTCCGGGGCTGAGCGACGGCTCGAGCGTGACCGGAGCGGACGCCGGGGCGATCGCTTCGGCGGGGGTCGCGTAGGTCAGCAAGCCGGCCGCCACGAGCGACACCCCGGCGGCCGCCAGCAACGCGGGAACGAGGCGATGCTGCAGGCGATCGAGGACGGTACGCATCGGGGCGTCATGCTAGCCGGTCCCCCGTGCCCCCGCCCCCGGGCGCTTGGTACTGGTACCCTCCCGCCATGTCGCCACGCCTCGCCGCCGTGCTCGCGCTGTTCGCCGGCATCGCGACCGCGGCGATCGTCCTGGGCGCCGTCCTTGTCCTGGTCCCTGGCCCGGTTCGCCCGACCCCGACCCCGATCGCCAGCGCCTCGCCGGTCGGGCCCTCGCCATCGCCCCTCGGACCGTCGCCATCGGTCGGACCGTCGCCATCCGGCGGACCGTCGCCGTCGGTCTCGCCTTCAGTCGGGCCATCGGGCTCCGAGGCGTTCGGGGTGGGCCGGCCGGCACCGGGCCTGCGGGTGGCCCGGGTCGGTGGCGGGACGATCGACCTGGCGGAGCTCCGAGGCAAGCCCGTGTGGGTCAACTTCATGCAGACGACCTGCCCGCCCTGCGTCGACGAATTCCCGCTGATGAACGGCTTCGCCGTGCGCTACGCCGACAGCGGATTGGTGATCGTCGCCGTCGATATCAAGGAGGACGAAGCGACGGTCAAGGCGTTCGCCGATGGCCTCCATGCGACCTTCCCGGTCGGGCTCGATGGCGACGGCACGGCCCAGCAGGCCTGGGGCGCGATCGCCCTGCCGGTCCATTTCTGGGTCGACGCGAGCGGGGTGGTCCGTTCCGGCGCCCTCGGCGGAATCGGGCCCGACCTCATGGCCAGCAGCCTCCAGAAGATCCTGCCCGGGACCACCGTCACGCCGTGACGCATCGGGCCGCTCGGCCGCCGACCGGCGGCCCGGCGATCGACCCCTGGCCGCTCGTCCGTCGCCGGGTCGTGGAGTTGGCGGCGGTGCCCGGAAGGCTGCTGGTGGTGACCGACTTCGACGGGACCGTGGCGGCGACCTCGCTCGACCCCATGGCGGCGCGTATCGAGCCATTGGCCCGCTCGGCACTGCGCCGCCTGGCGGGCATCGCCGCCGGGCAGCCCCGGCGGCTCCACGTGGCGGTGCTCAGCGGTCGGACCGCGCACGACGTCGTCGCCCGAGTCCGTGTCGGCGGGATCGAGTACCACGGCGATCATGGCCTCCAGGCGGGCTTTCTGCGGCGCCGGGTTGCCGCCGAGCGGCTCGCTGTGACCTCCGATCCGGCGCTCGCACCGCTGGTCGATGGCGCGCGGGCGCTCGCGCTCGCTGTGTCGACCGCGCTGGGTCGGCCCGACTGGTTGTTCGTCGAGGAGAAGGGTCCCTCGGTTGCGTTCCACTTTCGTGCAGCACCGGACACGGACGTCGCCGCGGGCCTGGTCGGGGCGGCGGTCGAAGCCGCCCTCGAGGCTGCGCCACGCGGTCGGGACGGCCAGGCGCTGTTCGTCAGGTTCCACGGTCGGCGCATCGTCGAGCTCCGCCCGACCGGCGCCGACGGCAAGGGGGCGACGATGGCCCGTCTCCTCGCGTCGGGCTCGTTCGACGCCGCGCTCGTCCTTGGCGATGACCGCAGCGACGCCGAAGCCTTCGGAGCCGTCCGTGACGCCCGCGCCGAGGGCCGGCTCGCGGGCAGCCTGACCGTGGCCGTCCGCGGCTCCGTGGAGACCCCGCCCGAACTCGCCGCCGCAGCCGATCTGATGGTGGCCGGCCCGCATGACGCGGCGCGGGTGCTGGCGGCCCTGGCGAGGGCGCTCGGAAACGGAGTGCCGAGGAGGCGCTCGGCCTAGGAGGCGAGGGCCCTTGCGGCGTCCTCGACCACCCGCACGAGCGGTCCCGGGAACAACCCCAGGAGGACCGTCAGGATGGCGGTGCCAGCCAGGCCGATCTGAAGGAAGCCGCTCTTCTCGACGGCCGGCACGTCCTTGCCCTCGCGCATGAACATGTAGACCACGACCCGCAGGTAGTAGAAGGCGGCGACCGCGGCGTTGAGCACGAGGATGACCGCCAGGATCCCGGCCGGCCCGCCCGCCTCGACGGCGGCCAGGACGACGTAGGCCTTGGCCAGGAAGCCGGCCGTCGGCGGGATGCCGGTCAGCGACAGCAGGAACAGGGTCATCAGGAACGCGAGCGCCGGCTCGCGCCGAACGAGACCGGCGAAGGTCTCGAGTTGGCTGGACACGCCCCGCCGGCGCTGCAGGGCGGCGACCACGGCGAAGGCGCCCAGGTTCATGAAGCTATAGGCAGCACCGTAGAAGAGCAGGCTCTCCAGACCGCGGATCGGCGAGTTGGGGCTGGCCCACGCCGCCAGTCCCACCAGCATGTAGCCGGTGTGCGCGATCGAGGAGTAGGCCAGCATCCGCTTGACGTTGTCCTGGCTGATCGCCACCAGGTTGCCGAGCGTCATGGTGACCGTGGCCAGCACGACGATGATCACCAGCCAGTCCTCGCGCAGGGGCCCGAGCGCGCCCACGAACAGGCGCAGGATCAGGGCGAACGCGCCGATCTTGGGACCGACCGACAGGTAGCCGGTCACCGGCGTCGGGGAGCCCTGGTACGCATCCGGGGTCCAGTAGTGGAACGGCACCGCGGCGATCTTGAAGGCCACCCCGGTCGTCAGGAAGGCGAGGCCCATGGCGAGGCCGGCCGACAGCGGCGCGGTGCCGGCGACGATCCTGACCAGCTCCGCCGCGACTGCGTCGATCCGGGTCGTGCCGGTCAGGCCCCACACGAACGCGAGCCCGAAGAGGAAGATCGCCGAGCTGAACGAGCCGAGCAGGAAGTACTTGATGGCCCCCTCGGTCGAGAGGGCGTCGCGCTTGGCAAAGCCGGCCAGGAGGTAGCCCGGCAGGACCATCAGCTCGAGGCCCAGGAAGAGCACCAGGAGGTCCGCCGACGCCGAGATGAGCAGGGCCCCACTCATCGCGAAGATCAGCACGGCCGCGAACTCGGCCAACGGCAGGTCGCGCGCCGCGAGGTAGTCCCGGGCGAACAGGATCGTGAAGGCGATGACGGCCACGAAGAGAAGGTCGAGGAACGTCGTCAGCGCGTCCAGCCGGTAGGCGCCGCCGAAGGCGTCGGCGGTCGTCGCCCCGGTGGTGACGGTCACGATCGCCACGATCGCCAGTCCGCCGAGGCTGACGACCAGCGCGGCAGGGCGCGACCCAGGGACGATCAGATCGACGACGATGAGTGCCCCCGCGACAAGGACCGCCGCGACGAACGGCGCGATCGTGGCCAGGTCCTGGGCGGTCATCGTGCGCGGGCCTCGGTTACCGGCCGAACAGGTTGAAGGCCACGACCGTGCCGCCCTGGACGCTCTCCAGGACGGTCGTCACAGAGGTCTGGACCACGTTGAGGATGAGACCCGGGAAGAGCCCGAAGACGACGATCAGGGCCGCCAGCGGCGTGAGCGTGACCAGCTCGATGGGACGGATGTCGGTCAGGTGGCTGCCCAGCCCGGCCAGGAAGTCGGAAAGCTCGCCAGTGAACAGGCGCTGGAACATCCACAGCAGGTAGCCAGCCGCGAGGATCATGCAGAACGTCGCGACGACGGCCACGTAGGGGTTGGCCGCGAAGGCGCCGACCAGCACCAGGAACTCGCCGACGAACCCGGACAGGCCGGGCAGTCCGACGCTCGCGAACATGAAGAATCCGAACGCCGCCGCGTAGACCGGCGTCCGTCCCGCCAGACCGCCCATCTTGGCGATCGTCCGGTCATGGGTCCGCTCGTAGATCACCCCGACCAAGAGGAAGAGCGCGCCCGTGATCAGCCCGTGGTTGACCATCTGCAGGATCGCGCCCTGCATGCCCTGTTCCTGGAACACAAAGATGCCCAGGGTCACGAAGCCCATGTGACTGACCGACGAGTAGGCGATGAGCTTCTTGAGGTCGGGCTGGACCAGGGCCACGATCGCGCCATAGATGATCGCGATGAGGCTGAGCACGATGATCCACGGCGCAAAGGTCCGTGCGGCGTCCGGGAACAATGGCAGCGCGAACCGGATGAACCCGTAGGCGCCGAGCTTGAGCATGACCGCCGCGAGAATCACCGAGCCCGCGGTCGGGGCCTCCACGTGAGCATCCGGCAGCCAGGTATGGAACGGGAACATAGGGACTTTGATGGCGAAGGCCAGGAAGAAGGCCAGGAAGGCGAACACCTGGAGGCCTTCGGCGAAGCCGGCCGTTCCGGCGAAGGTCCGCAGCGACTCGAAGTCGAACGCGTTCGTCCACGATCCGGTCGCGGCCTGGTAGCTGTAGGCCGTGGCCAGGATGGCCACGAGCATCAGCAGCGAGCCGACCAGGGTGTACAGCACGAACTTGATCGTGGCGTAGATCCGGTTCGAGCCGCCCCAGATCCCGATGATCAGGTACATCGGGACGAGGACGACCTCCCAGAAGACGTAGAACAGGAAGAGGTCGACGGCGACGAACACGCCGACCAGGCCGACCTCGAGGATCAGGAAGGAAATCATGTACTCCTTCAACCGCTCCTTGATCGGCCCGAACGAGGCCAGGATGCTGATCCACGACAGGGTCGTGGTCAGGACCACCAGGACGGCCGCCAGGCCGTCGACGCCGACCTTGTACTGGACCCCGAAGACGGGGATCCAGTCGACTCGCTCGACGTACGAGAAGCCGCGGGCCGCCGGGTCGAGGCCGATGAGCATCAGCAGGGACAGGGCGAACGAGGCGAGGGCGACCGCCAGGGCCGTCCAGCGGATGGCGCGCTGGCTGTCCCTGGGCAGGAGCGCGATCACCAGGGCCCCGGCCAGCGGCATGAACGTGATCAGGCTCAGGAGCGGCAGTCCCGATCCCTCGACGATCATCGTCCGGCCACGATCACAAGGTACGAGCCGGCCATCACGATCAGCCCGATGGCGATGCCCAGGGCGTAATTCTGGACCCGACCGGTCTGGACCCGGCGCAGGCCGCCGCCCAGGCTCCTCGTGAGCACCCCCAGCCCGTTGACGGTGCCGTCGACGACCGTCCGGTCGAACCACCAGCAGGCCATCGCGATCCGCCCGCCGATCCGGATGAACAGCAGGTCGTTGAGCTCATCGAACCACCACTTGTTGAGCGAGGCCCGGTACAGGAAGCGCGTCGCGCCGTTGGCCTCGACGATCGACCCTACCTGCTCCAGGCGGGGCGCGCGCCGGAGGCCAAGCAGCTCCACCCCGAACAGCCGCCAGGCGAGCAGGATGCCGAGCGTGGCGATGCCGACGCTGGCCAGGATCAGGGCCCCGTCGATCCCGAAGAGGGCGAACGGCGCCTCCGGATGGCCCGACGCCTCGACGGTCTCGGCGAAGACCGGCTCCAGCCAGGTGTGGATCAGGCTGTTCCCGAAGGGCAGCCCGAGGGCCAGCCCGAGGAGGATCGACGGGATGGCCAGGATGATCAGCGGCACGGTCATCGATGGCGGCGACTCGTGGACCAGGGGCTCGACCTCGGGGTCCACGTGGCTTGGACCCCAGAAGGTCATGCCCATCAGACGGAACATGTAGAACGCGGTCATCCCGGCGACCACGAAACCGATCGCCCAGACCACCACGAAACCGTTCTTGAAGGCCTCGCCCAGGATCTCGTCCTTGCTGAAGAAGCCGGCCAGGGGCGGGATGCCGGCGATGGCCAGCGAGCCGATGAGCATCGTCCAGTAGGTGATCGGGATCTTCCGCCACAGGCCGCCCATCCGGCGCATGTCCTGCTCTTCGTGGACGGCGTGGATCACCGAGCCCGAGTCGAGGAACAGGAGGCCCTTGAAGAAGCCGTGAGCCATCAGGTGGAAGATGGCCGCGGTCCACGCTCCGACCCCAAGGGCAGCGAACATGTAGCCCAGCTGGGACAGGGTCGAGTAGGCCAGCACCCGCTTGATGTCGGTCTGGGTGAAGGCGATCGAGGCGGCCAGGATCGCGGTGAAGATGCCGATTGCGGCGACCACCACCATCGCGCTCTGGGCGTGGCCGAAGATCGGATTGGCCCGGGCCACCAGGTAGACGCCGGCATTCACCATCGTCGCGGCGTGGATCAGCGCCGAGACCGGGGTCGGGCCCTCCATCGCGTCCGGCAACCAGACGTGCAGCGGGAACTGGGCGCTCTTGCCCGCCGCCCCGCAGAAGATGAGCAAGGCGATCGCGCTGATCGTCGGCTGGTCGAGCTCGCCGATCCGCTCCAGCACCTCCTGGACGTTGAGCGTGCCGAGGCTGACGAAGATGAGCATGATCCCCAGGGCGAAGCCGACGTCGCCGACCCGGTTGACGATGAACGCCTTCTTGCTGGCGAGCGCGGCGCTGCGCTTGCGGTACCAGAACCCGATGAGCAGGTAGCTCGACAGGCCGACCAGCTCCCAGGCCACGAAGATCACCAGGAAGTTGTCGGCGAGGACCAGCAGGAGCATCGAGAACATGAACAAGTTGAGGTAGGCGAAGAAGCGCCAGGTGCCCGGGTCGTGGCTCATGTAGCCGATCGAGTAGACGTGGACGAGCATGCCGATCGTGGTCACCACGATGAGCAGGCAGGCCGTCAGCGCGTCGACGTGGAAGCCCGCCTCGACGACGAACTTGCCGGCCGGGATCCACTCCCACAGGCCGATCGAATAGCCATGCTCGCCGAACGGTTCGGCTCGGCTCAGGGCCGCGGCCGCGACGATCATGGCCGCGATCCAGCTCACGACCACCGCCAGGACGGGCATGGCACTCACGGCATTGCGGCCGTACCTGGCCTGGATCCGGCGCCCGAACAGGGCGGTGAAGACGAAGCCGGCGATCGGCAGCGCCGGGACGATCAGGAGGAGGGCGCCGTACGGCATCGCCTACTGCCGCATCGCGTCGTACTCGTCGACCAGCGGCGTCCGTCGGTTGCGGAAGATGGCGATGACGATGGCCAGTCCGACCGTCGCCTCGCCGGCGGCCACGGCCATCACGATCAGGGCGATGATCGAACCCTGTTCGCGAAGGAGGGGATTGAACGCGCCGAACGCCACGATGGCCAGGTTCACCGCGTTGAGCATCAGCTCGATCGACATGAGCATGCTGATGGCGTTGCGGCGGGCCAGGAAGCCGAACGTGCCGATGCAGAAGAGCAGCGCCGACAGGACCAGGTAGGCGTCCAGCGAGTTGGTCATCGGCGGCCCGCTTCCTCACCCGGCTCGGCCTCGCGCTTGGCAAGGTAGATCCCGCCGATGACGGCGGCCAGGAGGAGCACGCTGACGACCTCGAACGGCAGCACGAAATCGCGGAAGAGGATCCGGGCCAGTGCCGCCGTCCCGATCTGGAGCCGCTCGGCCGTCGCACCCCAGTCGGTTGCGCCGATGACCAGGACCAGGATGACGGCGAGGATGATGGACAGGATCGCGGACGGGACCGCCTGCGTCTGGAACACCAGTCGGACCGGGGCCGCCTTGGTCTGGGTGAGCATGATCGCGAAGAGGACCAGGACGCTGATCGCACCGATGTAGATCAGGACCTGGGCGCCGGCGACGAGCGGTGCGCCGAGGATGACGTAGATCCCGGCCAGCGCCCCGAAGCAGACGATCATCGCCAGGCCGCAGCGGATGATGTCGCGCATCAGGACGACAAGCAGGCCGGAGACGATCATCAGCCCTGCGAAGAGCAGGAACAGGACGTCGTTCCAGCTCACCCCGATGATCGGGATCGTCTCCGGGATCGCCACCGCGCCTGCCTCCCTCGACTACTCGTGGTGGGCGTGGGAGCCGCCGGCACCGCCGTGGCCGTTGCCGCCGTGAGCATGACCGTGGCCGTCGGGACCCTTGGGACCGGCGGCGATCGACGGCGGCAGGACCGGCAGGAGCCGGCTCGGATCGGGCAGGCGGCCGGCCGCCCGGGCTCGCTCCATCCAGTCCGCCTCGCGCCGGATGTACGTCGCCTCGGTCTCCATGTCCACCGCCGCAAGCGCGATCAGGTCGATCATCGGCTCGGCCCGGCTGGTGTGCGACAGCTCGAACTGGTCGCTGTGGCGGAGGGCGTCGTAGGGACACGCGTCGACGCAGATCCCGCACAGGATGCAGCGGCTCTCGTCGACTTCGTACTTCTCGAGGACCCGCGGCTTGGGCATCAGCGCCCCGGTCGGGCAGGTCTCGGCGCAGCGCCCACACGACACGCATGGCGTGTCGTTCAGGCTCATGTCGAGCGGTGTCGTGACCAGCGTGTCGAAGCCGATCCGCATGAAGTCGTAGCAGGCCGCCCCGACGACCTCCGAGCAGACCTGGGCGCAACGGCCACAGTCGATGCAGCGCGACGGCTCGCGCAGGATGAACGCATGGCTGTCGTCCCGGATGTAATCGTGATTGATCCCGGTGAACCGGTTCTCGGTGACGCTCCGATAGCCGGCGCCCTGGTGGTAGGCGGGCTCGAGGGTCTTGAGGGTGGTCCCGTACTCGATCCCGAGCCGACGCAGGTCGCAGAAGCCGATCGCCTCGCAGGTGCACTGCAGGCAGCGAGTCGACTCGGCCATCGCCTCGGCCGGTGAGTACGGGATCTCGTACTCGACATAGCTCTTGTTGCGGATCTCGGCGTCCATCGCCGTCATCCGGTAGCGCGGCTCCTTGACCTCGCTTGTGAAGGGCACGATCGAGAGGAACTCGGGCTGCGGCTCGGCCAGCGTCTGACGCGTCTTGATCGTCGACAGGTCGAGGCCCTTGAGGAACGCGTCGGCGGCATACGACGCGCGACGGCCCTCGGCGATCGCCTGGACCACCGTGGCCGCGCCGATCCTGACGTCGCCCGTCCCGAAGACCCCCGGCCGGTCGGTCTCGAAGGTGACGGCATCGGCCTTGAGCCGACGCTGCTTGGTGGCCTGCGGCCCATCGGAACCGGGACCGATCCAGGACAGGTCCGGCCCCTGGCCGATGGCCAGCAGGACGCGGTCGCAGTCGATGGTGAACTCGGTCCCGGGCGACGGTTCGGGCCGGCGCCGGCCGGATGCGTCGGGTTCTCCGAGCTTGTTCCGGATGAACTCGACACCGGTCACCTTGCCGGTCTTCTCGTCGACCATGATCCGGGTCGGAGCCGCCTGGAAGATGGCCTGGACGCCCTCCTCGATCGCCTCGTGGACCTCGTTCGAGGCGGGCATGTCCTTCATGTCCCGGCGATAGACCAGGGTCACCGCCCCGGCCCCCTGGCGGATCGACGTCCGCGAGCAGTCCATCGACGTAAACCCGCCGCCGATGACCACGACCCGCTTGCCGGCGTGGCCCGGGTAGGGCAGCCCGAGCGTCGCCGTCTGGAGGTACTCCAGGCCGTCGATGACGCCGTCCGCGTCCTCGTTGGGGATGCCCAGCTTGTTGGTCTCGTAACAGCCGATCGCCACCAGGACGGCGTCGAAGCCCTGGCCCTGCAGGTCATCCAGGCTGAAGTCGCGCCCGAGCCCCTGGCCGCACACGATCTTGCCGCCGAGACGGGTGACGGATTCGTATTCGGCCTCGAGGACCTCGACCTTGGGCAACCGGTACTGGGGGATGCCGTAGCGGAGCATCCCGCCCGGCGCCGGGTCGCGCTCGAAGACCGTCACATCGTGGCCGGCCAGGAGGAGGTAGTAGGCTGCGGCCATCCCCGCCGGACCCGAGCCGATGACCGCGGCACGGCGACCGCTCCTTGGCTGCGGCTCGAACGGCAGCGGCGGATCGACGCCGTCATCGAGCATCGACTTGATGACCTGGTCGCCGGCGTAGCGATGAGCGTCGCGGATGGCGATGGCCTCGTCGACCTCGTCGCGTCGGCAATGCTCCTCGCAGGGCGCCGGGCAGACCCGGCCGAGCACGCTCGGGAAGGGGATCGTCCGCTTGAAGATCCGGGTCGACTCGCGCCAATCGCCCTCGGCGTTCTGCTTGAGGAAGCCGGGGATGTCGATGTGGCTCGGGCACTTG
>JBDTQW010000061.1:0-16616 GCA_039931975.1 Chloroflexota bacterium | reverse complement strand
CCGGCCGCGCCGGCCACCTCGTGACAGAACGCCTTGCTGGTCTCGATCGTCGCGGCGGCGCGGCTCGGTCCGAAGACCGGGATCCCGGCCTCTGCCAGTGCGTCGGCCACGCCCGCGGCGAGGGGCGCCTCCGGTCCGACGACGACCAGCTCGGCCGAGGTGGATCGGGCCGCGGCGACGACCGCGGCCGGGACCTGCGCATCGATCTCACGCAGGCAGGTCACCCGCGGCTCAAGGCCGATTGCCGCGCTCCCCGGGGCGACCCAGACCTGGTTGACACCCGGTTCCGCGGCCAGCTTCCAGGCCAGGGCATGCTCGCGTCCGCCGCCGCCCACGATCAGGATCCGGGTGGGCATCACGGGCATGCTCATCGCGCTACAGGCCCTGGCATCGGTCGATCGGCCGCGGAGCCGAAACCGGCCGTGGCCCCGAGAGCGGCCCGGGTCCCTGGGACGGTCGGGCGGTGGCGCATCGGGCGGTAGGCTCGCTCGATCGTCTGGGTCCGCTCCGGGCCGACCGAAACCAGCACGATCGGTACCCCGGCCGCGGCCTCGAGGGCGGACACGTAGCGTCGGGCGTTTTCGGGCAGCTCGGCGAGGGTCCGGACCGCGTTGATCGGCTCCGACCAGCCCGCGAAGGTCTCATAGATCGGAGTCGCCCGGGCGAGCACCTCGGCACTCGACGGCCAGCTCTCGACCCGTCGGCCCTCGATCTCGTACGCGACGCACAGCTGGAGCCGATCGATCCCCGACAGGATGTCGATCTTGTTGAGCATGATGCTGCTGACGCTGTTCACGGCCACGGCATAGCGCAGCGACACGGCATCGAACCAGCCGACCCGGCGCGGTCGCCCGGTCACCGTCCCGAACTCGTTGCCCCGCTCGGCGATCCCTGCCCCGATCGCATCGTGAAGCTCGGTCGGGTAGGGGCCCGAGCCGACCCGCGTCGAGTAGGCCTTCATCACCCCGATGACCTCGTCGACCTGGAGCGGACCGATCCCGCCGCCCGTGCAGGCGCCGCCCGCGATCGGGTTCGAGGAAGTCACGTACGGGTAGCTCCCGTGGTCGATGTCGAGCAGCGTGCCCTGGGCGCCCTCGAGGATGACGTGGTCGCCCCGGCGCAGGGCGTCCTGGACGAGCCACGTGGTGTCGGCCAGGTGCGGCCGCAGGCGATCGCCCCAGGCCATCGCCTCGCGGACGAGGGGCTCGGCCTCGAACGACTCTCCGCCGGCCATCGACGCCAGCAGGGTGTTCTTGTCGGCAAGGACCTTGGCCAGCCGATGGCGGAAGGTCGCCTCGACGAGCAGGTCCTCCATGCGCAGGCCGAGGCGCGAGGCCCGGTCGGCGTAGGTCGGGCCGATCCCGCGGTTGGTCGTCCCGACCTTCTCGCCGTCGAGGCGGGTCTCCATCGCCCGGTCCAGGGCGACGTGGTAGGGCATGATCACGTGGGCATTGCGGCTGACCCGGACGTTGTCCGTGGAGATCCCCCGGGAGGTCAGCATGTCCAGCTCGTTGATGAGCGTGGCCGGGTTGACCACCACCCCCGGCCCGATCACGCACGTGATGTGCGGGTAGAGCACGCCCGACGGGGTGAGCCGGAGCTTGAAGACCTCGTCGCCGAGGACCACCGTGTGCCCGGCGTTGTCGCCGCCCTGGTAGCGGACGGCCATGGCCACCTGTTCCGCGAGGAAGTCGGTGGTCTTGCCCTTCCCCTCGTCGCCCCATTGCAATCCGACGATCACGGTGGCCGGCATCAGGCATACGCCTCTGGCTGGCCGCGGCGTCCCGTGGCGGGGATGAAAAAGGCCCCGGCCGAGTGGCCGAGGACCCGGATAGACTGCTCCCTTCGTCGAGACGCCGGCGTTCCGGCGATCCCCGGATCGTTGGGCGTTCGTCTCACGGGGCGAACGTTCCTCGAGCGATGGGCCGATCTCCGTGCGGCGGGTCTGCGCCCGCGTTCCGAGACCACCGGAGTATAGCAGCGAGGGCAGGGCGGTGAGCCCGACCCTCGCAGTCGTGGCTCAGGCAGGTTGGCTCGGCCGACTCGCCGGGTCCCGATCAGGTCGGCCCCGCACGGCGCTCGACGATAAGCCCCGATGAAGCGGCCGCGAAGCGCGGGATGAGTGGCCCTCGCTAAGGTCGGTTGTACCCGTCGGCTCCCGCCGGCCGTCGGGAACGACCCGCCGCACACATGCAGGGTCGGGACCGGCGCCGCCGGCCGACCGAGAAGGAGATTCGGACCGATGAACAAGGTCCTGTTGACCGGGCGGCTGACCCGGGACCCGGAGCTGCGCGCCCTCGCCAGCGGCAAGAGCGTCACGACGTTCAGCGTCGCCACCAACGAGTACGCCGGGGGCGGCAAGGAGAAGGCGGAGTTCCACACGATCGTCACCTGGGACAAGCTCGCCCAGGTCTGCGGCCAGTACCTGGGCAAGGGCCAGCAGGTCGCCATCGAGGGGCGGATTCAGACCCGCAGCTGGGACGATGACGCGGGCAAGCGCCACTGGAAGACCGAGATCGTGGCCAACCATGTCGAGATGCTGTCCGGGCGCAAGAAGAAGGACTACGAGGCGCAAGCCGCGGCCGATGCGCTCGAGACCCAGGCCGGGACCCTGACCGACGAGCCCGGCCCCGATGATCCGATCCCCTCGGAGTCCGTCGCGGCCTGATCCCCGAACCGGACCCGCCGCCGGCCGACCGACGGTCCCGCCGATCGACCGACGCTCCCCTCCTCCCCACGCGACGGGGCGGGCGCTTACCCCCTCGGGTGCCCGCCCCGTACGCGCCCTTTCAGCCAACTACCCGGAAGAGCCGCCATTGCTCGGGTACGCCTCTCAATTCGCGCTCTCCCCTATCCTCGAAAGCCAGCCCGGAGCCCGCCACGAGGTCTTTGACCGTCTGCGACACGACCACCTCCGAGGGGCCGGCGGCCGCTCCCACTCGGGCGCCGATGTTCACCGTGATCCCGCCGATCTTGCCGTCGATCGTCTCGCATTCACCCGTGTGGAGCCCCGCTCGGACCTCGATCCCAAGCCGCCGGACCTGCTCAACGATCGCACCCGCGCACCGGATCGCGCGGGCGGGGCCGTCGAAGGTCGCAAAGAACCCGTCGCCGGCGGTGTCGACTTCCACACCCCGATATTGTTGAAGCAGCGCTCGGACGATCAGATGATGATGCTCGACGAGGTCCCGCCACGCTCTATCGCCGATCTGCGCAGCCTTATGCGTCGAGTCGACGATGTCCGTGAATAGGACGGTCGCCAGAACCGCGTCAGACTCCCGTGTCGGCGGCCGAGCCTCCAGGAAGCGATGGATGGCCGTGACGACGGCATCCTGGTCGCCAACCCAGACCGTCCAGTCCCGACCCGGAAGGCGCACGAGCCGTGCGTTCGGGATCAGGCCTGCAACGTACTCGTCCTCCTCCGGGTCATCCCACTCCCGAGCCACGACGAGCGTCGGCACCTGGAGCGTACGAAGGACGTCGCGGACGTCGGAGTCCCAGAACTGGCGCTCGAGCACGGCCGCGGCACGGGGTCCGACCCAATGCCGCTGCACCTTTGCTTCCCAACGGACATAGGCACGGTCGTCCAGCATCGAGGGAGCGGACAGGGACAAGACCCAAGCGGCGTGCCCTTCTGTGCCCCAACCCGACTCGACCATCCGGAGGGATTGGTTCAGCACTTCTTCGGTGAACCCCCACGGGTAGTACGGAGCCCACCGGTTCCGCGCTTGCGCCGAGGCGAGCACCAGAGCCGTGGTGCGCCTCGGGAATGTGCTTGCGAACATGCTTGCTGCTGCGCAACCCCATCCGTGCCCGGCGATCGCCGTTCGTTGAGAACCGATGACGTCGAGCACTGACCGGGCGTCATCCATCTGGGTCTCAAGATTCGGGGGCTGCTCGCCGCGGTCGGAGAGCCCGGTTCCCCGCATGTCGATGCGGATGACGCGGCATTGGGTCGCGAGCTTGGTGAAGAACTCGGCGACGAGCGGCTGCTCCCACATCACCTCGAGGTTGCCCCGGGCCCCGTCGAGCCACAAGAGGTCGACCGGGCCGTCACCCAGCACCTGGTAGGCGATATTCGTCGCATCAGCGGTTCGTGCGTAGCGCGTGTCGGGGATCACTCGGAACTCACCTCCAATCGAGTCGTTCCAGGATGTCCAGTGCGACCTCACGGATCGGGCGATCGTTGGGCAGGGTGAAATCCTCGAGGCCGACCCCGACCGAGCCAGCCAGCCAGGCCTCCGCCACCCTGAGATCATCCTGCCGGCCGACAGTCACGTCGGACCGGAGCCGCCTCCGGATCTCGGCCAGCGGGACTGTCAACCGGACGACGGTCATCGGAGCGGGAACCGTCCCCCGGATCGCGTCGAGGTCGGTCCTGTTCTGGATCGACTGGGCGAGGATGAACCGGCGGACGCCGGCGCCGAGATAATTGTCGATGACCGCGCGGACGTTCGCGAGCAGCATCCGCTGGTCCGAGTGCGGCTCGTGGCCCGGGGCCTGGAACCACGACAGCCAGTCGAGGTCGAGAACGGCATACGCGACCGACTGCTTCTCGAGGATGTCGGCGATCTCCACGGCGACCGAGCTCTTGCCGGTCCCGTAGACGCCGGTCAGGAGCACCGTCCGCGGATCCCCATCGTCCTGGGTCATGGCGCCAGCGTATTCGCTGCGGGTTGTCCGGGATAGAGCCCGAGGCTTTCCGTCGGGCGGCCTGGGACGCCTCCGGAGGCTCGCGGTGTCGAACCGCAACGGTCGCAGTACGAAAGGGCTAGCCGCCGGGTAGTACCTCTGGCAGACTCAGCGTCTACCCGGGGGAGAACTACTCGTGACGACCCTTCAGAGGGAGCACGCCGGCGAGATCCGCCAGGCGCTGGCGTGGGTCCGCGCGGCCGGCCGCATCGAGCTTCCGCAGGTCGCCCTCGGTCGCCTCTGGCGATCCGTCGCGCGACCACTGGTTGTGGTTCTGTACGGTCTGGCGGGCGGAGTCGCCCTGACCGCCTGGGCCTCGTTCAGCGCGATGCTCGGCAAGCCCGTCGACGCCTGGTGCTACTACCGCATCGCCCCGGGTGCCCCGTACTGGCAGACCGACTACGCCTTCGTGTACTCGCCGGCGGCCGCCCAGGCGATGATCCCGTTCCAGGCCCTCTCCTTCGAGGTCTTCGTCGGGCTGATCCGGGCGGCAGAGCTGGCCGCCGCGTTCGCCCTGGCCGGCCCGTTCCTGCCGCTGGTGATCCTGTGGCCGCCCTTCGCCAGCGAGATCAACGCCGCGAACATCAACCTGCTGATCGTCGCCGTGGCCGTGTGGGGACTGCGCTGGCCGGCCCTCTGGTCGCTGGTCCTGTTGACCAAGGTCACGCCGGGCATCGGCCTGCTCTGGTTCGCGGTCCGGGGTGAGTGGCGCAACCTGGCGATCGCCTTCACATCGACCGGCGCGATCGTCGTCGCATCGTTCGTCTACGCGCCGGGGTTGTGGTTCGAGTGGCCCGCCTACATGGCCACGCTCACCCCGAGCGACGGCGTCCCACTCTGGGCCAGGATCGCGGTCGCTGCCGCGCTCGTCGCCTGGGGCGCCCGGACGGACCGGCCCTGGACGGTCGTCTTGGCGGTCACGATCGCGACGCCGCGGTTGCACTTCATGACCCCGGCGATGTTGATCGGGCTGCTCTACTACGTCCGGCCGCAGCGCGGCTGGCTGGCCCACGCGACGGCGTTCGCCAGGCCGGCACCGCAGCCCCGATAGGTCGCCCAGCCGGGGCCGGCACGTCTGGCGGTCTCGTGTCAAGCCCGCTCGCTCAGACGAGCTCGAAGAAGGACCCCGCGAGGATGACGTAGACGATGATCAGCAGCGCGCCCTCGAGCCAGTTCGACTCGCCGTCGAGGGCGATCAGGGCGCTGATCCCGACCGCCGCGGCGACGGCGGCGACCTCGAGCGGCTCGAAGACGAGGTCCATCGGCTGGCCGATGAGGGCCCCGATGATGACCAGGATCGGTGCGACGAAGAGGGCCACCTGGAGGCTCGAGCCGAAGCTCACCGCCATGGCGAACTCCATCTTGTTGCGATAGGCCAGCTGGACCGCGACGAGGTGCTCGGCCAGGTTGCCGATCGTCGGGATGAGGATGACGCCGACGAAGAACGGCGTCAGGTCGAACGAGACGAGGAACTCGTCGATCGCCCCGACCAGGATCTCCGACATCAGCGCGAGCAGGCCCGCGGCAGCCAGGAGCACGAAGATCGAGGTCCGGGTCGACCATGCCGGCCCGCCGTGGCCCTCCGCCGATTCGTGGCCGCCGAGCGTCTCGCCCGGGTTGGTGAACTGGTAGATGAGCGCCAGGACGTAGCCGACGATCAGCAGGAATGCGACGATCACCGACTCCTCGGTGAGCGTGCCCTGGCTGGAGTCGCCGGTGCTGAGCGCGAAGACGGCCGGGATGAACAGCCCGATCGCGGCCACGGCCAGCAGCGCCGCGTTCGACCCGGCGATGCGCTGGCTGAACGTCTGATGCCCATTGCGCAGTCCCCCGACGAGGACGCTCGCTCCGAGCACGAGCAGCAGGTTGCCGATGATCGAGCCGGTCAGTGACGCCTTCACCACCTCGATCAGCCCGGCCTGGAGGGCGAAGAACGCGATGATCAGCTCGGCGATGTTGCCGAACGTGGCGTTGAGGATCCCGCCGACCTGTGGCCCCGTCCTGGCCCCGATCCGCTCGGTGGCGACGCCCACCAGCCAGGCCAACCCGAGGATGGCGATCGCGGCCACGACGAAGATGACGGTCCCGTCGGCGTGGAGCCCAAACTCGAGGATGGCACCGATCACCGACATCACGACGGTCAGCAGCACGACCACCCGGGCGATCGACGAGAGCTGACCCAGGACGGGCATCGCGGACCCAGGGGCGACGGCGCTCATGGGTCAGGATGGTAGCGGCCGCCGTCGGCTCGGGCGCGCCGACGGTGCGTGGCGGCTGGCGGCGCTGCCGCTCCGGGCGGTATCATCCGGCCTGACTGGCGCCCCGGGGTCGATCGCCACCCGCGGCCGGACCGAGAGAGTCGGATGCGATGGTCACAGGTCAACCCGAGTCTGGACCAGGGTCGGTCCCAACTTCCGAAGAGCACATCGGCAAGGTTGTCCGCTTCGACGCGGGCTGGATGGGTTGCGACCGGATGCCGATGGTGCAACGCCGCGAGCTCCAGGGCGTCGAGATCGGCGACATCATCGAGTTCGTGGTCTATGACCCCTCGTCCAAGGAAGACGTGCCGTCGTTCGCCCGGATGCTCGGCCACCGGATCCGCTGGGTCAGGACGCAGGACGACGGGGCGACACTGATCGCAGTCGAGCGGATGCGCTGAAGGGGACGTGATGAGCGATCGCCTGATCTTCGTCTGTAGTCATGGTCGAGACGATCCCGAGCGAGCGATCGTCGCGTTCATGGCCGCCAACACCGCGGCAATGAGTGGTCAGCCAACCTCGGTCCTGTGCACGATCGAGGCCGTCTGGCTCGGGACACGCGGCGGTGTCGACGGCCTCGACCTCGAGGGCTTCACGCCGCTCTCCGAGCTCGTGGCCGAGTTTGTCGCGAACGGCGGGGAGATCTGGTTGTGCGGGGTGTGTACGCGCCCTCGCGAGATCAACGAGGACATGCTCGCCGACGGGGTCAAGATCGTCGGGGCGGCGAGGGTGATCGAGGAGGTCGTCCAGGGGGCGAAGACGATCACCTACGCCTGAGGCGCGGATCCGCTGGTCTCCATGACCGACGCGACGTCGGGGCGCTCCGCGAACGTCGCTCGCAGGTCGCCTTCCCCCAGGCTGGCGATCATTGCCCCAAGGATCGCCGAGGCCTCAGCTCGAGCGACCGCCGCCTTCTCCTCCTGGCCCGCGACACCCAGCGCCCGGTCCAGAAGGGCGGCACTCCGCCAGCCGATCGGTCCCTCGCCGGCGAGCACGGCGGCCTCGCGGGCCCGACGAGCCTCGCGAGCGGCCACCGCCGCGTCGCCACGGTACATCGCGGCGAGGGCGGCGCCGTAGGCGGCCCATGCCTTGAAGGGTGGACTCTGGCCCCGCCCTGCGTGCGTGATGAGGTCCGATGCCGCGGTGAGGACCTCCGGATCGCCAATCGCCTCGCCCGCAAGGATCTGCAGTCGGCCGACGATCATCGCCGGCAGGGGCGCACCGGCTGCAGCAGTCGAGGCGGCGCCGAAGGTCGCCCGGGAGGCGTCGAGTGCGCCTTGGCCCGCCTCCGACCAACCTCGAGCGGCAAGGAGCGGCCCCTGGAAGAGCCACTCGCCCGTCTCAGCCGAGATCGCAAGGGCCGCCTCGGCATCCTCGGCAACCCGATCGAGGGAACCCAACTCCGCGAGCACCACACAGCGCCAAGCACGGGTAGAGACCCGCAACCGCAGGGCTTCGAGCTCCGCCGAGATCGCAACAGCCTCGTCCGCCGATCGGATCGCCAGGCCGAGGTCGCCGACCGAGACGGCAAGGACGCCGAGACTGGCGACCGCGGAGGCGAGATCGCGCCGACTGCCGACCTCCCGGCAGCCGGTCACCGCGGCCGTCGCGACGTCGAAGGCCCGGTCTCGCTGGCCGTCGAGCCAAAGGAGGGACCCGATGAGCTGCTCGTTTCGATGGACCAGGGGTCGCTGACCGAGCCGGCGGAACAGCTCGTCGGCGCGCCGGGCCTGGTCGATCCCCTCCTCGAACGGACCGAACACCAGGGCGGCTTCGGCTAATCCGTGGCGGGCCACAGCCTCGCCCTCCCGATCGTCCGCTGCAATCGCAACTGCCAGCGCGCGCTGCTGAAGAGCGATGGCGTCGCCTAGATCCCCGCTGAGAAGGGCGGCCGTTCCGGCGCCCGACGACAGGCGGGCGACGAGGTCATCAGCCCCCTGGTCGGTCGCTGCCTCGACTGCCCGCGGCAGGAGCTCCTCTGCGTCGCCAGGTCGGCCTTCGTTCCAGAGGACCTGGACGAGAGCAGCCAGGGCGCGGCTCTCGAGCCACTCGCGGCTGCCGGCGGGTCTCGTCCGGGCCGCCTCGAGCGCAACCTGGTAGTCCGCCCGCGCGTCGCCGAGGCGCCCGAGCTGCTCGCATGCCTCGCCTCTCGAGAGCATCGTCTCGACCCGGATCAACGCCCCTCGTTCGGAGCGCAGCCGATCGATGGCGCCGATCGCTCGATCGTACCAACGGATCGCTTCCTCGGCCGCAAAGACCCGTCGCTGACGGTGCCCGGCCAGCATCGCGAAACGGGCCGTCCGCTCGAGGTCCCCCGCTTCGCTCGCATGGTGGGACAGGATCTCGGCGAACTCCTCGTCGCGGCCGCTCGTCACGGTCTCGATCCAATCCAGGACGGCCGCGTGAGCTCCTGCGCGACGCGCGCGGGGAATGCTGGCGTAGGCTACGTCGCGGGTGAGGATGTGGTTGAACGTGAGCTCGCGCTCACCGTCAATGGCCGATCCCCCACGCTCGATGACGAGCCCCTTGTCGATGAGCTCGATGACTGCCGACGCCGTCTCCGCCGAACCCAACTTGGCAAGCACGCTCGGCCAGAACACTCGCCCGACCACCGACGCGTCCTGGATCGCCCTCTTTCCGGTCCGCGACAGCAGATCGATCCGGGAGGCGATGACGCCCTGGACGGTGTCGGGCAACGACGAGGGCAGTGGACGACTCGCCCGCCAGCCGTCGACCGATCGTTCGAGAGTCCCGTCCTCGACCATCATCCGCAACAGCTCGCCGACGTAGAACGGGTTGCCCTCGGCCTGGCGAACGATTCGCTCGACGATCGCGGGCGGCGCCTCATCGTCGAGAAGGCGCCGAACGAGCTCGCTGCCATCGGCGCTCGACAGCGGCGAAAGCGCGACGCTGCTCGCATCTCCCAGGCTGGAGCCCCAGCTCGGCCGTTGGTCGCGAACCTCGGGTCGGGTCATGCAGACGAACAGAACCGGGCCCGCTACTGTGGCAGCCAGGGACTCAAGCAGATCGAGCAGGCTGGCTTCCGCCCAATGAATGTCCTCGATCAGGGCGATGACCGGGCGGGCAATGGAGATCGACTCGAAGTACCGTCGCCAGGCCGATGCGATGGCCCGTCGCGCCGCGAGGTGCTCGAGACCGGCCAGCGGGTCCGATGCCAGCCCGATCCCGATCGACGACAGGAGGATCTGCGTCGTCCCAAGCCCCTCACTCGTGCCGACGAAGCGCGGGCCGAGCCGACCGTCGGCCTTCGCGATGATGACCTCCGGCGGATCGCTGTCCAGGATACCCGCGTCGGACTTGAGGATCTCGGCCATGGGCCAGTAGGCAATGCCGTCGCCATATGGAAGACAGCGACCTTTGACCACTCGCGACGCTGAGATCGAGGCCGCGAACTCTTGCGCGAGTCGACTCTTGCCGATCCCCGGCGGGCCGATGAGCGTCACGAGCGTTGGGGCCTTTGCCTGGACGACACGGTCGAACAGGGCTCGAAGCAGGACCAGCTCGCCGTCGCGTCCGACAAAGGCCGATCGACCCTCGCTCGGCTCCGGGTTTGGCCCGCCGACCTCGACCCTCCAGACGGCGACGGGACGGCCGATACCCTTGACGGTCGCATCGCCCAGGCTTCGATAGGCGAACGCGCGCCGGGTCAGGCGTCGGGTCCGGTCGGCCACGACCACGGATCCTTCGGGCGCCAGCGCCTGGAGACGGGCGGCCAGGCTGACGGCGTCACCCGTGATTGCCCCACCACGGTCCGAGGCGGGTCCGGCGAGCACCTCGCTCGTGTTCACCCCGACCCTCATCGCGAGCCGTTCGTCCGTTGGGCCGACCAGCGTCAAGTCGCCGTCCAGGCGTGCCTGCATCGCGAGCGCCGCCCGGACGGCGCGTTCCGCGTGGTCCTCCCGGGCGAGCGGGTAGCCAAAGACGGCCACAATCGCGTCGCCGATGTACTTCTCGACCGTCCCGCCGTGTGACGCGATCTCGTCCGCCATCGCCTCGAAGAACGGCCCGAGTACCGCCTCGAGCTCCTCGGGGTCCAGCCGGGCGGCAAGCTCCGTCGAGGAGACCAGGTCGGCATAGAGGACCGTGACAACCTTCCGCTCCTCGACGGCGGCCTCGGGCCCGCCGACGGCCTCGACCGGGGTCCTGACGATCGCCGACGAGCCGATGGACGGACCGTCCTCCAGACGGGTGCCACAACGGCCGCAGAACGTGAGACCTTCGAGCGAAGTCGCTCCGCAGGCCGGGCAGAGACGGCCGAGCGGCGCCCCGCACGCGCCACAGAAGCTGAAGCCAGACGGGTTGGCCCAGCCGCACGCCCGACAGAGGAGCTCCTGGCTGTCCATCCTAGCAGTCGATCTCCACGCCACAAATGGGGGCCGACGCGGCCAGGCGCCGGCCCGAGACGGGCGACCCTGACGGCCACCCTAGTCATGGTGCGCCAGAGCGGCAAGCCCCAGCACGATCGCGGATGACCCGTGGCGCGAAGCGGCGCCACCCATGCGCGGCTCGAGAGCTCAGCCGCCCGGTCCGACCCTATACAGTTGGCGTCGAGGGATACCGCTCGCTGCGGCCACCTGCCGAGCGGCCTCGCCGCGGGCCGTCCCTGCAGCAACGAGGCCCTCAACCTCTGCCAGCGCGAGCCCTAGTCGCTCCGCTCCCGCCGCGACGGCCTCCGCCTCTGCGGGCGCGTCGGCAGGGAGCTCCCCGACGACCAGGGCGAACTCGCCGCGCGCGGCCATTCGCCCGTCGGCCACCCGTGCCGCAAGCTCGCCGAGCGTGTCCCGCACGGTCTCCTCGTGGAGCTTGGTCAGCTCGCGACAGGCGGCGGCCGGTCGGTCGGGCCCGCAGACGGCGGCGAGATCGCGGAGCGTCGCCGCGACCCGACCCGGGGACTCGTAGATCACGCAGCCGCGCTCGTCAGCAGCGATTCGGGCCAGCCGCTCGCGCCGATCGCGACCGGACCTTGGAAGGAACCCCTCGAACGACCAGCGCGGGCCGGCCAGCCCCGACGCGACGACGGCGGCGAGCACGGCCGAGGCGCCCGGGATCGGGACGACGCTGCCGTGCTCCACCGCCCAGGCGCGGACGAGCTGCTCGCCCGGGTCGCTGACTCCGGGAGTCCCCGCATCGGTCACGACGGCAAGGTCCCCACCGCCCCTGAGGTGATCGAGCAGCTCCGGCAACCGACGCTCGACGTTTCGGGCATGGAAGCTCACCAGCCGAGTCTCGATCTCGTAGCGCTCGAGCAGGCGCCGACTGATCCTGGTGTCCTCGGCCGCGATCAGCGGCACGACCCGGAGCGTCTCGAGCGCGCGGAGAGTGACGTCACCGAGGTTTCCGATCGGCGTCGCGACGATGTACAGCCGTCCCCCGGCCGGCTCGCTGACGCCCGGGGCAGGCGCTCGGCTCACGCCCGGGTCGAGCCCGGCCGTCGGCGCGGGTACAGATAGTCGATCCCGGCCGTCCGTGGTCCAAGCTTGGCGATCGGTGGGACCTGGCGCTTGAATTCGGAGCCCGCCACCGCGCGGACAGCCCAGGTCACCAGGCCGGCCGGGAAGCCCTTGGCCACGAGCTCCTCGGGTGAGCGCCGCTTGTCGACCAGCCGGAACAGGAGCCGGTCGAGCTCGGGATAGCTGAAGCCGGCCTCGGATTCGTCGGTCTGGCCCGGCCACAGGTCGGCCGACGGTGCTTTGGCGATGATCGCGTCGGGGACGCCGACCTCCGCCGCGAGCTGGCGGACTTGGCTCTTGTACAGGTCGCCGATCGGGTTGAACGCGGAAGCGCTGTCACCGAACAGGGTCGTGTAGCCGATCAGCGTCTCGGTCTTGTTACCGGTCCCGACCACCAGGCCGCCCCAGGTCACGGAGCGGTCATACAGGACGGCCATCCGCGTCCGGGCCATGAAGTTGCCCCGGCGCAGGGCGCTGGCGGTGAGGCCCTCGCCACCGAGCGTTCCGGGCACCGTCTCCGTCCCGAAATAGCCGTCGACCATCGGGCTGATATCGATCACCTCGGAGCCGCAGCCCAGTCGCCGGACGACCTCCTCGGCGTCGGCCCGCGACGCCGGAGACGATGTCCGGTAGGGCATCATCAGGCAGAGCAGTCGCTCCGGCCCGATCGCCTCCGCAACGACATAGGCCACGAGCGCCGAGTCGATCCCGCCGGACAGCCCGACGACGGCCCGCTCGAAGCCGGCCTGGCGGAGCTGGGACTGGATGAACCCGACGATCACCCGGCGGGCGACCGCCGTGTCGATCGCCAGCTCGGCCGGCAGCTCGAACGTCGGCGCGGTCAACGCCGCGGGACCGAGGCCGGGGGCGGGGCGACATCGAGGCCTGCCTCGGCGTCCTCGTCGGCCGTCGAATCAGTCGCCAGTCCGGCCCGTTCGGCGACGATCCGGGCGAGCTCGCGGACCTCGAGCTCGGGGCGCTCGTCGCGCAGCAGGGGCAGGGCGATCCGGGCGCGGCGGATTTCGTCCAGGTCGACCTCGACCTGGTAGAGCCCCTCGTCGAAGAACGGGGCGCTGAACAGCGCCGCTCCGTCGGGACCGATGACCTCGGATCCGCCCCAGAACGTGATCGACTCCTCGACGCCGACCCGGTTGACGAACACCACGAGGCTCGTGGTCAGCTGGGCATAGGTCCGCATCAGCGTCCGCCACGAGGTGGCCGTGCCAAGACCCACCTCGTTGGTGGCGGCCAGGTCACGCCCCGGCGACGACGACACGTTGATCAGGATCTGGGCGCCGTCGAGGGCCAGCAGCTGGGGCACCGGAAGGTGCCAGAAGTCCTCGCAGATCCCAACGCCGAGCCCGATCCCGAGCCGCGAGGGGGCGGCCCGCAGGAGATCGCCCTGCGCGAAGAAGCGGCGCTCGTCGAAGAGTCCGTAGGTCGGCAGGAAGAGCTTACGGTGGACGTGGACGATCCGGCCGTCCTCGAGCAGTGCGGCCGCGATGAACAGGCGGTGGTCGGCCGACTCCTCGACGAACGAGACGATCGCCGACAACCCCACGGTCTCCGCCGCGAGCCCCGCCAATCCGGGGTCGTCGAGGCGAACGGCCACCTCGCCCGCGAGGTCCTGGAGGAGGTACCCGGTCAACCCCAGCTCGGGGAAGACGACCAGGCCGGCACCTTCGGCGCGGGCCTCGCCGAGGAGCTCCCGGTGACGCTCGAGGTTCTCCTCGAAGCCACCCAGGCGTGGGGCGATCTGGGCAAGGGCGATCCGCAGCGGTTGCACGGCCCGAGTCTAGCCCGTCAGGACCCGGGCGCCGGGTTGGCCCGCGGGGTCGTCGGCGGGATCGGCGGGGTCGTGGGCAGATCGCTCAATGATCGCTCGGCCCCCGAAGCCTCCGATCCTGCGGCGGCTGCCGCCGGGGCGTGGCCGGCCGCCGACCGTCCGGTGGCCTGGAGCTGCTCAAGCGAGCCGGCCACCTCTTCCGCGAAGTGGCACGAGACCTGGTGGCCCGCGGCCAGCGTGCGCAGCTCCGGTTCTTCGACGATGCAGCGCTCCGGATTGCCCAGCCGCTCGCGCAGCCAGCAGCGGGTATGAAAGCGGCAGCCCGACGGAGGCGCAGCCGGCGACGGAACGTCGCCCTTAAGGATGATCCTCCGGCGCCGGGACTCGACCGCCGGGTCGGGGATCGGGATCGCCGACAGGAGCGCCACGGTGTACGGGTGGAGGGGCTCGCGATTGAGCTCGCGCGAGCCGGCTAGCTCGGCGATCCGCCCGAGGTACATCACGGCCGTCCGGTCGCTGATGTGGCGCACGACCGACAGGTCGTGGGCGATGAACAGGTAGGTCAATGAGAACTGGTCCTGGAGCTTCTCGAGCAGGTTGATGATCTGGGCCTGGATCGACACGTCGAGGGCGCTGATCGGCTCGTCGGCGACGATCAGGTCCGGGTTCAGGGCAAGCGCCCGGGCGACCCCGATCCGCTGGCGCTGGCCACCCGAGAACTCGTGCGGGTAGCGCTCGCCGAAGTCGGGGTTGAGGCCGACCGTCGAGAGCAGATCGCGGACTCGCTCGCGCCGTTCGGTCTTGGTCCCGACCCCGTGGATCTCGAGCGGCTCGCTGACGATCCCGGCCACGTTCATCCGCGGGTTGAGGCTCGAGTAGGGATCCTGGAAGATCATCTGCATCCGACGGCGCATCTTGCGCAGGCCGGCTCCCGAGAGCCCCGAGATGTCCCCGCCCTCGAACTCGATCCGGCCGTCCGTCGGGCGGTACAGGCGGATGATCGCCCGGCCGGTCGTGCTCTTGCCGCAACCGGACTCACCGACCAGGCCGAGCGTCTCGCCGCGAGCCATCTCGAAGGTGACCCCGTCGACCGCCCGCACGTCGCCGATGTGGCGCTCGCGGATGATCCCCTCCGTGATCGGGAACCAGACCTTGAGCCCGTCGACCCGGAGGAGCGGACCATTGGCGCCGGGAGTGGTCGTGGCGCCGGCGACGGTGGCCGGCGCAGCCGGGGGCGGCGTCGAGCCCGGTGATGGAGCCGTGCCCGGGCCGCTCACCGGCGCTTGTCCTCGGGCTCGATCGGCAGGCCGGCGCCGGACATCCCGCCCTGGCCCAGCGGCCCACCGTCGTAGTCGACGACGGTCTCCCGGGTCGCGTCGGCCGGCGCCGGCTCGAGCGCGTCGAGCTGCTCGGCGACCGCCGGCGCCACGTCCCCCTCGGCAAGCTCGTCGATGACCGTGCCCGGAGGAGGCGCCGCCACGAACCCATCGCGCAACGGCCGCCCGGCCTTGGCCTCTTCGGCGGTCGGTGGATTGTGGCACGCGATCCGGTGGGTGGCGCCTGGGCCGCTGGCCACGACCGGAACGCCGGGCACGATCGGGAGAAGCGCCGGATTGTCCGTCCAGCACACGTCGAGGCGCCAGGCGCAGCGCGGCGCGAAGGGGCAACCCTGCGGGGCCATCCGCTGGTCGGGCGGCCGGCCCTCGATCGGGATCAGCTCGGTCGCCCGCTCGGCGTCCAGGCGCGGGATCGAGTGGAGCAGCCCGACGGTGTAGGGATGGGCCGGGTTGGCGAACAGCTCGGCCGTGGTCGCGGTCTCGACGATGAACCCGGCATACATCACGTTGATCCGCTGGGTCATGCCGGCGACCACGCCCAGGTCATGGGTGATCAGGATGAGCGAGGTTCCGGTCTCGGTCGTCAGGCGCTGGAGGAGCTCCAGGACCTGGGCCTGGATGGTCACGTCGAGCGCCGTCGTCGGCTCGTCGGCGATCATCAGGCGCGGCTCCAGGGCGAGGGCCATCGCGATCATCACCCGCTGGCGCATCCCGCCCGAGAACATGTGGGGATAGGCCTTGAGGCGCGTCTCGGGGCGCGGGATACCGACCATCTCGAGCAGCTCGATTGCTCGCGCCCGAGCTTCCTGCTTGGTCGTCTTGCGGTGAGCCCGGATCGTCTCGACCATCTGCTCCTCGACGGTCAAGACCGGGTTCAGGCTGGTCATCGGATCCTGGAAGATCATGGCCACTTCGCGCCCACGCAGGTCGCGCATGTCGGCTTCATCGATCTTCACCAGGTCCCGGCCGTCGAACTCGACCCGGCCGCCCTCGATCCGGCCGGCCGGCTGCGGCAGCAGGCGCATGATCGCGAGGTTGGTGACGCTCTTGCCACAGCCGGATTCGCCGACCA
>JBDTQW010000060.1:0-16779 GCA_039931975.1 Chloroflexota bacterium | reverse complement strand
GCCGTGCCCGCACCCTCGAGGAAGTGGGCAAGGAGTTCAACGTCACCCGCGAGCGGATCCGCCAGATCGAGGCGAAAGCGCTGCGCAAGCTGCGCCACCCCTCGCGCTCCCGCAAGCTCAAGGACTACCTGGAGTAAGTCGAGAACCTGGAGCCGGAGCGGCCGGGGCTTCGGCGGGGGCGGGCTGGACTTCGGCCCGGGCGGCATCGGCCGGGGCGCGTGCCTCCGCTTCGCCCGGGCGGGTGCCTCCGCCTGGACGGGGGCGGCCGCCATCCGGCCCGGATGTTGCATCACCCGGAAGAATCCGGGACTGCTTGCACCCGGTGCAAACAAACGCGCTTGAGCCGGTCCGTCCGGCTGTTTCTTGCATGGGATGCAAACGAAAGCGTGCCCAGGGCTTCTGGAGTGGTCCGAGCCGTAGTACCGGCTCCGTACTTGCACTTGGTGCAAGTATTCGACTGGGTGGCCGCTTCGCCGTGGTCTGACAGGACGTTGTTTGCATGGGGTGCAAGCCGGGTCAGCCGGGGCCGGGGTCAGCCGTGGGCCCGAGTCAGCCGTGGCCCGGATAAGCCGTGGCCCTGGTCAGCCGTGGCCCGGATAAGCCGTGTCCCGGCCCCGACCAGCCCATCTCGATCAGGATGATGGCGCTGCCACCCGGGTCGACCCCGGCGGACAGGAGCTCGAGGGCCCGTCGGCCACTGACCGGGAAGTTCGGTCGGAGCGTCTCGCCCGCAGCCTCAAGGAACTGTCGCGAGCGACGCGACACGGGCAGGAGGAGGATCACGCCGTCCACCTCGCCGTCTCGTTGCTTCAGGTTGAGACGCCTGGTCAGAGCCTGGCTGTCGCGCGGCCCGGTCTCCGCCTCGACTCCATAGCGCCAGAGTGAGCCGACCGAGATCATCGCATCCCACGCCCGCTGGTCTCCAGGTCCAGGCAGGGGGACCGCGGTCGCCCAGCGCACGATGCGATGGAGTCGATCGTGGAAGCGTCCGAGGAGACGGACCTGGCCGGCGTCTCGAATGGGTTGCTGTAGACCGGCGAATGCACGCGCCGACAGCTCCATACCGATGACAGCCAGAAGTCGAGCCGCCTGAACGAGCGTGACTGAAGGCGCCTTGCCTCGTTCGATGCGGCTTACTTCTGACGCCGAGAGACCGACCGCCTTACCCGCCGCTTCGAGTGAGAGTCCCCGATCGATCCGGCTGTGCCGGATCTCCGCGCCCAGCTGATTTGCGAGGAGCCGCGCCCGTTCGGTGCCAAGGTCGACTGGCCGCTGCCTGGTTGCCATTCGCGCATGGTTGCTCTCGACCCTTACCTGGCCCTCATCTCGCTCGGGCCGGACCTACGCCAATTAGCCCGCGGTGGACACCGACCCCGGCAGCGACTCCGGCACCGAGCCTGGCTCCGACCCGACGACGATCGGCTCGCCTGCGGCCGACCAGTCGCTGTAGGACCCGACATAGAGGATCGGGTCGGGCAGTCCGGCGATGCGCATCGCCAGCGACGCATGACATGCCGAGACGCCACTGCCGCACGAGGTGACGACTGCCGCCCCGGCCTCGGCCGCGCCGGCCGCGACCGCCTCGGCCGCCAAGCCCTCGAAGCGGGCTCGCAGCTCAGGCGCGGAGAGGAACGCGCCGCTGGGCTCGAGCAGGTTGCCGTCGGTCGGGGCGTTGATCGCCGTTGGGATGTGGCCGGGATAGGCGTCGATCGGCTCGGTCTCCCCCCGGTAGCGCGGCGCCCCCCGACTGTCGAGCAGGACGACCTTGCCCAGTCGCTCACGCAGCGCGTCGCGATCGACGACCTTCGTCCATCGGTCGGCAAGCTCGAGCGGGACCGCCGGCGCGGCACTCTTTCCCGCCTCGGCAAGTCCACCTTGCTCGGCGGGCGGGGCCGGCACATCCACGCTCAGCGCTCCGCCGGCCGCGACCCACGCCTGCATCCCACCGTCGAGGACGGCGGCTCCGCCCCGGTGGCCGAGATCGTCGAGCATCCACCAGAGCCGGGCGGCGATCCAGCCGCCCACGTCGTCGTAGGCCACCACCAGGTCGTCCGAGCGGATCCCGGCCCGGGCCAACCGCGCGGCGAACTCCGCCGGTGGCG
The DNA here is from genome assembly GCA_039931975.1 of Chloroflexota bacterium. GTDB lineage: Bacteria > Chloroflexota > Limnocylindria > Limnocylindrales > CSP1-4 > Chersky-267. Next base: position 14,677 of record JBDTQW010000060.1, on the reverse strand, counting down.
GCAGGGGATGGCGTCCAGCCCGGCCTGGCCCGGGCGGCAGGGCAAGGTCGCCGTCGAGATCGAGAAAGATCGCGCCGGGGAGGTGGCCGGCGTCGTAGGCCCGTCGTCCCGCCCCCGGTTGCCCGAGCACCCAGCGGACGTCCACAACCCGGACATCCGGCTCCTCGATGCGCCGTGCCAGCTCCTGGGCCGAGATCAAGGGCCGGCTCATCGCAAGGTGGCTCGCTGGCCGCCCGCCGTGAACACGTCCGCCAGCCGCCGCCCGCAGCGGACGCACGTCTTCATCCCGAGCTCCCACGAGGGGGCGCATTGCAGGCAGCCGACGTCCTTGCGCTCGCGCCAGGCCTGGGGTCCCGCCACCTTGACCCAGACCGGTTCCAGCGCATCCTCGCCTGCCTTGGCCGGGCGCCGCCGTCGATGCCTGTACGACCGAAGCGACCGGGAACCACCGACCCGATACCCCGCCATCGCGCGGGCGGAGTCGGCCCACCGAGAGACGAGGGCGGCGGGGTCCGGACGATCGCCGTCCGTCGCCATCAACCTCGTTCGTCTGGCCAGGCCGAACATCGCCAGACCGGCCACGACGCCGAACACGATCAGCGGGAGCTCCGACATCGCCTTAGGGTCTCACGAATGTAGAGCCCGCCGCGACAGGGCAATCCCGCAAGAATCCGGTGCCGCGGGTCGCCGCCGCGGGGCGATCCATGGACGGCTCACTAGCCCTTGCGTGCTATCCTCGGGCGCGGCGCGGCGACCCGTGGACGCCGCCCAACGACCGCCCTCGGCGGTCCTCGCTCCGGCGTAGCTCAGTGGTAGAGCGGGCGGCTGTTAACCGCCATGTCGTAGGTTCGAGTCCTACCGCCGGAGCCAACCGCTTCCCTTAATTGGATGCGCCAGCGGAGTCGAGGTCGTCTGAATTCGCGACCATCCGCTCGGGGGTGCCACTAGACTCAGTCCCACGATGATCGCGTGCCCGAGCTGTGGCGAGAAGAATCCCGAAAAGTACCGCCATTGCGGCTTCTGTGGTGCGCCGCTGCGGGCGTCGCCCGCACCTCGCGAGACGCGCAAGACGGTAACCATCCTTTTCAGCGATGTCACGGGCAGCACTGCTCTCGGCGAACGCCTCGATCCCGAGAGTCTCCGGGCCTTGATGGCACGCTACTTCGCTGCCATGAGGGCAGTGATCCAGGCCCATGGCGGGACGGTCGAGAAGTTCATCGGCGACGCGGTCATGGCCGTCTTCGGCATTCCGATCGTCCACGAGGACGATGCCTTGCGCGCGGTCCGGGCGGCGGCGGAGATCCGCGGCGTCATCGCGGAGCTGAATATCGAGCTCAGGCAGGAGCGCGGTCTCGAGCTCATGTTCAGGACGGGCGTGACGACCGGCGAGGTCGTGGCGGGCGACCCGGCCCGTGGCGAGACGCTCGTGACAGGGGATACCGTGAACACCGCAGCTCGGCTCGAGCAGGCCGCCCGACCGGGGGACATCCTCATCGGCGCCACGACCCTTCGCCTCGTACGCGACGCCGTGATCGTGGAGCGGGTTGCGCCCGTCGTTGCCAAGGGCAAGCTTGTGCCCGGCGACGCGTACCGCCTCGTAGACGTCCGGTCCCAGGTGGCCGGACGCAGCCGCCATCTCGAGGCGCCGATGGTCGGGCGCGACGGCGAGCTCTCGCGCCTCCTGCGTGCCTTCGACCAGACCGTCCAGGACCGGTCGCCGCAGCTCTTTACCCTGCTCGGTGCAGCCGGCGTGGGCAAGAGTCGCCTTGTCGCCGAGTTCCTCGACTCGATCGTGTCTGCTGCCCTCGTGCTGAGAGGTCGATGCCTGCCGTACGGAGAAGGGATCACCTACTGGCCGCTTCGCGATGTCGTTCATGCGGCCGCTGGCATCGCCGAGGAAGACTCTCGCGAAGTCGCGCGCGAGAAACTCAGCCGATCCATGGGCGGCGACCGAGACCGCGAGGTCGTGACCTCCTCACTGGCTTCTGCGATCGGGTTGTCGGATGCGGCCGCTGGTCAACGCGAGATCTTCTGGGCGGCGCGCCGGCTCCTGGAGCACGTCGCGCGCGACCGACCGGTCGTCGTCGTTTGGGAAGACATCCATTGGGCCGAGCAGACATTTCTCGATCTCATTGAGGACATCGCCGATCTCAGCCGAGACGCGCCACTTCTGGTCTTGTGCCCGGCCAGGCCTGAACTGCTCGACAAGCGCCTCGGTTGGGGTGGCGGGAAGCTGAACTCAACGACCGTCCTGCTCGAACCGCTGTCCAGCAGCGTGATCGGGCGCCTGCTCGACGCCCTTCCGGGTGGGATCGCGGTCCCGCCTGCGCTTGGAGGTCGAATCATTGCGGCCGCTGAGGGGAACCCGCTGTACTTGGAGGAGATGCTCGCGATGCTCGTCGACGACGATCTGCTCGCCCTCCAGGACGGGCGATGGATCTTCGCCGGCCAGCTCGACCAAGTCCATGTGCCGCCGACCGTTCAAGCCCTACTCGCCGCCCGACTCGATCAACTGGACCCGAACGAACGGGTCATCGCGGAACGAGCCTCGGTTGTCGGGCGGGTCTTCGAGGAATCCGCCGTCGAGGAGCTGACGCCCGCCGATACCAGGGCGGAGGTGTCTCGGGCACTCGTCGCCCTCGTTCGCAAGGAACTCGTCCGGCCCGATCGCTCGGAACTGACGACCGGCGATGCCTTCAAGTTCCGGCACATCCTGATCCGCGACGCCGCCTACGACGGACTACCGAAGCGGGAGCGAGCCGACCTCCATGAAACGTTCGCGACGTGGCTCGAGCGAGTGTCCGGCGACCGCGCATCCGAATACGAGGAGATCGTTGGATACCACCTCGAGCAAGCGCATCGATATCGGAGTGAGCTCGGGCAGACCGAGGATCTCGACGGCTTGGCCTCGCGAGCATCCGACCGATTCAGGAGCGCAGCCAAACGCGCTGTCGACCGCGGTGACCTTCGGACTGCGGATGGCCTCTTGGAGCGCGCACGGGCCCTGGCGGCGTCCGACCGGACGCGTGCCACTCAGCTCCAGGTCGATCAGGCCGACCTGCTCGAACGGCTGGGCCGATTTCGTGAGGCGGGGGCGCTGGCTGATGCTGCGCGGACGGCTGCGCACGAGATCGGTGACGATCGGCTCAGCGCCCGGGCGCGTCTCGTCGCGGCGCAGGTTCTGGCGGATATCGATCCGGAAGGAGGGCTTGGCATCTTCCTCGCGGAATCAGAGGCGGCCCTCCCGATCCTGGAAGGAGCCGGCGACCACGAAGGCGTCGCTCGCGCACTCGGTGCGCTGGGAATGTTGAGCTGGGCACAGGGCCGACTCGATCCGGTCGATCTGATGTACGAACGCGTGATCGAGCAGCTTGAGCTCAGCGGGCACACCGAAAGGATTCCAAGGATCAAGGGCATCATGGCGATGACGACCGCCCAGGGTCGAACGGACGTCGCGACCGCGATGCGCAGGATCGAGCAGCTCGAGCGCGAGGTCGAGGGCGACCGGCAGGGCACGAGCTTTGTCCTGTGCAGCCTCGCGGGGATCCAGGCCATGGCGGGTCGAGATGCGGATGCGAGGTCGTCGGCGGAACGAGCGATCGAGCTCGCTGAGTCGCTCGGACTCGACTTCGACGCGCTGTCGATGGCCGCGGACCTCGGCTTCGTGCACCTGGTCGGCGGCCGACCCGCGGCGGCCGAGGAAGCAATGCGACCGGCATTCGAGCGGATGTTGGCGATCGAAGCGACGGCGCTCGCGGGCACGGTCGCCGCCCTGCTCGCGGACGCCATCTCGCAGCAGGGCCGCCAGGAGGAGGCACTTGGGATCAGCAAGATCGCCGAGCAGCGCCTTCAGCCGGATGACGTGTCGGGGCAGGCTCTCTGGCGCTCGGCTCGCGCTCGCGCCCTCGCGGCCTCCGGGCGGGGAGCTGAAGCGGTCGAGCTGGCAAGGCAGGCCGTTGACCTCCTGAGCCCCACCGACTTTCTCAATCAGTTGGCGGACGCGCAGGTTGTCCTGGCCGAGGCCTTGTCCGCGTCGGAGGACAGAGCAGGTGCCCGCGAGACGCTGGCGCGTGCCCACGAGGCGTACGTGCGCAAAGGCAATGTGGTGATGATGGACAAGGTAGGTCGCCTGCTCGGGCCTGACAGCCCGCCACCCGATCGCGCCGATCAGGGGAAACGCGGGACCTGATCAGAGCAACCCAGACGTCGGGCTAGCCGCGCACCAGCTGGCTGATCTGGATGAGGTTGCCGACGGTGTCGTTCACTTGGGCGATCGTCGAGCCGGTCACCGCGGTCGGCGGCATCGTGAACTCGGCGCCACGTGCGTGGATGCGCTCGTGATCGCCCTTGACGTCGTCAGTGAAGAACATCGCTGCCGGCTGGCCCTGCTGGAACATCGCTTGCTGATAGGCCTTGGCCGCTGCGTTGTCGTCGAGCGCCAGCTGCAGTTCCGTCCCGTCGGGCTCCTCAGGTGAGACCACGGTGAGCCAGCGATACGGCCCCTGGCTGACATCGGTCTTCTTGGTGAAGCCCAGCACGTCGGTGTAGAAGCGCAGAGCCTTCTCCTGATCGTCCACGTAGATGGTGGTCAACTTGATCTTCATCGCTGTTTCCTTTCCTTTTGGGTGCTTGGAGACCATTTCGACGATGTTGGTCAGGCCGCGGCGAGCCTCTTGAGCAGCGCGTCGAGGTTCGCCCAGCCGGCTCGCGCGCCCTTCACCACGCCATAGGCGACGACGCCGTCGCGCTCCTCGGTCGTGTCGAACCGCGAGGTGATCGCGAGCCGTGTGCCGTCGCCGACGGTCTCGAAGTCGATCGTCTGGGTGTGCGGCTTGCCGTACGGGCCTTCCATCAAGAAGGTCTGGACGAGGCGGGTCGGCGGAACGACCTCGAGGAACTCTCCGCTGATCGCGAACTCCTGCTCCGTGCCGGGGTTCGATACGAACCGCCAGCTCCCGCCTTCCCGGAGGTCGAGCCGGTCGACGGTCGTGCCCTGGCCCCACCACTGAGGGATGAGGGTCGGGTCCGTGTACGTCGCCCAGACGCGCTCGATCGGAGCGTCGAAGACGCGCTCGACGGTGAATTCGAGATCGCTCGGCCTCGTGAAGGTGACGCGGTCGGGGCTCTCCTGCTCGACGGTCATGCCCGTTCTCCTTCCGTGCGTTCGAGGAGGGCCCCGAACCGATCCAACTGTTCGTTCATCATCTGCCGGTAGATCTCGACCCACTCACGGACGTCGTCCAGCCGGCGCGGCCCGAGGTGGCATAGTCGCGCCCGGCCGACCTTCACGGTCGTGACGAGCTGGGCGTCCTCCAGGACGCGGACGTGCTTCTTCATCCCCGTGAGCGACATGCCGAACGGCTCGGCCAGCTCGCTGATCGTCGCGGTTCCGCGGCCGAGCCGCTCGACAACGAGGCGGCGGGTGGGGTCGGCGAGAGCGGCGAAGGTCCGATCGACCGGTGAATAGTGAACCATCTGGTTCAGTATTTCCGGGTATCCTGTCCCTGTCAAGCCGTTGGACATCGATGGCGAGCCGCCCCTTGAGCTCGACGACCTAGAGAGCTGCTGGGCTTAGCCAATCTCAGGCGAGCTCAGACAGCCGGGCTCGGGCCGCGAGGACTTCAATCACGCTTCCCTTCCGACCATGCAGGTCGATCGCGGTCTCGAGAGCCCGGATCGCCTCGTCCCGACGACCGGCCGCTTCCATGACCTCGGCGTGATTGACCATGATCCAACCGTGAAAGTTGAGGAAGTCCGTTCCCGCGAGTGAGGCAACGGCCTCTCGCGACAGCTTCTCGGCCCCTTCGTGGGCTCCCTCGGCGGCTCGCACCCGAGCGAGCGACGACTCGGCGATCGCACGGACCCAGGCATCGCCGGTCATACCGAGCTTCGCGGCCGTTCCGGCCCGTTCTGGGTCGCCCGCCAGGCACGCCGCCCGAGCGAGGAACGCCGCCAGCATCTCGCTTGGGGCGCCTGTCCGCGTGGTTGCGGCCAAGCCGGCTTCCAGCACCCGGACCGCGGCGCCTGGATCGCCGGCCAGAACCTCGACATCGGCGACCATTTCGCTCAGTGTCGCGTGCTCGTAGAGCTGTCCATGCTCATCGAGGATCGCCCGAGCGCGAGCCGCCAACTCGCGGGCCTCGTCGAACTCGCCGAGCCTCGCCCGCAGATGAGCGAGCGCATGCCACATCCAGCCCTCCACCGCGCGGTTGCCGGCTTCGGCGGCGAGGAACGCCTCGCACTGCCGGATCGCCTCCGTCACCGGTGTCGGTCCCGTGTTGAAGTAGGCGCCCAGGTTCCCGAACCCATCGCTCAGCTCGCGAGCCAGACCGGCTCGCCGCGCGTACCCCATCGCTGTGAGCATCGCCTTCTCGGCCGCCGCACCGTGGCCTGACCACCAGTCGATGTTGGCCATCAGCATCAACGACCGGGCCAGCCCCTGAGAGTCACCGGCAGCCTCGAAGAGGGCGATGGCTGCCTGGGCTTCGGCGCGAGCCTCCGCCTCATGACCCGGGTACGACGCCGAGTTGTGCCATTGCTGGACGACCGCAAACGCCCGAATCCGGGCATCGCCGGTGGCCTCAGCGCGGCGGGCGACGTCCGACAGGACAGCACCAGCGCCCGCGAAGTCGCCGGCGTCGCCCAGGGCGGTCCCGAGGTCGATCAGGAGTGGATCGCGAGCGGGATCGTCGGCCGGCAGGAGGGCGATCGTGCGCTCGAGCAGGTGTATAGCCGCACGAGCATCGCTGCGAGCCACCGCCCGACGAGCCGCCGATTCCAGTCGTCCCGCGGCACGCCGGGCCAGGGCCACCTCGGGCGAACCGGCTGAGCCAAGTTCGGAGCGATATCGGACGGCCTGCTCAAGGTGATAACCGATGATCTCCTCGACCTCGCCCAGCCGATCACCGGCGGCATCTTCGAGCCAGTCGGCGAATCGCTCGTGAAGATGCGCCCGGTCGGACTTGGCGAGCGACTCGTAGGCGGCGTCACGGATGAGGATGTGCCGAAATCGGAACGCGTCGTCGGCCAGGCGGCCTGGCTCCGGCCGGATGAGATCCTTGCGCACCAGCGCGGTCAGACTCGCCGGGATATCGGGTCGAGCGTCCTCGGGCGTGAGGTGGGCCACCGCCCCACGCTCGAAGCTGCGCCCGATCACCGAGGCGCGCTCGGCCGCGGACCGTTCGGCCGGCGGAAGTCGGTCGAGTCGCGCGGCAAGGAGTGCCTGAATGGTCCGGGGGATGAGGATCCGGCCGAGATCGCCTGCGATCTTCCAGCCACCCTCACCGTCGGACTGGATGATGCCGTCATCGAGGAACATACCGACCAGCTCCTCCGCATAGAGCGGATTCCCTTCGGCGGCCTCGGCGATCCGGTTCAGCACCGCAGGAGGCAATCCGGCCCCGGGCAGGAGGCCGCCGATGAGTTCAAGCGCCGCCCCGACGGACAACGGCTCGAGCAGGATGGCGGTCGCGTTCATCCGTCCGCCGCCCCAGGTCGGCCGCGTTTCGAGCATCTCGGGCCGGGCGGTCGCGATCAGGAGGATGGGCACGTCGCGGGCCAGGTCCGCGACATGCTCGATGAGGTCGAGCAGGGTCGGCTCGGCCCAATGAACGTCCTCGACGAGCACGACCAGCGGGCGGTCCCGGGCTGCTGCTTCCAGGAACTTGCGGCAGGCCCAGAAGATCTCCTCTTGCGGGGAGACGCCGGGCTGGAGGCCGAGGATCTGGGCCAGCCGCATGGCGATGAGCCGCGCCTCCGGGCTTTCGCCGATGAGATGGTCGATCTTGGTGAGGGCGAGGTCGGCACTGTCCGATTCTTCGATTCCCGCGGTGTCCTGGACAATGGTGATGACCGGCCAGTACGTGATCCCTTCGCCGTACGGCAAGCACCGGCCGCGCCGGATCGTCGCTCGTGGCTCGACGCTGGCGAGAAACTCACGAACCAACCGGCTCTTCCCGACACCGGCGGGCCCGAACACCGTGAACAGTTGTGCCGTCCGGTCGATGGTCGCCCGCTCGAACGCCTGGCCGAGCACGGCGAGCTCGCGTCCCCGGCCGACCATGGGCGTATCGCCCCGGCGCGCACGACCGGCGCCGCTCCCGTGGACGGAGACAAGCCGAAAGGCAGCCACCGGCTCGGCCTTGCCCTTGAGCTCGAGCGGTGGCAGCGCATCGACCACCACGGCATCTCGAACGAGAGCCAGCGTTTCCGCGCCGATCAGGATCTCGCCCGGCTTGGCCGCTCCTTCCAGGCGAGCCGCCACGTTGACGGCATCACCGGTGGCGAGGGTCGTCCCCTGGCTGCCGATGCCCGCCACGACTTCACCCGTCTCGACCCCGATCCGGACGCCCAGGACGATGCCGGTCGGTTCAAGCTCGGCGTCCAACCGGCGCAAGGCGTCCCTGAGCTCGGCGGCGGCCCGGACGGCCCGGAGGGCGTCGTCCTCGTGGACCGCCGGGATCCCGAAGACGGCCATGACCGCGTCGCCGATGAACTTCTCGACGGTCCCGCCGTGACGGTCGATCGTTGTGCGCGCGGCGTCGAAGTAACGGGCCATCACACGCCGGATCGCTTCCGGGTCGTGGCGTTCGCCGAGGGCCGTGGAGCCCGTGACGTCACTGAACAGGACGGTCACGATCTTACGGACGTCGCGCTGCTCCGGCGACGCGACCGACAGCGCCGCTCCGCATTCGGAGCAGAACTGCGCCCGCTCCGGATGCGGTGCACCGCAGCTCGGACAGCCAGTCACAGCGCCAGTCTAGCCCGGCGATAATCTGAACAGCCGGACCGACCCGAGCGAACCGGACATGCAATCCGGACGAGGGTAGCGTTCGGGCCCAGCGGAGGTCCAGATGGCCGCGCGCCGAACGATCACCGAATTACTCGAGACAGCACGTGGGCGCCTGGAGCGCCTCGAACCGGCGGCCGCCTTCGCGTCGACCGTGCAGCACGGAGCTCTTCTCGTGGACACGCGTTGTGCCGAGGCGCGCCGAGCGACCGGTGTCATCCCGGGTTCCGTCCATGTCCCGCTTTCGGTCCTCTTTTGGCGACTCGATCCGGCGTCCGACCACCACGATCCGCGCCTGTCCGATCCTGACCGGCAGGTCGTCCTCGTCTGTGCCCACGGCTACAGCTCGAGCCTTGCCGCGGCGACCCTCCGCGACCTTGGCTTTTCCCGGGCCACCGACATCATCGGCGGGTTCGAAGCCTGGGCGGCCGCGGGCCTCCCGGTCGAGCCGTTGGGGGAGTGATCGCCGGGTCGCGTTTCGGCCATTCGAACGAACACGATGAGCCCCGATCCAACGGTCAGCGCCGCGACTGCTGCGATGGCCGTCGGCATGCCCGCCGCGTCGGCGATGACTCCGGCGACCACCGCCCCGACGGCGAAGCCGAGGTCGCGCCAGAGCCGGTAGACGCCGATCGCGGAACCACGCCAGACCGGGTCCGCGACATCGGCGACGGCGGCCAAGAGTGTCGGGTAAACCATGGCAGTCCCGAGTCCAAGTGCCGCGCTTGCAACCAGCCAGACGTCAAACGATGAGCCGATCGCGATGGCTCCGATGGCCGTGCCCTGGAGGAACATCCCGGCAACGATGAGCCGCTTGCGACCGACTCGATCGGAGAGCGCACCGGTGCCGATCTGGGCGACCGCCCAGACCGCCGGGTAGACCGCCGCCAGGACCCCGATCTGGACGATCGGTAGGCCGGCCGCGGCATAGAACAGCGGCAGGAGCCCCCAGGCCATCCCGTCGTTGAGGTTGTTGACCAGGCCTGCCTGCGAGACAGCCGAGAGCGATCGATCTCGGAGGGTCGTCCTCCAGAAGACGTCGGGCCACGATGGACGCGGCAGGCGCTCGAGGCTCGCTTGCTCGAGCTCGACGTGGCCGCGGGTTTCGCGCACGAAGAGGGCCGACATGCCGAGCCCGAGCCCCGCAAAGGCGAGCCCCAGGAAGAACGGAGCCGGGCGCAGGCCAGCTTGGGCGGCGACGAGACCGGAGAGCAGCGCGGTCAGCGCGACGGCTCCGTAGCCTGCTGCCTCGTTGAGCCCCATCACCAGGCCCCGGCGGGCAGGTCCGACGAGATCGATCTTCATGATCACCGTCGTCGACCAGGCGAGTCCCTGGTTCACGCCGAGAAGGAGGTTGGCGACGACGATCCAGGTCCAGGACGGCGCCCAGATCAGGAGGAGCGGGACGGGCAGGCCGACCAGCCAACCGGCGATGAGGACCGGCTTGCGGCCATAACGGTCGGCCAGCGCTCCAGCGGCGAGGTTGGTCAGCGCCTTCGTGACGCCGAATGCCAGGAGATAGGTGAGTACCGCGGTGAAGCCGATCAGACCGAAGACATCGCTCGTGAGGAGCGGCAGGACCGTCCGTTCCTGCCCGATCATCCCCCCAACGAGGGCGTTGACGCCGATCAGCAGAACGAACTGGCCGGCGTTGGCTCGGAGACCCAGCCGGACCGTTGGAGATACCGAGTCGATCGGCATCAACCGCGCGCGAGCGGCTGGCCGCTCCGGCGAGCCCAACGGTCGGGCCCGCCCACGAAGACCGTCGCGTCCCGTCCGGAGCGCTGGGCCAGGCTGGCCGCGGTCATCGCCCGCTCGCCGTGGCCACAAATGAACGTTGCCCGGTTTGGCAACTCGCCAAGGGCAAGCCCGACCAGCGTGCCGAGCTCGACCGATCGTGCGCCGGGGACGTGGCCGGCCGCGTACTCGGCGGCCTGTCGAACGTCGACGACCACATCCTGCTCCGAGCCGAGTGTCCGGGCGAAGTCCGTCCGGGCCAGCGGGCGTCCCGCTTCCCGCCATGCATCGATCCCACCGGCCAGCTCGCCGGCCAGCTGCTCGTAGCCGATCCCGAGCGCCTGGCGGACGAGCTCGGCGCGATTCTGGTCCGAGCCGAGCACAAAGATGAGCGGCCGGTCGACTGGGACGAGCCAGCCCAGCCAGGACGCAAACGATGGCCGCAGGGCGATCGACAACGCGCCCGGAACATGGCCCGCGGCGAAAGCCTCGATCGGCCGGACGTCGATCAGCTCGGCTCCCGCGCCGACCCTGCCCTCGACTTCGTCCACGGAGAGCGAGGCGAGCGCGGGCAAGCTGCCGTAAACACGCGGTCCGCGGCGATTCACTTCGCGGAGTCGCCCGAAATAGGTCGGATATGTGCCGAGGGTGCTAAGCAACAGGGCGACAAAGGCATCCTCGTCGGGTACGGCAAGGAGCGGGTTCGCCGCGCGTTCCTGCCCGATCGTCGTCGTCCGATCGCCATCCACGCCGGTCGAGCAGAACGATCCGGCGCCATGGGTCGGGTAGACCGGGAGGTCGTCCGGCAGCACGAGGATCCGGTCCCGCAGCGCGCGGTACAGCAGTCGGGCGAGCAATTCAGTCTGGTCGGGCGCAATGAGGTCGGTTCGGGCGACCGCTCCGGGCAACAAGGCCCCGCCCGAGAACAAGGCCACCGGTCGCATCCCGTCGAGGAGCAGGTATCCAAGGTGTTCGGGAGTGTGGCCGGGCGTGCCGATGGCCTCCAGGCGAAGGCCACCGAGATCAAGCTCCTCGCTCTCGCCAAGGCCGGTGTACGGAAACGCCAGATCGGACGCGCGTGGCGCGACGATGATCGCACCGGTGGCAGCCAGCTCGCGGCTACCCGAGACGAAGTCGGCGTGGAGATGGGTCTCGACGGCGTAGGCCAGGGCGATCCCGCCAGCCTCGGCGAGCTCGCGGTATGGTCGAGTTTCCCGAGCCGGGTCGATGACGAGCGCGCGACGATCGCCCAGATCGACCAGATACGACGAGTTTCCCAGCCCTTCGTCGACGACCGCCGTGATCCCGATCAAGGAGCCCTCCAGACCTCCACACCCACAACGGCCGCCGAATGCAGCCGCAGACAACGGAATCCGCCTGAGTCCTAACAGGGTACCCAAGGTGCGTACCCTAGGCCCGTGGACGAATCGAGCCGGCCCGTGGTGGCGAGGAACCCGATCGACGAATCGGGCGTAGGCGTGGGTGATGGCTTGCCAAAGGGCGGATCCGTGAGATCGCGGGCTCGGACCTCGGTCCGGCGGCTACTCGAGCGACTGTCTCTTATCGGCGCCGTACCGAGCGACCCCGACGAGGTTCGTGTTCAGAAGGTCACCCTCACGCTTGCGGCGGTTCTCGTGACGGTGCTTTCCGTGATCTGGGTGGGCACCTACCTGGGACTCGGGCTGCCGATCTCGGCCGCGATCCCGTTCGGCTACCAGGTGGCGTCGATCGTGAGCCTCATTGCGTTCGCCCGGACGAAGGACTACCGACTCTTCCGGTTCAGCCAGATCGTGCTGATGCTGCTTCTGCCGTTCCTGCTCCAGTGGAGCCTCGGCGGGTACCTCGCCTCGAGCGCGGTCAGCCTGTGGGCGCTGGTCGGGGTATTCGGGGCACTCTTCTTCTACAGCGCTCGCCAGGCTGTGCCGTGGTTCATCGCGTTCATCGCCCTGACCGTCCTCTCCGGCTTCGCCGACCCTCTGGTCTCCGGCTCGTCGGCGGCCATCCCGGCGGGGGTCGTCGAGGCGTTCTTCATCCTGAACATCGTTGGCGTCTCGCTGACCGCCTACCTGTTGCTCCAGTACTTCGTCAGGGAGCGGGACGCGGCGCTCGCCCAGTCGGAGGGCCTGTTACTCAATGTCCTGCCGCGGTCGATCGCGCTACGCCTGAAGCGGGAGCCGGGCCTCATCGCGGAACGGTACGAGGATGTCACCGTCCTGTTCGCCGACGTCGCCGACTTCACCCCGTTTGCCGAGCGAACCAGCCCCGAGCGCGTCGTGGGCGTCCTTGATGAGATCTTCAGCGCGTTCGATCGGGTGACCCAAGAGCGTGGGCTCGAGAAGATCAAGACGATCGGCGACGCCTACATGGTCGTGGGCGGACTGCCCGAGCCGCGCCCGGACCATGCCCAGGCGGTGATGGAACTGGCCATCGCGATGCAGACTGAGCTGACGCATCTGTGCGAGAGGCTGGACCTCGGACTCGCGATCCGGATCGGGATCGACTCCGGCCCCGTGGTGGCCGGAGTGATCGGCCGCCACAAGTTCAGCTACGACCTGTGGGGCGACACCGTGAACACGGCCAGCCGGATGGAATCGCACGGCCTTGCTGGCCGGATCCAGGTGACGCAGTCCACGTACCGACGGCTGTGCGATACGTACCGCTTCGAGGATCGCGGTGAGATCGACATCAAGGGCAAGGGTCGTCTCCATACGTACCTCCTCGTGGGGCGCGGGATCACCGGGACTTCCTGAGTCCCAGCGGTCGCCTGTCTCGCCGAGTCGACCAGGTGCGAAGGGCCGCGGTCAGCGAGCCTTGGGCGTCGGATAGGCTTCGGACGATGGACGCCTGCGGCTGCGATGGCCTCGCCTCGATGTTCGACCAACGCACCGCGGAACACGACCGCGATCGCTACCACCGCCACGGCCCGGATCGAACCACGCGGATGCTGCTGGAGATGATCCCCTCGACCCGCGTCGGAGGTTCGAGCCTGCTCGACATCGGCGGCGGGATCGGGATCATCGACAAGGAGCTGCTCCAGGCGGGTGCCGGTCATGCCGTCCTCGTCGAGGCGTCGCCGGCCTACCTCGCCGTGGCGCGGCAGGAGGCCCGCGAAACAAACCAGCTGAACCGGATCGAGTTCGTGGACGGCGACTTCGTGCGTCGAGCCGCGGAGATCGAGGCTGCGGACATCGTCACCCTCGACCGAGTGGTCTGTTGCTATCCGGACGCCGAGGCCCTCGTTTCGCTGTCGGCGGCCCGGGCGCACTGGCTGTATGGACTCGTCCTGCCCAGGGACCGGTGGCTCGTGCGGGCCGGTCTTGGTGTCCTCAACCTCGGGTTCCGGTTGCGCCGAAAGGCCTACCGGGCCCACGCTCACTCCAACGCGCGGATCGATCAGCTCGTCGCGGCCGCCGGCCTGCGTCCACGCTCGGAGGCTGGCACCTTCTTCTGGCGCGTGGTCGTATATGAGCGCGCATGAAGAGGCGGCCGCCGGCTGGACGGCGGTTGGTCGGTCGATGGGGGAGCGTCGTGGCTGGGCTGGCGCGACGAGCGCAACGCCGGCCGGCCGCGCGCGTCCGGGGCCGTCGCGATCGGTCCGTCAGGCGACGCTCACGGCGATCCGCCCACTGGGTGACTGCAGACTCTCCGAAGTGCGGAACCACGCCGGCAGGGCCCGGACCAGCTCCGGATCCCCGAACAGCAGGACGCTGCCGTCGGCGATCGCTTCCGACCAGTCGCGGATGCCCCTGGCGAGCGGGAACAGCGCGCCGGCGTCCGCCTCGACGAAGACGTAGCGATCCTCGGCCAGGCCGGGATCCTCGATGCAGATCGACGGCTTCGAACCTCGTTCGATGACGAGCCAGGAGCGCTCGGTCGGCACGTCCCGGATGTTGAGCTCGATGACCGACCGGCGCTCGGGCAGGACGGTGCCGTCGATGCGTCGGCTCAGCCACACCGGAAGGATGCTCGGATCACGCTGGGCCATCGCCGGATCCTCCGGGACCCATCGCTCGGACCAATGCCACAACCCGACCAGGACCGGCTCGAGCTCGCGACCGGCGGCCGCCAGGCAATAGCCGGGGACGCCACGCCGAGAGGCCAGATCGCGAGTGATCAAGCCCAGCTCCTCGAGCTTGCGGAGGCGTGCCGCCA
>JBDTQW010000059.1:0-16899 GCA_039931975.1 Chloroflexota bacterium | reverse complement strand
TGGCGCAGCCGGGCATCGCGACGAACAAGGAGCTCTACAACACGATCATGAGCACCCACGGCGCGATGATGATCACCGTTGCGCTCGTGTCGATCATCGGTGGCCTGGGCAACTTCCTCGTCCCGATCATGATCGGGGCCCGCGACATGGCCTTTCCCAAGACGAATGCGCTGAGCTACTGGCTGCTGCCGCTTGCCATCGTCCTGGTGGCCGTCAACCCGCTGCTGGGTGGCTTCGATTCCGGCTGGACGGCCTATCCGCCCCTCAGCCAGCAGGCCAATCTCGGTCAGCAGGCCTACCTGATGGCGTTCGTGACGGTCGGCATCTCGTCGATCCTCAGAGCCATCAACTTCCTTGTCACCGTCTTCCGGATGCGGGCCCCGGGCATGTCGCTGATGCGCATGCCGATCTTCGTGTGGGCGCTCACGGTCACCGCGGCGCTGGGGCTCATTGCGACGTCCGTCGTGGCGGCGGCGTTCACGATGCTCCTCCTGGACCGCCTGGCCGGGACGTCATTCTTCCGGGCCACCCGCGGTGGGGACGTCATCCTGTTCCAGCATCTCTTCTGGTTCTACTCCCACCCGGCCGTCTACATCATGGCCCTGCCTGGATTGGGGGCGATCCTCGAGATCGTGCCGGTCTTTGCGCGCAAGCCGCTCTTCGCGTACCCGCTGGCCGTCCTCTCGTTCATCACCATCGGCGTGATGAGCTTCATGGTGTGGGCCCATCACATGTTCGTCAGCGGCATGGCCGAGTTCTTCCACATCCCGATCATGCTCACCACGGAGCTGATCTCGGTCCCGACCGGGATCGTCTTCCTGAGCGCACTCGGGACGATCTGGATGGGGCGCATCCACTTCAAGGTGCCCATGCTCTGGGTCTTCGGATTCATCTGGGCGTTCCTGATCGGCGGAATCACGGGCGTCTTCCTCGCCGACGTCCCGACCGATATCGCGCTCAGCGACACCTATTTCGTGGTCGCCCACTTCCACTACACGATCGTCGGCGGAACGATCCTCGGTCTCTTCGCGGGCACCTATTACTGGTTCCCCAAGATCACCGGGCGGATGTACAGCGAACGCCTGGGCCAGTTCCATTTCTGGTGGTTCACGCTCGCCTTCAACGCGACCTTCATCCCGATGTTCGGGCTGGGGATCGAGGGCATGCGCCGGCGCGTGGCGGACTACCCCGCTGAGTTCGGCCTGGTGAACCTGTTCATCAGCATCGCCGCCCTCAACATCGCGCTCTCGACCGGGGTCTTCGCCGTCAACATGGTCCTCTCCTGGAAGCGTGGTCCGAAGGCCGCCTCCAACCCGTGGCGCGCCCGGACCCTCGAATGGCGGACGTCGTCACCCCCACCGATCGAGAACTTCGACCGGATCCCGACCGTCACGGGTCCACCGTACGAGTACGGAAGCCTCGACGCACCGGACACCGGCCCAGACCCGTATGGAAGCCTCGACGTCAGGCCGGCGGAGGGGCCCTCGACACCATGAGCACGCACCCGGCGACCGGCCCGCAGACCGAGCTCGCGAGCGCCGCCGCGAGCAACATGCTGCTCGCCGTCAAGCTGGCGATCCTCTCGGAGGTGATGCTCTTCGCTGCGCTCTTCGCGGCCTATTTCGTGGTGCGCGCCGAGAGCCCGGGGTGGCCGCCCCTGCGCGGCATCGAGCGGCCCGAGGTGCTGCTGCCGGCCCTCAACACGCTGCTGCTGGTCTCGTCAAGCGTGACCATGCAATGGGCCGTCCGCACGGCGCGCGTCGGCGATCGATCGCGCCTGCTGCGCTGGCTCGGGCTGACACTGCTGCTGGGCGGGGTCTTCCTTGCGATCCAGGGCTACGAGTTCGCGACCAACGGCTTCGGGCTCAGCAACGGGATCTTCGGGTCGACCTTCTACATCCTCACCGGCTTTCACGGGGCTCACGTGCTCGCCGGCGTGGTCCTCATCGGGATCATTGCGAATCGCGCCCGGCGCGGGCTCGTCACGGCCGAGCACCACACCGCGGTGGAGGCGACCAGCTACTACTGGCACTTCGTCGACGTGGTGTGGCTCTTCCTGTTCTCGACGCTCTATCTGCTGTAATGGTCGTCCGCCTCGCCGTACGGGGCCTTGGCCTGGCGGCGCTCATGGCGCTGACGACCACGGCGGCTCTGGCCCACGGGACGTTGGCGTTGGAGCCGACCCCATTGAGCCCGCTCACCGCGTGGTCGCCCGATCCTCTGCCGTTGACCGCAGTGCTCGTGGCCGCGGGCGCCTACCTGATCGCCGTCCGGCGCGTGAACCGGGCGCACCCGCGGGTACCGGTGCCCGGCTGGCGGGTGGGCGCCTGGCTCGCGGGGCTCGTGGTCATCCTGCTCGCGCTGGTGTCGGCGGTCGACGTCTTCGCCGCGGACTTCCTCAGCGTGCACATGGTCCAGCACCTGTTGCTGGCCATGGTGGCACCGCCGCTCCTGGCCCTGGGCGCCCCGATCACGCTCCTCCTGCGGGTCGCCAGCCCGCGGGCACGGCAGCGCTTGATCCTGCCCGTGCTCCACTCCCGGGCCGTGCGCGTGATGGCATCGCCCCTCGTCGCATGGCCGGTCTTCGCGTTCGTCATGTGGCTGACTCATTTCACCCCGCTGTACGAGGCGGCGCTCGACGATCCGGCCGTGCACGTGGGGGAGCACCTGGTCTACCTCGCGTCCGGCGTCCTGTTCTGGTGGCCGGTGGTCGCCGCGGATCCGATCCCCCGCCGCCTCGGGTACGGAGCGCGTCTCGCGTACCTCGTGCTCGAAATGCCGGTCAACGCGGCCGTGGGCCTGGCGATCTACGTCGCGCCGACGGTCCTCTACGCGCATTACGCCCGGATCGAGCGCACCTGGGGCCCGGACGCGCTCACCGACCAGCAGATCGGCGGCCTCCTGATGTGGGGAGTGGGCGATCTGCTCCTGCTCGCGGCCGTGCCAGCGGTCGTGGCCGCGTGGATGAGGGCCGACGCCCGACGAACCATTCGGTCCGATGCCCGCCTCCTGGCGTCCCTGGCGGGCGAATTCGTAAGCCCCGTCGATGAGCATGCGCCCGTGGGTTGACGCGGTCCCCACCTCGTGGTCGCCGCGGGCCTCGCGAACACCAGCAGGCATGGTCCGACCGGGTCGCGGCGCATCGCCAGCCGGGTGTCGGGGTGAGGGTGTGTATCCTCTTCGAGCCCTTCGAGGCTCATCTCCTGGCCCCGACCCGGCCGGCCCATCCCGAGGTCCAATGCGCCCGTCGCCCCAGCGTCGCCTGGTCATCCTGACCGAGGGACAGTTCCAGATCCACGATGCCAAGACGGCGCTCGGGGTGATGCGCTACGGGCGGGACATCGTGCTCGCCCTGCTCGACTCGACGATCGCCGGACGGCTGGCGTCGGAGATCGCCGGCGATCACCCGCGCTTCGAGGTCCCGGCCGTGGCCACGCTGGAAGAGGCGCTCGCGCTGCGGCCGACCGCCCTGCTCATCGGGATCGCCCCGACCGGTGGCAAGCTGCCACCCGACTGGCGGCCGACGATCCTCGCCGCCCTCCACGCCGGGCTCGACGTCCTGAGCGGTCTGCACACGTTCATCGCCGACGATCCCGGGTTCGCCGCGGCGGCCCGCGCGGCCGGCGCGCAGATCGTCGACTATCGCCGCCCACCGGAGCGGATGGAGACGGCGGTCGGCCGCGTCCACCAGCCGGGCAAGCACGTGATCCTCACCGTCGGCACGGACTGCGCCATCGGCAAGATGTCGGTGGCGCTGGAGCTGCGCCGGGCAGCCGATGAGGCGGGCCTGCGCGGGGTGATGGTGCCGACCGGCCAGACCGGGATGATGATCGAGGGCTGGGGCGTGGCGGTGGACCGGCTCGTGGCCGATTTCGTCCAGGGCACCTGCGAATGGCTGATCGAGCAGGCCGAGGGGCTGGGCGATTGGATCTTCGTGGAGGGCCAGGGCTCGCTCGACCACCCAGCCTACTCCAGCGTGACCCTCGGGCTGATCCACGGGACGACACCCGAGGCGATGGTGATGGTCCACAAGCCGGGCCTGACCGACCACGACTTCGATCACCTTCCCGAGCGCAACTTCCCATTGGCACCGCTGCCCGAGTTCATCCGCCTTCACGAGCAGGTGGCCGGCCTCGTCGCCCCGGCACGGGTCGTGGCGGTGGCGCTCAATACCTCGCTGTACCCGGACGAGGCCGAAGCACGGCACGTGATCGGCGAGACAGCCGAGCTCACCGGCCTGCCTACCGACGACCCGTTCCGCTTCGGCGCGACCCGGCTCTTCGCAGCGATCCGATCGGCCATCGAGCCCCTTCGGTGACGTTCAGCCTGACCCACGAGGTCCACCGGATCGCCTTCCGCGACCCATTCCGGATCGCACGGTCCGTCGACCAGGACCAGACCCAGGGCATGACCACGGTGACCGTCGTGCTCGTCAGCGATGCCGCGCCGGAGATCGCGGCGCTGGGCGAGGGCTACCCCGACGCCTACTACGGCGAGACCGACGCGACGATGGCCGCGGTCCTGCCCCGACTCCTTGCCGCGGTCGTCCCGTTCGAGGGCCGCCTGGCCGGCCCGGACGCGACGCTCGCCGACGGACGATCGGCCCTCGTCGAGGCGGCCGGCGCGATGGATGCCGCCCTTGGTCACAACGGGGCAGCCAAGTGCGCCCTCGACATCGCCCTGCACGACCTGCTCGGCAGCCGGCTCGGCCTGCCGCTCTACCAGGTCCTCGGCCTGTCGGCCCAGATCCCACCGACCGACTTCACGCTCGGCATCGATGAGCCGGCAAGCGTCGCCCAGCGGGCTATCCGCGCGGCGCACTTCCCGGCGCTCAAGATCAAGCTCGGTGGCCCGCGCGACCTCGACACGCTGGCTGCCGTGCGAGCGGTCTACGACGGGCCGATCCGGGTCGATGCGAACACGGGCTGGTCGCTCGAGGAGGCCGAACGCCTGCTGCCCGACCTGGTCCGATTGGGCGTCGAGCTCATCGAGCAGCCGTTCCCGGCCCGCCGGCTGGACCAGCTGGCGGCCCTCCAGGCGGTGTCACCACTGCCGATCGTGGCCGATGAGAGCGCAGTCACGGCGGCCGACCTCGAAGGCCTGGTCGGGGTCGTGGCCGGGGTCAACGTGAAGCTGGCCAAATGTGGCGGGGTCGGGCCGGCAGCGCGCATGCTGGCCCATGCCCGCGAGCTCGGATTTCGGACATTCCTCGGCTGCATGGAGGAGACGTCGGTGGGCATCGCCGCATCGGCGGCGGTCGCGTCCCTCGCCGACTGGGTCGACCTGGACGGCAATCTGCTCCTCGCGGCGGACCCGTTCGAGGGTCTCGAGCTCGACGACGACTGCCGCTGGCGACTGTCCACCGAACCAGGGCTGGGGGTTCGTCGCCGGGCCTGAGCGTGGTTCAGAACGCCTGTCCGCCGAACGCCCGTTCGTGTGGATAAGTTAGTGGACGAGAAGGTGGACAAACCCTCTACCGTCGACCCGGCTCGGCTCGTACGATGTGCCTCCACGGCGTCTGGCCTTCTGGGGGGAGGGTCGCCGGGACACCCGTGACATGCGGTCGGACCGCCCGCTTCCGCGGTCGAGCGCGCCCAGGGAGAGAGGAGAGGAGGTCGGAGTTACTGATGGATTCCAGCAGATCCGCTGAGACGCCAGGGGTGTCGTCGGACGCGACAGAGTTCGTCCGCTACTGCTATCGGCGCCGCCGGGTGGGCTGGCCGGAGTTGTACGATGAAATGTGCGCGGTCGCGGGCCGCGGACTCTATCGAGGATGGCGTTTCGCCGAACTCGAGGAGCGCGGCATCGGATTCAGCCTCCAGCAGACGCTTGAGCTGGCCCGGATCGCCGCCCAGGTCGCTTTCGAAGAGGGGGATCGACGCGGTCGAGTCGATCCAACGATGCGGCCTGAAGGCCCCGCGACCGAAGTCGGCATTCCGATCGTCAGTGCCGCACCAGTGGCCGTCCCGATGGACGTTCCGGTCGAGCCCGTGATCGATGTTCGGATCGTCGCCGCCGTGGCCGATCCCGCATTCACGCCAGAGCCGGTCGAGGCACCGGCTCCCATCGCGTCGTCGCCGTCCAGGCCGGCCTTGTCCGCCTCGCTGCTGAGGGGCGCCGCCGGCGCAAGCTGAGCCTGTCGCCGGGTGTGCGGCGACACATCGGACTCATCACGGGACCCCCGTCCGACCGGTCGGGGGCCCTGTTCTGTCCCGGAGTCAGGCGCGGATGCGCCGGCGGGCCATCTCGCTCTCGATCTGGCGCTCCGCCTCGACGTATCGATCGATCTGGTCGCGCAGCTGGTTCGCCTCGGGAGCGTAGAGGTGGACCTGCTGCTGGAGGATGTAGCTCAACCGGCGGCTGGTCATGCGGACGTGGTCCAGGTTCTTCATCAGGACCAGCGGGTCCATCGCCGCCAGCTCCAGCGGGTCGTACATCTGCTGCATGGTCGAATTCTAGACGGCGCGCAGATGGCGAGGCGGCCACTCCCAATCGACCGGCAGGGCCGCGCCGTTGACAGCACGCCGGCGGCCAGCCTCGGTGGCACCGAGGACCAGGATGCGGTCGAGCTTGGTCGCCCGCCCGGCCTCATCGCCCCACAGCTTGGTCATCTTGCGTCCGGCGTGGACGTCGTCGAGGGCGATCCCTGCCAAGCGGTAGCCACTTGGCGCGGCGGCCGATTCCCAGACCGCGTCGGCTAGTCCGATCCCGTTGGAGATGCGCCGCCCGCGGTCGGCCTCGACGTCGCCGATGACCAGGACCACGACCGCATCATCGGCCAGCGCCGGTCGAAGGCCCTCGAGCACGTCGCTCAGGAAGCGCAGGTAGGCCGACTTGTGGTGGCCATCGTCGAGCGCCGCGTCGATCGCCGCCGCGTCAAAGCCGAGGAACCACGTTCGCAGCCAATTGTAGTAGCCGTACTTGACGACGCGGAGGTACGGCGGCGAGGTCACCACGAGGCGGGCCCGGTCGGGCAGGCCCCGCTCCCGAAGGGCGACCCGGGTCCGCTCGCCGGCATCACGAGCATCGCCCAGGAGGGCGATCCCCCGGACCCGCGGCGGTGGCTCACGGAAGAGCCGGTCGAGCTTCGCCTCGACGCAGGCGAAGACGTCCCGATCGGGCGATCGGAACCCGGTCCGGGCCACGAAGTCGCGGACGTAGCGTGGCGCCATGCTGAAGGTATTGGGCATGACCTCGGACAGGTACGTGGCGCTCTTGCCGTGGAGGATCCCGGTGATGGCCGCGGCGAGGAACCGGTCGACTCGGTCGTCGAGGCGGAGCGCCGAGCGGACGTAGAGCAGCTGGGCGAAGGTCCGCGGGTGGAAGCTCAGAGCCACCTCGACCGGCACCGGTGCCGCCGCGCCGTCCGCAGCCGGACTGCGCCCACTGCCAGCCGCCGGCACGCGCGTTCCTTCGGGTCCCGCCAAAGCGAGGACCCGGAGGGCGAGCTGATACCAGTCATCAGCCTCGCCCGCCCAGCGCACGCGGAGGGTCGTCAGGCGCGTCCGGGCCTCGGCCTCTGAAGCGGGCTCGACCTTGGCGGCGGTGAGCAGGTGCGCGAACGGATTGAGGTCGTTGCCGACGCCGATCCGGCCCTCGGCGCAGGCCTGTAGCGGAGTCGTCCCGCGCCCACTGAACGGATCGATGACGACGTCGCCCGGGCGGGAGTAGCGGGCGATGAAGGCGTGGGTCAGGGCTGCCGGAAAGCTCGCGAGGTATGAGCACATCGGGTGGAGGCGGTGACCCCACAGCCGCTGCTGGTCCTTCCATTCGGGAGCGATCGCCAGCACCGGAAGAGGTTCCGGCACGAGACCCGGAAGCTCGAGAGGGAGTTGGTCGGGGCTTGGCGCGACCGCAATGGGCGCGGAGCCCGTCCAGGTGGCCGACATGCGGCGGGTCGAATCAGCGGGCAACAGTCGATCCGGTCCTTCCGAGTCCGCGCGCCGATCCCGGTCGGCCCGGCGGGTCGCGGAGCATAGCACGTGACTCGGCCGATTCAAACGGTCCGCTGAGGGCGCGCGGGGCTGGTCCCGCGTCGATCGGGGGCGTAATCTAGCCATGAGTCTGAGGCTGTGTGCGGAACCGCGGGAGCTGCCAGGGTCCGGGAGGACGGCGTCCCTGCCGCCCTTTGGGATCCGTGGCAGCCGTGAGGGCCCGTCCCCACCGTCCGGCCCTGCCGGCGAAGAGGCCACCCAGGCTCACCGGGCCGCCGCTGGTTCGATCATCGGTCCGCGGCGGCCCACCCGCCCCTGCCGGCGGACGAAAGGTGGCCTCAGGCGGCCCGCTCTAGGACGATGACCGGGATCACCCGAGCAGTCATGTTGGGGTACTCCCGGAATTCCGTGCGTTCGGCTGCGTGCCGGTCCCAAAGCCGGGCGCGTTCGTCACCTCCAGTGACCCTGGCCCGCGCAGGAAACGCTTCGCCCCCGGCCTCGACTGTCACACTCGGGTCGGCGACGAGGTTGTGGTACCAGGCCGGATGGGTCGGCGCGCCGCTCTTGGAGCCAGCAATGACATACCGATCGCCATCGCGCGTGTACGTAACGATCGCCGTCCGTGGCTTTCCAGTCTTCGCACCGGTCGTGCTCAGGATCATGAGGGGTCGTCCGGCCAGGGGGCCGCTGGTCACTGCTCCGTGCTCGCGCACATCTGCGATGAGCCCCCGGGTGAACGGATCCGTTTCGTCTTCGGGCATCAGATCTCTCCGGCGTGAGGTGGCGTATCGTTGTTGCCGCAACTATCTCATGAATCCAGCCGGGGACGATGGCGCAGCAAAGACACCCTCGGACTACCGTTGGCCGGACGCCACAAAGCCAAGAGGAGCCCAACCCGTGACGACCCGTTCGAGCGCCGGGATCGTGCTCTTCCGCCGACCCGATACCGGGTTGGAGGTCATGTTGGCACACCCCGGCGGGCCGTTGTTCCGGAGTCGTGACTTCGGCCATTGGTCCATCCCGAAGGGCGAGCCGGACGAGGACGAGCCCCTGCTCGAGACAGCTCGGCGGGAGTTCACGGAGGAGACGGGCCATCCTGTGCCGGACGGCCCAGCCCTGCCGCTCGGATCGATCGTCCAGAAGGGCGGCAAGGTCGTCCACGGCTGGGCGGTCGAAGGCGACCTCGATCCAGCCCTCGCTCATTCGCTGCCGTTCGAGATGGAGTGGCCACCCCGCTCCGGGCTCAGGCAGGCCTTCCCCGAGATCGACCGGGTCGAATGGTTCGATCGAGACGAGGCACGCCGGCGGATCAAGCCGGCGCAGGTACCGTTGCTCGACCGGCTCGACGAGTTCCTCGGTAGCGTGCCTGGTCGACTGGCTGACGGCTCTTAGACGTGAGGACCGAAGGTCCGTAACGGGCTTCGCAACTCTATGCACCGGGCACGAGCGTTCCTAGAGGTGCGTTTAGCTGGCCTGCTGCCGCTCGGCCCCGGCGGCCTCCATGCGCGACCGTCGAATGAGTCGACGAGCGGCTCCGGCGACGATCGGCACCACCGTCACGCCCGTGATCACGAGCGCTCGCCATGGCCAGGGTGCCGGGATCGTGCCGACCGCGGTCAGCGTCCGTTCGTCCGCGGCGGCGTTTACGGCCGCCGCCGCCCCACCGACGAGCAATCGACCGAGGTCGCCGACCGGTGAGTCCAGGCCGATGGCGCCGGCCATCTTGGACGTCGCACCTTCGGCCATCGCCCGCGCCCTGATGTCGCGCTCGACCTGGAGCCGCGGGCGGTAGAGCACCTCCCATTTCTCGTAGGGGATCCGCAGCGTGGCGAGCTGTTCGTCGATCGGCGCGAACGCGGCGCCAGTGTCGGCGAGGACGCCATCGGGGTGGTGGGCCATCTCGGTCAGCCGATCCTCGATCGCCTGGGCTTCCGCGCTCACCGTGAGATGCGCCGCCGCGGTGGTCAATCGGCTCGCGGTCGCCGCCCTGGCCCGCATCACGAGGTCGGGCTTACCCGAGATGAGCAGGTCCATGGGGTAGATGAGGATCTCGATCCCGGCTCCGTGCAGCTCGATCATCCGGTCCGGGACGAGCGCGCCGGCCCCACGGCCGGCAACCGCGGCGAGCCAGCGGGCAGGCTTCGACATGGCCGCGGAGGCTTCCCGAGGCGTCACGGCGATGCCGGCCTGCTCGACCGCCCGACGGAGGTCTTCCGCCACCTGGTCGTACGCGCCGGGCTTGACGATGAACGGCACGTGGGCATCGGTCCAGCGGCGGACCAGGCTATGGCCCTTGCGCCAGATCGCGAGGAGCGCGAGGAAGACCAGCAGGACCGCCTGCACGACCGTCAGCGGATAGCCACGGGCGATGGCGGCGGGGATCCCGCGCCGGCTCGCGACCGGAGACAGGGTGAGGGTCATCGCCCCGATGACCGCCGGCGCCACCAGTGCCCCGATCAGGATCGCCACCCGGATGATCTAGTCCGGGACGAGACTCTGGCTCGGGATGATCAGCAAGAGGAACGTTCCAAGATCCGGCAAGGCCACGCCGGCCAGGAGGACCATCCAGATCACTGAACCGAAGGTGATCCCGGCCAGGGCGATCTGGCGCGAGGCCGGGACCCGACCGAACAGCATCGTGCTGGCCCAGCCGAGCGCCGTCGTCAGGACCTTGCCGGCGTATTTGGACCCGAACGCGACCAGGGCGGCGAGGAAGGCCATGGCCGATCGTCAGCCGCCGGTCGCCGCCGGCGACACTGCTGGCATCGAGGGCGAGGCGGTCAGCGCGGCCCTGGTGTCGTCGTGGCTGTCCGCTGGCTCCGGGGAGACGGGCAGCGCGAACCCGAACTCGGAACCGCCGCCATCGCGCGACCGGGCCCAGATCCGTCCACCCATTCCCCCGACGATCCGCTGGCAGACCGAGAGTCCGAGGCCGACCCCGGCCGCGACCTGCTCTGCCTCTCTGCTACGGAAGAACGGCTCGAACAGCGCAGGCGCGTCGTTCTCGGCGATGCCCATTCCACGGTCGAGGACGCGCACCCGCACCTCGGTCGCGGCGACCTCGACCTGGATCTCGATGCCCTGGTCGCTTCGGCCGTACTTGTGGGCGTTGCCGAGCAGGTTCTGCAACAGGAGGGCGAGCTGGGTCCGGTCCGCTTCGACGATGACCGGACGTCCCGGGGCCACATCGAGTTGGATCGGATGCTCGGGGTGACGCCGGGAGAAGCTCGCGACCTCCTGCTCGACGACGTGGGTAAGCATCTGGGGTTCATGGTCCGCGACCGCGCCCGACTGCAGTCGACTGAACAACAGCAGGTTCTCGATGATCGACAGGAGCCGCTCGGCGTCCTCCGCGACGTCGGCGATCATGCCTGCTCGCTCGTTCTCGGGTAGTCGCGCCCCCCGGTCGTGGAGGAGCTGGGCGTTGCCGTAGATCGTCGTCACCGGCGTGCGCAGCTCGTGGGAGACGAGACCCAGGAAGTGGTCCTTGACCGCGCTCGCTGCGGCCAGTGCCGCAGTGGCCGATCGGAGATCGTCCTGGGCACGTCGCTGCTCAGTGACGTCGACCAGCACGTTGACGGCACCGATGAGCCGACCTTGCTCATCGAACAACGGTGTCGGGTATGGCTGGAAGTCGACCCGGGAGCCGTCGGGGCGCTCCGCGATGGCGGTCCAGCCCCGGACCGGCCGGCCTTCGCGCAGGGCGATCGCCATCGGGCATTCATCGTGGCGCATCGGACGTCCATCCGGCCAGTACAGCCGCCACGAGCCACACCATTCCTCGCCGATCTCGGGGCACCGACCCCAGAGCCGGGCAGCGGCATCGTTGTAATAGGTGATCCGGCCCGCGGCGTCCGTCGTGTAAAGGGCGACCCCGAGGGCGTCGACGAAGTGGTCGTAGCTCGGTTTGCCGGCCGCGGCATCGTCGTCCTGGATGTCCCGTGCATCGAGGCCTCGGGCCAGCCGCGGGCGCGGCAGGTCGAGATCCTGGGCCCGCTCTGGCTTGGACGGCGGTTCGCTCATCCCGGCAGTATGTCGAGCAAGCTTGGCCCCGACTAGGGTGTGCACCCTGTTGAAACAGAACTGAAACATGCGCTGATGCCGGGATGATGCCAGCCGGCCGGGACGCTCCGTGCTCGCCCAAATGGGTCGTTCGTTGGTCCTCACGAGCAACGGGCCGCTCGGCGGTCGACAGGGGATTGCAACAATCCCACCCAGAGCGGAGCATGTATCCACGTCGGCCGAACCGCCATGGTCGGGGCCGGGAGGCTGCCCGCAGCCGCAGGAGGACGTGATGCCGAGCAAGCGTGAACTGATCAATCCCAATCCAGGCGACAAGCGCTACATCCGGCGCGACGAGCGTGGCCGGTTCACGAGCGACCAGGTCGATGTGGGACGTTCACTTAGCGCGGATGCTCGGCGGAAGGCGAAGAAGTCGGCCCCCAAAGGCCAGGGCGATCGAGGGGACGCACAGCGCTAGGGCGCGTCGCCTCGCAACGAACGCGATCGGAGGTTGAGCATGGCTGATCCAGCGGCGGTCGATGAGGTCATCCGACGGGTGCTGGCTCCGGACGAGCAGATCCGATTTCAGACGAGGGCCATCGAAGGTCTGGTGGCGGTGACCGATCGACGGTTGCTCGTGTCCGATGCCCGGCGGGTGGCCCTCGATGTCGCCATCGACCAGATCCGGCGGGTCCAGTTCGACATCGAGCGCCGCCGACCGGCCACTCTCGTCATTGTCCCCTAACACCCGCGCGACCAGCCCCAGGTCCTCTCGATCCCACCGGAGCAGTACGCCGCCGCAGGCGAGGCGCTCGCGATGATCGGTGAGCGACTCGCCCAGGATTGAGGCGTGGGCGCCCACAGGGCCGACCATGACGAGGTCATCCCGGAGCTCTGGGCGCCTGCCCGCTGGCTCCAGATCGAGGCGGCGACGATCTGACCGTCGTCGAGCTACTTTGCCGCGGCGCCGATGAACGACGGGCCCATTCGTTCTCATGGTCGGCCCGATCCCGGTCTCGCGTGGCGATCATCGTGTTGAAGGTCTCTTTGACCGACTTGCCATGCTCGGTTGGCGCGGCCTCGAGATCCTCGTCGTGCGTAGACTGAGCGGGTGACGTCTGCCGCGAAGTTGCCACGCTTCGGCGCGACGGTCGGCGCCCGGCGCGAAACGATCGCGATCTTCCTGGTCGGCGCGGCGGTGTACCTGGCGACGGACCTCGGCCGCTCGGCCGGCCGCCCGGACTTCTACTACCTGGCCGACGCATTCCTTCACGGCCGGCTGTGGCTCGAGGCGCCGCTCTTTCCCACGGACAGCGTCGTCCTCGGAGATCGCACCTACCTCCCGTTCGGCCCGCTCATGTCGATCGTCCTGGTCCCGCTGGTCGCCGTGCTCGGGCCCGCGGGCGCCTCGGCCTATGAGCCGGTCGTCAACGCGCTCATGGCCGCTGCGTCGCTCGCCTTCGTCGACGTGCTCCTGCGCCGGGTCGCGCGACTGACGGCCACGCAACGGATCTGGATCGTCATCTTCTTCGGGTTCAGCACGCCCCTCTGGTGGCTGGTCCTGAACGGCGGCGTGTGGCACGAGGCTCAGATCCTCGCGACGCTCATCACGCTCGCCTGCCTCGTCGAAGCGTTCGGGCGCCGCCGCCCGCTGCTGCTGGGCGCGCTACTGGGCGCGGCATTCCTGTGCCGGGTACCCGTGATCCTGGCGGTGCCCTTCGCCGCGTGGGTGGTGGGGCGGGATGTCGCGGATCTCGGCGACCGGTTCAGAAGGGTCGCCGTCCTCGCGGTCGGGGTCGCTCCGGCCGTCGCGATCGCGCTCTGGTACAACGCCGCGCGGTTCGGCTCGCCGTTCGAGTCGGGCTATGGGCTCGCCGCGCTCCCCGACTTCCTCGCCGCGCGACGAGCGCAGGGACTGTTCTCTCTGGCACACGTCCCGATGAACCTCGACTACCTGGTCTGGCGCCTGCCGCGATTCCGCCTCGCGCTGCCCTTCATCGTCCCGGACGGCCTCGGCATGTCGATCGCGTTGACGTCACCCGCGCTGATCCTCGCCGTTCGAGCGGATCGTCGGTCGCGCGAGACTCTCCTCCTGGCCGGTACGTGCCTCCTCGTGCTGATCCCGAGCCTGTTGTACTACGGCGGCGGCTGGTTCCAATTCGGCTACCGCTACGCGCTGGACTTCCTGCCGTTCACGATCCCGATCCTGGCGAGGGCCGTCGAGCGATCGGGACTCCCGCGCTGGGGGATCGCGC
Organism: Chloroflexota bacterium; assembly: GCA_039931975.1. Classification (GTDB taxonomy): domain Bacteria; phylum Chloroflexota; class Limnocylindria; order Limnocylindrales; family CSP1-4; genus Chersky-267. The sequence continues at coordinate 2,708 of JBDTQW010000059.1, read as the reverse complement.
TGATCGTCTTCGGTTGCGCGGTGAACGCGGCAGGCATCCTCTGGGGGCACTTCGGCTAGCGGCCGAGCCTCCCGGACCGGCCTGTATCATCGCCGCGGTGGACGTCCCGATCGAGCCACGCGGCGGCCGCACGCCGGACGCGATCGCGCTCGACCTGATCGGCCTGCTCGGGCTCGTCGCGGTCGGGATCGGCCTGACGCTGCTCGCATCCGGCCCCATGGGCTTCGATCCGCAGGGCGTCGCGGCCGGCATCCTGAGCCAGCTCCCCACGACGTTGCCGGCGGCCGTCCTCGTGCTCGGGGCGTCGTCACTCAATCTCGCGGCGGGCGCCGTTCTCGCCCGTCTGGCGCGGAGATCGGCCTTCCCCTCGTTCGGCGAGACGATCCTGGCCGGGTTCGTCGGCGCCGCGCTGCTCGACGTCACGCTCCTGTTCGGGCTTGGCTGGGCCGGATGGTTTCGACCGCCGGTCGTCGTCGTCGCGCACCTCGTGATCCTCGCCGTTGGCTGGTGCGCTCGCCCTGTCCTGGCGTTCCGGCTCGGCTCCAGGACCGAGGCCGAGGCCGAGGCGGAGGCCGGGATCCCGTGGCTCTTCTGGGCGTTCATTGTGATCGCCTGGTCGGGAGCCGTCGTGTTGCAGCTCGCCTCGCCCGTCGTGCCATTCCTCGACGTGCTGCCAAATCACGTCGCGACGGTCGAGCACCTCCGCACGTTCGGGAGCTGGACCGAGCTCACAACGACCGCGTCGCCGCTTTACGGGCCGTCACGGACGTTCCTGGGCTACACGGCCCTGCTCGGCACGATCTCGACCCTTAGTGGCGTGCCGGCCGCGCTCGCCGCCTCGGCATTCATCCTGCCCGGCACACTCCTCGTCGCCGTCGGCATCCACCGGCTCGCGACCGCGCTGGGCGGCGCCTCGACCGGGCGCTGGGCGCTCCTGACGTTCACGCTCACGGCCTCGTTCGCCCGGCTGGCCGACGACCGGGCGACCGTCCTCGTCCTGCCCCTCGTCGCGTGGTCGCTCGCCACTCTCGCCGAACGGCTGCGAGGCGACCCCGGGACGCTCCCGCCGCGCGGCGGCGATGGGCTCCTCCTCGGAGCAGGGCTGGGCACGGCGACCCTCGTCCATCCGGTCGTCGGTGCCCTCGCGATCGGGACCGTCGCTGCGGTCGTCCTCGCCCGGCCGGGCCGTGCGGCGACGATCGGGATCCCCGGCTTGGCGGCGGGTGGCGTGCTGGCGTTGCCGCAGCTCGCGACGATGGTCGGGCTGGGATTCCCTGCGGTGCTGGGCCTGGTCGCGTTCCCGCTCGCCGTTGGGGTGGGGCTCCTGCTCGAGCGGGCCGGCGGGCTGCGGGCCGTGTTCGTCGTGCTGGGCCGGATCGCCCTTCTGGCGGCGATCCCGGTCGTCCTCGTCCTCGTGTCGGCTGGTTCACCGTCTGTCGGGGCGAGGGCTGTGGTCGATTCGCTCGGCCGGATCCTGGTGTCCTTGCCGCTACTTGCGACCGTCACGATCGTCGGGCTGTTGTTCGCCACGCGTGCGGTGGCCGCGCCGGTGGCGCTCGCCGCCATCGCCGTGGGCGTGGTCGTCGCGATCGTCATCGTGCTCGTCCCCGGCGAGAGCCTGCTCCTGCAGGCGATCCACTTCGAGCTGCCGAAGACACTCCAGTACTGGATCCCGGTCTTCCTGGCGTTGACGGCCGCGCTCGCCCTCGACGCCGTGTGGAACGCCACGACCGTGCCCATCGCGGTGCGGGCCGGGTTCGTCGCCGGCGTGCTCCTCGTCGCCGTGCTGCCGCTACGGCCGGCGCCGATCGAGCTGCTCTTCCTCGGCGAGCACCGGATCAGCGAGACGCTCGCGATCGACCTGCGCTACGCCGAGCAGGGCTACTGGCGCGGCTACCCCGATTCGCGCCGAATCGCCCGGCCCGACCAGGAGGCACTGCTCGATGTCCTCCGGGCAGAGATCGCGGCCGGCCGGCTCGGCCCGGCGACACCCGTGCTGCATGTCGCGGCGAGCTTCGAACAGTGGGTGGCGACGCCGCTCGGCGTCTTCACCGGGGTGACCGAGACGATCATCTCGCCCGATGCCGTGGTCAACATCCACACCGTGGGTGGACGTCTCCGCCCGTTCCATGATCTCGACGACGCGCTCGCGAGCGGGGGATACCGCTACGTCGTTCTCGAGCCCGCGGACCTCCCTGGCGACGAACGCGACAGGATCGTCGCCGCCGGCTACGGGTCGATCTTCGCGAACTCGCGCGGCGAGGTCTTCGTCGCCGGGAGCTGAGCGGTCACCCAGAGCTCCCGCCCGATGCGCCGTCCATCCCGCGATTTCGTGCCTAAACTGAACGGACGTCCCCGTAGCTCAGCGGACAGAGCAACCGCCTTCTAAGCGGTAGGTCGAAGGTTCGAACCCTTCCGGGGACGCCAGTCCTGCGTAGGCCACCGCGTTGCGCCGCAACGCCCGCACCAGCGCCGCCGCCGTCGCGTCGGGATCGGTCAGGACTCGCGTCCTCCTTGTCCGGGCGCCGCCAGCGCGGCGATGACGAGAACGGCTTGTTCGCGGTGCCACCAGTTCCGTGCCCTTCGAGACGGACAGAGGGCTCGGGTGACTTGCTCGATCGCCCACGCCAGCCGTTCGGGCGCGCAGCGCCCGCTCGGCGGCCTTGGCTTTCGACCGCGGCGATGGCAGCCTCATAAGTCTGACGATC
>JBDTQW010000058.1:0-17202 GCA_039931975.1 Chloroflexota bacterium | reverse complement strand
GGGGCGTCCAGCCGACGATGTACCGGAGCCGGTTCTGGACGATGCGCCAGTACGCCGGGTTCGCCACCGCTGCCGAGACCAACGAGCGCTTCCGCTATCTCCTGGGTCAGGGCCAGACCGGCCTGTCCGTCGCGTTCGACCTGCCGACCCAGATGGGCTACGACTCCGACGCCTCCCAGGCCGAAGGGGAGGTGGGCCGGGTCGGCGTCCCGATCAGCAGCCTGGTCGACATGGAAGCGCTCTTCCGGGACATCCCGCTCGACACCGTCAGCACCTCGATGACGATCAACTCGACCGCACCGATCCTGCTGGCGCTGTACGTGGTTGCGGCCGAGCGCCAGGGCGTGGCGTGGGCCGCCGTCAGCGGCACGACCCAGAACGACATCCTCAAGGAGTACATCGCCCGGGGGACCTACATCTACCCGCCCCGGCCGTCGATGCGCCTGGTCACCGACGTCTTCGAGTTCTGTGCCCGCGAGCTGCCCCGCTGGAACACGATCTCGATCAGTGGCTACCACATGCGCGAGGCCGGGGCGACCGCCGTCCAGGAGCTGGCATACACCCTCGCCGACGCCATCGGCTATGCCGATGCCGCGGTCGCCCGCGGCCTCGACATCGACGCGTTCGCCGGTCGGCTGAGCTTCTTCTTCGCCGCCTGGAGCGAGCTGTTCGAGGAGGTCGCCAAGTTCCGGGCCGCCCGGCGGATGTGGGCCCGGATCGTCCGGGAGCGCTACGGCTCGACCGACCCTCGCTCGCAGATGTGCCGGTTCCACGTCCAGACGGCCGGCTCCAGCCTGACCGCCCGGTCGATCGACAACAACGTCGTCCGGACCACCGTCCAGGCCATGGCCGCGATCCTGGGCGGAGCCCAGAGCCTGCACACGAACTCGCGCGACGAGGCACTGGCGCTGCCGACCGCCGAGGCCGCCCGGCTCGCCCTGCGGACGCAGCAGATCCTGGCCTACGAGTCGGGTTTGACCGAGACGCCCGATCCGCTGGCCGGGTCGTACTACGTCGAGACGTTGACCAACGAGCTCGAGCGCGCGGCCTGGGACGAGCTCGACGAGATCGACGCGCTGGTCGGGACGATCGCAGCCATCGAGCACGGGTTCCAGCAGCAGCGTATCCAGGAGTCGGCCTACCTGGTCCAGCGCCGGATCGAATCGGGCGACCAGATCGTGGTCGGGGTCAACCTCTTCCAGGACGAAGCCGGGGCGACCCCGCCGATCCACCGCATCGATCCGGACGGGGAGCGGCGCCAGATCGAGGGCGTCCGACGGGTCCGGGCCGAGCGCGATCCGGCGGCCTGGGCCGCCGCCCTCGACCGGCTGGAGGCCACCGCGGCCGGTGACGACAACGTGATGCCGGCCCTGATCGAGGCGGTCCGCGCGCATGCGACCGTCGGCGAGATCAGCGACCGGCTGCGCGCCGCCTGGGGCGAGCACCGCGAGCTCATCACGGTATGACTGGTCAGGCCGTGCCCGATCCGATCCGGCGCCTGGGCCGCATCCACCATGTCGCGGTCGTCGTCGGCGATCTCGACACCTCGCTGGCCTTCTACCGGGACATCCTGGGGCTGGCCCTCGAGACGGTGCTGCCGATCCCGTCGGACCGGGTGACGATCGCGTTCCTGCCCCTCGGCGAGTCGAAGATCGAGCTGGTCATGCCGACCGACGACAGCACCGGCGTGGCCCGCTTCCTGCAGGCCAAGGGGGAGGGCTTCCACCACGTCTGCTTCGAGGTCGAGGACCTCGCCGAGAGCCTGACCCGGCTGGCGATCGACGGCGTCGAGCTGATCGACACCGCCCCGCGCAAGGGCGCCGAGGGGCCCGTCGCGTTCCTCCATCCGCGGTCCTGCCACGGCGTGCTGGTCGAGCTCATCGAGGCGCCGGGCGGCCCGTCCTGGGGCGCGCTCGGCTACTGACTCGGCCACTGGGCGGGCAGGGCGCGCGCCCAGAACCGGCCGTCAGCGGTGTCGACCCGTATCGGCATGCGGTAGGCCCGCGACAGGACGTCGCCGGTGAGGGTCGCGTCGATCGGACCGGCGGCCACCACCTTGCCCTCGGCCAGCACGAGTGCGTGGCTGAACCCCGCCGGAACCTCCTCGACGTGATGGGTCACCAGGGCGATCGCCGCGAGGGTGGGAACGGCGACCAGCGCCTCGATCCGGCCAACGAGGCCCTCGCGGGCTCCGAGATCGAGACCCGCCGCCGGCTCGTCGAGCAGCATGAGCGCGGGCTCGGTCATGAGGGTGCGGGCGATGAGGACTCGCTGACGCTCGCCGGAAGACAGCGTCGCGAAGGTGCGTCGCCCGAGCCCAGCCAACCCCAGTCGATCAAGGGCGGCCTCGGCCCGCGCGATATCGTCGGGCCGGTAGGCGGCCCACCATGGGGCGAGCGCCGCATGACGCGCGCTCATGACCAAGTCGGCCGCCGACAGGTTCCCGTCGACCTCGGCGGCCAGCGCCGCGCTGACGAAGCCGATCCGCCGCCGAAGCTCCCTGGCGTCGACGGCGCCGATCCGCTCCCCGAGGACCTCCACTGTCCCGCGGCTCGGCCAGAGGTAGGTGGCGGCGATCTGGACCAGGGTCGTCTTGCCCGATCCGTTGGGCCCGACGATCGCCCAGCGCTCGCCGGAGCGGACGGTCCAGTTGATGCCATCGAGGATCCAGCGTCCCGCCCGGCGGACCCCGACGTCGGTGAGCCGGAGAACGGCCGTCGCGTCTGGCTCGATCGGTCGGATCACCCGCCTACAGGGACCAGGCGAAGATCACGTCCGGAGCGCGCTCGGCCGCCCGGCAGAACCGGACGATCTCGCCGGCCAGCTCCCGGATCCAGGGCTTCTCCTCGCGCGGCAGCTCGCCCAACTCGTCCTCGAGCAGATCCAGCCAGCGGCCGGCGACGGCCGCGATGTCGCGTTCGCGCAGCTGGGCGATCGTCTCGATCCAGCGCGCATCCACCCGCTCGACCGTCCGTCCGCCCGATTCGCCCGGACCCTCGAGCTCGCGTCGCGCGTCCAGAAAGTCGCTCGGCTCGGCGCTGCCCAGGACCGACCGGACCGCTTCGCTGAACAGGTCGAGCCACGTCGGATCGAGCCCGGCGCCGAGGGACACGTGGGCGACGAATCGACCCGGCTCGGCCAGGGCGGCCAGATCGTCGGTCGAGATCACGATCAGGATGGCCTCGCTGTCGCCCGCGACCAGCTCCATCAGGGCGCCCACGGTCGACTCCTCAGCCCTTGTAGCCGGCGGCGCGGAGGATGGCCGGCAGCTCGGTCGGGGAGTCGGCCACGCGGATCCCGGCGGCCCCGAGCGCGGCGATCTTTTCGGCGGCCGTCCCCGAGCCGCCCGAGATGATCGCCCCGGCGTGGCCCATCCGCTTTCCCTCGGGTGCGGTCCGGCCGGCGATGAAGGCGGCCATCGGGACACCCCGCAGGTGGTCGGCGGCCCAGGCCGCTGCCTCCTCCTCGGCCGAACCGCCGATCTCGCCGATGAGCACGATCGCGTCGGTCTCCTCATCGGCAGCGAACAGCTGCAGGACGTCGAGGAAGGTCGTCCCGATGATCGGATCGCCACCGATCCCGACGCACGTCGACTGGCCGATGCCGGCGTCGGTCATCGCCTGGACCGCCTCGTAGGTCAACGTCCCCGATCGGGACACGACCCCGACCCGACCCTCGCGATGGATGCGACCCGGGATGATCCCCACCTTGGCCCGCCCGGGCGACGTGGCACCGGGGCAGTTCGGCCCGATCAGGCGCACCCCGGCCGTCCGGGTGACCTCGACGACCTTGAGCATGTCCAGCGCCGGGATCCCCTCGGTGATGCACAAGATCGTGCCGATCTCGGCACCGACTGCTTCGAGGATCGCGTCCGGGGCGCCGGCCGGCGGGACGAAGATGCAGGCCGTGTTGGCGCCGGTCTGGCGGACCGCCTCGGCGACCGTGTCGAAGACGGGAACCCGGCCGTCGACGGCGGTCTGGCCGCCCTTGTTGGGCGTGACGCCGGCCACGACCGGGGTGCCGTATTCGACCATCTGGCGAGCGTGGAACTCGCCCTCGCGGCCGGTGATCCCCTGGACCACGAGACGGGTGTCGCGCCCGACGATGATGCTCACGTGGCCACTGCCTGCGCGGCCGCGACCGCCCTGGCGGCGGCATCGTCGAGACTTGTCGCGGTCTCGAAGCGGGCCTCGGTGAGCAGCCGGCCCGCCTCATCGGCGTTGGTGCCAACGATCCGAACGACCATCGGCACGTCGCGCGCCTGGACCGAGCGCGCCTCGATCAGGCCCCGGGCGACCTCGTCGCCACGGGTGATCCCGCCGAAGATGTTGACCAGGATGGCGCGCACGTTCGGGTCGTCCAGGATCAGCCGCATCGCCGCGGCGACCTTGTCGGCTCGCGCACCACCGCCGATGTCGAGGAAGTTCGCGGGCTCGCCGCCGGCGCGCTTGACGAGGTCCATCGTGGTCATCGCCAGGCCCGCGCCATTGACCATGCAGCCGATCGATCCGTCGAGACGGATAAAGGCGATGCCCAGGGCGCGCGCCTCGGCGTCGGCGGGGTCCTCGGAGTCGGGGTCACGGAGCGCCTCGAGCTCGGGGTGCCGGGGCAGGGCAGACTCGTCGAGGGTGATCTTCGCGTCGAGGCAGACGAGGCGCTCCGACACCTCGCCCTTTTCGTCAGGCTCCCTGATGATCGCGAGTGGATTGACCTCGACCAGGTCCGCGTCGTCGGCGAGCATGGTGGCCACCAGCCCGCGGGCGATGGCCACGAACGAGCGCAGGTGCGGGCCGCCCAGCCCGATCGCGAACGCGAGCTCGCGGGCCTGCCAGTCGAGCAGGCCGAGATGGGGGTGCGCGGCGACCCGATGGATCGCTTCGGGGGTGGCTCGGGCGACCTCCTCGATCTCCACTCCGCCCTCGGCCGAGGCCATGACCACGATCCGCCGGCTGGCTCGATCGAGGATCGCGCCGAGGTAGTACTCCTTGACGATGTCGGCCGCCGGCGCGACGAAAACCTTGCGGACCGGGAGGTCCTTGATCGTGAGCGCCAGGATGTCCGTCGCAACGGCCTCGGCTTCGTCGGCCGATCCGGCCAGTTTCACGCCCCCGGCCTTGCCCCGCCCGCCGACCAGCACCTGGGCCTTGACCACGACCGCGTCGGCCCCGGCGGCGAGGAACCGTTCGGCAGCGGCCCGGGCCTCGGCGGGCGTTCGGGCAACCTCCCAGGCCGGGACCGGCAGACCCTGCGCGAGGAGCAGGGACTTCGCGTCGGCTTCCTGGATCTTCACGCGGGCAGGACTCCGTGGCGGGTGCGGCCGGGGCATGGATGGTACAGGAGCGCAGCGGCTAGAATGCGAGGTGCCCACCCGCCCTCAACGTCCGCGGTCGATGGCGCTCAGCAGGAGACAGGCAGCTGGACAACACGGTCGTCCGAACGCCGCTGAAGCCGCCCGGCGCCGCCGCCCAGGGATTCGGTCGAACCTCGCGGCGCGACGCCTGGGCGCTCGCTCCGACCGTGACCGCGATCGGGTTCGGCGCATTCATCGCCTACTCGCTGTTCTCGGCGTTCCTGTGGGGCCCGGTCTTCGGCGTCGACTACGAGGTCGACGGCTACCTGTCGCCGTTCTTCTCGCCCCTGATCGGCGCCGATATCCTGCCGTCGTGGTTCTCGCCGGCGATCCTCATCCTGTGGATCCCGCTGGGTTTCCGGACGACCTGCTACTACTACCGCAAGGCGTACTACCGGGCGTACTTCGTCGACCCGCCGGCCTGCGCGGTCGGCGAGCCGAAGGTCCACCGGCGCTACGCCATGGAGGCGTCGTTCCCGTTCATCCTCCAGAACCTGCACCGGATCTTCCTGTATCTCGCCTTCGTGCCGCTGTTCTTCCTGTGGCTGGACGCGTTCCTGTCTTTGCGGCCCCCCGACGGGACCTGGCGGCTCGGCCTGGGCAGCGTCATCTTCTTCGCCAACGTGGTCCTGCTGACCGGCTTCTCGCTGTCCTGCAATTCGCTCCGCCATCTCGCGGGCGGGCGGCTCGATTGCTTCTCGTGCACCGCCCGGACGCGGACCCAGTACTCCCTCTGGCGGCGTCTGACCGGTCTCAACGTCAACCACATGCGCTGGGCCTGGGCGAGCCTGATCTCGGTGGCCCTGGCCGACCTGTACGTCCGGGCGCTGGCGGCGGGCTGGCTCGTCGACCTGTCCATCCGCCTGTGAGCGACGGTCCCGAGCAGCATCCGCACGACGTCCTGGTCATCGGCGCCGGCGGCGCCGGGCTGCGCGCCGCGATCGCCGCCGCGGAGGCCGGGGCGGACGTCGGTCTCGTCTGCAAGTCGCTTCTGGGCAAAGCCCACACGGTGATGGCCGAAGGCGGGGTCGCGGCCGCGCTGGCCCATGTCGCCGAGGACGATTCGTGGCAGGTCCACTTCCGGGACACGATGGTCGGCGGCAAGCTGCTCAGCCATCCCCGCATGGCCGAGCTGCACGCCCAGGAGTCGCCCGACCGGGTGCGCGAGCTCGAGGCCTGGGGGGCGGTCTTCGACCGGACCCATGACGGGAGGATCCTCCAACGGCCGTTCGGCGGGCACTCGTACGCGCGGCTGGCCCATGTCGGCGACCGGACCGGCCTGGAGATGATCCGGACGCTCCAGGACCGGGCGGTGGCCGCGGGCATCACGGTCTACATGGAATGCACGGTCACCCACCTCCTGACCTGGACCGACCGCGTCCGGGGCGCCTTCGGCTGCTGGCGCACGACCGGCGAGCCGATCGTCTTCCCGGCCAAGGCCATCGTCCTGGCCACCGGCGGCGTCGGCCGGGCATGGGAGATCACCTCGAACTCATGGGAGTACTCGGGCGATGGCCAGGCCCTGGCGTATCTCGCCGGGGCGGAGCTCATCGACATGGAGTTCGTCCAGTTCCATCCGACCGGGATGGTCTGGCCGCCCGGCGTTCGCGGCCTCCTGGTGACCGAGGCCGTACGCGGCGAGGGCGGCATCCTGCGCAACAAGCACGGCGAGCGGTTCATGTGGAAGTACCTGCCCGAGGATCGCCGCGGGGAGTACGCCGCGAACGACGAGGAGGCGAGGCGCTGGGTCGAGGCGCTCAGTGCCGGTCGGACGACGGATGCCCGCCGGCCGCCCGAGCTGTCGACCCGGGACAACGTCGCCCGGGCGATCTACACCGAGGTCAAGGAGGGCCGCGGGTCACCCCATGGTGGGGTCTTCCTCGACATCAGCTACCTGCCGCCCGAGCACGTCCGCCGCAAGCTGCCGTCGATGTACGAGCAGTTCAAGGAGCTGGCCGACATCGACATCACCAAGGTGCCGATGGAGGTCGGCCCGACGACCCACTACATCATGGGCGGCATCCGGGTCGATCCCGACACAGGGGCGACGACCCGGGCGGGCCTCTATGCCGCCGGCGAGGTCTCGGCCGGGTTGCACGGGGCCAACCGGCTGGGCGGCAACTCGCTCTCGGACCTGCTGGTGTTCGGGCAGCGGACCGGTGCCGCCGCCGCGGCCGAGGCGGCGACCATGGACGAGGTGCCCCGGGTCGACCCGGTCCAGATCCGGGCGGCCGCCGAGGAGCTTGCCGCGCCGCTAGGGCAGGGACCCGGCGAAGATCCGTATCGCCTTCACCAGGAGCTCCAGGCAACCATGCAGTCGCTGGTCGGGATCTTCCGGACCGAGGCCGACCTGCACGAGGCGATCGGCCGGCTGGCCGGCATGTACGCTCGCTGGCCGTCGCTCCGGGTGGCCGGCGGGCGCGCCTACAACCCGGGCTGGGGCCTGGTCTACGAGCTGCGCAACCTGCTCATCGTGTCCGAGGCCATCGCCCGCAGCGCCCGTCAGCGAAAGGAGAGCCGTGGGGCACATAGCCGGCTCGACTACCCCGAGCCGTCGCAGGCCTGGGCCAAGAAGAACAGCGTGGTCCGGCGGGTCGGTGAGACCATGGAGGTGACGACCTCCCAGCTGCCGCCATTGCCGGCCGACCTTCGCAAGCTCATCGCCACGGAGTGACTCGATGCCACAGGCCCACCTGAGCGTCTTTCGCGGGACGCCCGACACCGACGGGGAGTTCGTCTCGTACGACGTCCCGGTCGAGGAGGGGATGGTCGTCCTCGACGCGCTCCACTGGATCCAGGCCAACGAGGCTCCCGACCTGGCCGTCCGCTGGAACTGCAAGGCGGCCAAGTGCGGCTCGTGCAGCTGCGAGGTCAACGGCCGGCCCAGCCTGTCGTGCAAGACCCGGCTATCCGACTACGGGCCCGACGAGACGATCACGGTCGAGCCGATGCGGGCCTTCCCGCTCATTCGCGACCTGGTCACCGACGTGTCCTGGAACTATGAGGTCAACAAGCGGATCGCCCCGTTCACGCCGCCGGCCGACCGGCCCCAGGAGGATTGGCGCTGGCAACAGGAGGACATCGAGCGGGTCCAGGAGTTCCGCAAGTGCATCGAGTGCTTCCTGTGCCAGGACGTCTGCCACGTGCTGCGCAACCACGAGACGGAGCGTCCGTTCATGGGCCCGCGCTACCTGGTCCGGGCGGCGGGGCTGGAGATGCACCCGATGGACGTCGCCGACCGCACCGAATACCTTAAGGACGAGGGTGGGATCGGCTACTGCAACATCACCAAGTGCTGCACCGAGGTCTGCCCGGAGCACATCAAGATCACCGACAACGCGATCATCCCGCTCAAGGAGCGGGTCGCCGACAAGTACTACGACCCGATCCAGATCGTCTGGCGCAAGATCCGCGGGGGGCCGGACGAGACCGTCGAGGGTCCCATGCCGAGTGGCACGCTGGCGCCTCTCGGTCGCGGGGACGGATCCGGGACTGGCGGCGGATCGGCGGGCAGTGACCGAACACTGGGCACTGACGAGGCTCGCGGCGGAGCCCCCGGCTCGAGCGAGGCCGGCCCGCCAGGCTCGACCGGAGCGACGACCTGAGCCGAGCCGAACGGGAGCCGGATCCGGGCTCCGGCTTCTGGCCGGCGCCGATGGCGACGCCCGCCGACGAGACTGCGGTTACTGGCCCGGCCACCCGGAACGCGACGAAGACCGGGCTGCGCCTGATCGTTCGGACCGACGGCGCGGCGCGCTCCAACCCGGGACCGGCCTCGGCCGGTGCCGTCCTGATCGACGCCGACCGGCCAGATGCCCGCCATCCGCTCGCTCCGCCTCTCGCGACCCTCTCCGACTACCTCGGGATCCAGACCAACAACGTGGCCGAGTACATCGCCGTCGTCCGGGCCCTGGCCCTGGCCACCGAGCTCGGCGCGCGCGAGGTCCACTTGATGCTCGACTCGAAGCTCATCGTCGAGCAGCTGCACGGGCGCTGGCGCGTGAAGGACGCCAAGCTTCAGCCGCTCCATGCCGAGGCGCGCCGGCTCCTCCAGGGTTTCGACCGGTGGACCGCCGTCCACGTGCCGCGGGCCCAGAACAGCGCGGCCGACCTCCTGTGTAACGAGGCCATCGACCGGGCCCTCGCCGGCGGTCCCGCCTCCGTGGTCCGCCGCCCGGACCGCCAGGACACATGACCGGGCAGCCGGACCTGCGTGGCCGGCTGCGAGCCACGGGCGCGCTCCAGGCGGAGGTCCTGGTCGGGCCGCGGGTGCGACGCTGGGCGATCACTGCGGGGTCGCTCGTGACCGTCGGGTTGACGTCGGCGCTGGCCACCGCTGCCGGCCTGCCCTTCGCGCTGGCGATGGCGCTCGCCCTCGTCGCCCTGCTCGTCGTCGCGCTGTGGCTCACCCTGGCCACGATGCCCGACCGGGATCGCCCGATCGCCGGCGCCATCCTGATGGCCGGTCGTCGCGAGCTGAGCCGGTTCCGGCGCGCCAGCGGCCAGCGCTTCCCGCCGCGGACGGCGTGGGGCATCCGCCGCTGGCTCGGGCGCGTTCCCGAGACGGCCGCGAACCAGGTGGTCAGGGCCACCTACCTGATCGATCTTGGACGCTACGACGCTGCGGCCGAGATCGTCGACCGGATCGAGCAGTCCGGACCGGTCGAGCGCTTCGGGCGGGCACGCCTGGCGGCAATCGTCGACTTCGAGCGGGGCGGACTCGGCGACCTCGGCCCAACCCGTCTCGCGTTCGGGGCCATCGACGACCCGCAGGAGCGCGCGGTCGCCGCCTGGCAGCTCGCGCTCGAGGACGCTCGGCAGCGTTACGTGCTCGGCGGCGATTGGCGGGCACCGCTGGAGGTGGCGGCAGGGTCCGCCGACCCGCGGGCCCGATCGATCCGGGCCTGGCTGCCGACGCTCATCTGGGGCGCGCTGCCGATCCTCCTGGCGCTGTACCTCCTGGCCCTCGCGGTCGAGCTGGCGGTCGGCGGCAGCATCCTCTGAGGCCCGCGGTAGAATCGCTCGGCCAGCGAGGCGACCGGACGGTCGCGCGCCGGGTCGGCTTGCCGATCCGGCTCGAGGAAAGTCCGAGCTCCTCAGCGCAGGGTAGCGGGTAACGCCCGTCCGCCGCGAGGCGAGGACGAGTGCCACAGAGACGAGTCCAGCGGCTTCGGCCGCGGGAGTGAAACGCGGCAAACTCTACCCGGAGCAAGGCCAAATAGGAGGGCGCAACCCGTCGGAACCGCAAGGTATCGATGGGGGAGAGGTGCGCTGCCCAGCCCTCGGGTCGGCCGCATGAACCGCCGGGCAACCGGCGGTCGAGATGGATGACCGTCCCCGCGAGCGATCGCGGGACAGAACTCGGCTTACAGGTCGCCTCGCTGGCGCATCGACCTCGGCCGGAGGACCGGCGGGTCAGTCTTCGTCGGGACGGAAGATGTGGGCCGCCGTGCACGCGTTGCAGATCGGGGTCGCGGCCTCGAGGTCGCCCAGCGGCAGCGGGACCTGGCGCTCCGGGAAGAGGCACTCGACCTCGTACATGCGCTCATCGGCGGCATCGATCGCGATCAGTCGGCGGAACGTACAGCGGCGGATCCGGTGATCGGCGAGGCGGTACGCCTCGTGCTCGGGCGATGCGATCGGCAGCTGGATGGCCATGGCGCTGGTCGAAGGACCTCGAAATGTGCGTCGAATCGGTCGTCGGCGATCCTCGGACCACCGCCGGGGAGGGAGCCTAGCACTGGCTCGCAAGTCCCGGCAACGGGCGAAAGGTACTAGACTCCCGCCGTCGTCGACCGGATCCCGGGCCCGACGCCGACTGGAGGACCCGTGGCTGACTCCGCCGGAGACGCCGCAGACGCTGCCCGAGTCGGCGCCGACCCGTTCGTCGGGGTCGCCTGCCCGCTGCTGGTGGCTGCCGCGTCGGGAGCGGCTGATCCGGCCGAACACGTGGACAACCGGTGCGCAGCATCGGACCCGCCCGCGCCCCTGTCGCTCATCCAGCAACGCCTGGTCTGCCTCGAGGCCGACCACGTGGACTGTCCCCGTTACGTCCGGGCGACGGGCTCCGCTCGCGGCGGATCTGGCCGGCTCGGTCGTCAAGCGTCGGCGCGGGGCGGATCGACCGTCGGGGTGGTGGCCGCGACGAAGCCCGGACCTGACCGGCGGGGCTCGACCGCGGCCCGCTCCGCTGATGTTCCGCCGTCGAGCGTGGCAACGGGTGTCGGCGTGGCGGGCGCCGGCGCGGTCGTTGGGGGTCCTGACTCGGAGACATCGCCGGCGGGCAAGGCCTCTGCTGGCAGGTCGGCTTCCTCCGCCGCGGCTTCGGCGGCGTCCGCGGGCGATCCGTCCGGCGCTTCGGCGCCGTTCGTCCTCGTGGCCCCGGTCGTCCGGAGCACCCGGCGGAGCGGGGCGCGCCCCGCGCGTTCGCGGCCCGGCCCGATCGTCGTTGCCCTCGGGATCCTCGGGGCGGCCCTGGTCATCGCGTTCGCGTTCACCTCGTACCGAGGCGGCCTGACCCTTCCCGGCGCGTTGCCCGATCCCGGGTCAGCCGGCGCCAGCTCGATCCCGGGCCAGGCGGCGAGCTCAGCCCCCAGCCCGAGCGCGATTGCAACCCCGACACCCACGCCGAGCCCGACCCCGACTCCAACTGTGACCCCCTCGCCGACCGGCTCGCCGCAGCCGTCCGTCCCGCCTGCGTTCGTGGGATTGAAGCCATGCCCGGACGCACCGGACTGCTATCTCTACCGGGTGCGATCCGGGGACACCCTGTCCGGCATCGCACAGCACTTCGGCGTGACGAAGGCCGCGGTCCAGGAACTCAATCCCGAGATCGCCAACCCGAGCCTGATCCATGTCGGCGACATGATCCGGATCCCGTTGCCGCCCGGCTGACCCGGCTTCGTCGCCCGGCTGACCCAGGCTCCGTCGCCTGGATCGGCGCCCTGGGGCCGCCCTCCAGGATCGACGCCCCGGTCCCGCTCCCGACCGTCGACCCGGGCTGGTTTCGCCAGATGAGCACCACACGGTCATTCGTCGGCCCCGTCCACCGGACTGCTGCCCACCTGCTCACCTGAGCGTCGGCTGTCAGAGCGATCGGCCGATACGCGCAGTCACGTCCGACCAGCCGCTGACCAACGATCGCCCGGTGGGAATTCGGCAAGACCAGGTCCGCCGGTCCACCACCACCCGTCCATCCGCGGCCAAGGCCGCCGATTTCGGGATTGACGCGGTGCATCCGTGCTGTATGATGCGGCGAAGTGGCACGAAGTGGTGTCAAGTGGGGAGCAGTACCACACCGCAGCCACATCGCCGCCATACCACCTGCGCTCCGCTCCCCATCAACCGCCCCGCACCGGACCTGCGACCACAGCGTCACCGGTCCCGCCAACCAGGCACCGAACCCACGCGACAACCGCGTCAGGCCCAGGCACGCGACCAGGGGCCTCATCGCCCGACCCAGCTCCCGATGCTAGGGGAAGTCCGACAAGGTGTTCACCGGCGAGTACCGGCACTCGGTGGACGACAAGGGACGGATCGCCGTCCCCGCGAAGTTCCGCCTGCAGCTCGACGGCGGGGCCTACCTGGCCCGCTGGGTAGACGCATGCCTGGCGATCTTCCCCAAGGCGGAGTTCGAGGCTCTCGCCGGCAAGGTCGGCGGCCTCGGAATCGCCGACGCGTCGGCCCGGACGTTCAGCAGGGCGCTGTTCGCGAGCGCGTACGAGGTCGAGCTCGACCGGCAGGGCCGGATCGTGGTGCCCGCCTCGCTCCGAGACCTGCTCGGGCTGGCCGGCGACGCGGTCGTCGTCGGGGCCCGCGACCACGCCGAGATATGGGCGCCCGCCGCCTGGGACGACTACCGCAAGGCGATGGAGGCACCCGACGCCCTCGCCGAACACCTGACCGGCCTGGGGATCTGAGGAGCGGATCGCACAAGCCACCGGGCCGTGAGGCCCTCACCACATGCGCTTCCAGGGTCCATTCGGGATCCGTCGACGAACAGGGAGACGAGATGAAGGTAGAGCACCTTCCGGTGCTGGCAGAGGAGGTCTTGACGCTACTCGCGCCAGCTTCCGGCAGCCTTCACATCGACGCCACGCTCGGAGGCGGTGGGCACACCGAACGGATCCTGGAGGCGTCCAATCCTGATGGCCGCCTCCTCGGGCTCGACGCCGACGGGGCGGCCATCGCCAGGGTCCGCGAGCGCCTGGCCGCCCGTTTCGGCGACCGGCTGGTGCTCAGCCAGGCGAACTTCCGCGATCTCGGCAGCGTCGCGCCGGCCGCCGGCTTCGCCGCGGTCGACGGCCTCCTCTTCGACCTCGGCCTGTCGAGCTTCCACCTGGCCGACACCGAGCGCGGTTTTGGCATCCGCGCCGGCGGTCCGCTGGACATGCGCTTCGATCCCAGCGTGGGTGTGTCCGCCGCCGAGCTGCTGGCCACGCTCGACGCCCGCGAGCTCGCCGTCGTGTTCCGCACATACGCCGAGGAGCCCCAGGCCGGGCGGATCGCGCGGGCCATCGTCGAGGCCCGCCGGACCACCCCGATCGGGACCGCCGAGGAGCTCGCCGCACTCGTCGAGCGAGTCGCCCCAGGCGCCCCGGGACGCCGGCGGATCCACCCGGCGACGCGCGTCTTCCAGGCCCTGCGGATCGCGGTCAACGCCGAGCTCGACGCGCTGAGCGCCGGCCTGGCCGCGGGCCTCGACCTGCTCCGGCCGGGCGGCCGCCTGGTCGTCCTGAGCTACCACTCCCTCGAGGATCGCATCGTCAAGCGGTTCATGGAGGCCGAGCGCAAGGGCTGCATCTGCCCCCCGTCGCTGCCCATCTGCGTCTGCGGCCGCACCCCGCGGCTGCGCCTGCTGACCCGATCGTTGACCGCCGGACCGGCCGAGGTGGCCGCCAATCCCCGTGCCCGCAGCGCCCGGTTGCGAGCCGCCGAACGGATCGCCGCATAGCGCCCGACGCCGACCCGGGCGGAGCCGAGCCCGGACCCCGCGACCCGACCCATCGCCAGCGAAAGGAGGCAACCTCGATGAGCAAGCGCCACCAATCCAGCCGCCGCCGGTCGTACGGTCGCCGCCGGCACGAGCTGCGCGAGCGGACCGAGCGGGGCCAGCTCGTCCGCGATGACGAGCCCGGCCGCGACGCCGCCGACGCCGAGCATGATGGCCTGTCCTTTCTCGACTTCGATCCGGTCGCCCGTCGAATGACCTTCGCGTTGGGCGACTGATGGCCGTCCTCCAGGGCGTTCGAGCGCGCCCGACCTTCCTGCCACCGCGGACGAACGAAACGCCGACGCTGGCGCGACGACGCGCCCGGGCGACCGTCCGCGCGCGGCGCCGGCCAGACCGGGTGGGGATCCTGCTCGGCGGGATCGCCCTGGCGTTCCTGCTGGCGTTCTTCTCGCTGGTCCAGAGCGTGCGCGTGTCGGCCACCGGCTACGAGATCGACCGGCTGGCCAACGAGCGATCGGACCTGATGGCGGAGCGCGATGAGCTGATCGCCGACCTCAACCGGCTCGGTCGTGGACCGGCGATCCGCAAGCTGGCCATCGACCTCGGCCTCGATCAGCTGGCCGAGCCCCTCGTCGTCACCCAACGCTAGCCGATCGAGCGACGATGCTGGGACGGACCGACTCGCGCCGCCGCCTCCTCGTCGTCCTGGTGACGTTCCTGGTGATCGGCGCATCGCTCGTCAGCCGCCTGGTGTGGTGGCAGGTCGTCCAGCACGACCAGCTCGCGGCCAAGGCCCAGCGCCAGACCACGCTCGAGTTCCGCGAGCCGGTCCGCCGGGGGACGATCTACGACCGGACTGGGACAGTCGCCCTGGCCACGTCCGTCGAGCGCTACATGGTGGCGGCGTCACCTGATCAGGTCAGCGCGGCCGAGCGCCGCGAGGCCGGGATCGAACTGTCGGCGATCCTCGGGCTGGAGCCGGATGCGGCTCGCAGCCTGGCCGACAAGATCGAGACCGAGAAGCCCTACGTCATCCTGGCCCGCGGCCTCGACGACGCCACGGCAGACAAGATCCGCGCGGCGGTGGCCGACGGCCGCCTCAAGACGATCACGCTCGAGCCCGAGGCGGTCCGGTTCTACCCCCAGGCCGGGGGCGCGGCCGGGACGACCCTTGCGGCTCACCTGCTCGGCTTCGTCAACCGCGAGGGGCAGGGTCAGTACGGCGTCGAGGAGGAGTACCAGTCCACGCTCGCCGGGACGCCCCGGCTGCTCCTCGCCGAGCGTGATGTCGTCGGTCGCCCCATCACCGACACCGCCGAGATCCTGAGCCCCGGCGTGGCCGGCTCGGACATCCGCCTGACGATCGACACCAACCTCCAGCTGGCCGCGGAGCAGGAGGTCCTGGCCGCCTTCACCGCCGACCAGGCAGTCAGCGTCTCGGCCGTGGTCATGGATCCCCGGACGGGCGCCATCTTGGCCATGGCCAGCTACCCGTCTTACGACGCCAACGAGTACCGGACGATCGCGGCCGAGGACCCCTCGGCGTTCATCGACCCGATCGTGTCGTACGTCTACGAGCCCGGTTCGGTGTTCAAGATGATCACCGCCATGGCCGCCCTGGAACAGGGCACGATCAACCTCTCGACGCCCATCCTCGACTCGGGCTCGCTGTCGCTCGATCACGGCGAGAGCCGGATCTACGACGCGGACCGGACGGCGATGGGCTACATGCCGGCGCGCGACATCGTGGCCTACTCGCGCAACGTCGGCGCGGCTAAGATCGCGCTCGGCCTGGGCAAGTCGACCGCCAAGGCAGCCTCGATCCTGGCCGGCGCCTGGGCGCGGCTCGGGTTCGGGCGGAAGTCCGGGGTCGACATCGCCGGCGAAGCGGCGGGGCTCGTCAACGACCCGGCCCTCAAGCGCTGGAGCCAGGTGGACCTGGCCAACGGGTCGTTCGGCCAGGGCGTGGCCGTGACCCAGCTCCAGCTCGTCACCGCGTTCGCGGCGATGGCCAACGGCGGGAGGCTCGTGACGCCGCACGTGGTCCTGGGCGTCGGCGATGAGGAACGGGTCCCGGTCGATCGCGGCCAGGCGACGACCCCCGAGATGAGCAAGGCGATGGTCGACCTGATGAGCCACGTCGTCCACACCGTGCCGTGGTACGCGGAGAAGACACTCGTCCGCGGCTACGACATCGGGGGCAAGACCGGGACGGCCCAGATCTGGGACCCCAAGGCCAACAAGGGCCGGGGCGCCTGGAAGCCGAACCGCTACAACTACTCGTTCGTGGGCTACGTCGGGCGAAAGTCGCCGGAACTCGTGATCGCGGTGACCATCCACGAGGCCAAGCCGCTGTCCATCAGCCAGGGCAACCTGCCCCTCGCGGTCGAGTCCTACGAGCTCTTCCGGCGCCTGGCGACCGACGCCATGACGATGCTCGACGTGCCCGGGCCGGGCCCCAAGAGCGATCGGTGACGGGTCGCTATGGGACACTTGGCGGCGTGACCGACGCGCCGTCGCCGTCGCAGCCCCATCCGGTCGCCGAGGCGTTCGACGGCGCCGAGATCGCCCGATTGACCGGCGGCCGACTCGAGCACTCATCGACGCGACCGATCCGGGGTGCGGCGGTCGATTCGCGGCGGGTCCAGCCGGGCAACCTGTTCGTCGCCCTGTCCGGTGAGCGGACCGATGGGCACGAGCACCTGGCCGATGCGGTCGAGGCCGGCGCGGCCGCCCTGCTCGTGAGCCGACCGGGTGGGCTTCCCGGGGCCGTGGGCGACGTCAGCCTGATCCGGGTGGCCAGCCCGCTCGCCGCGCTCCATGCCCTGGCCAGCGCCTGGCGGGGCCGCTTCGACCCGCTCACGGTCGGGATCACCGGGAGCATCGCCAAGACCTCGAC
>JBDTQW010000057.1:0-17356 GCA_039931975.1 Chloroflexota bacterium | reverse complement strand
GGCCCTCGTCCCGATCTACTTCGGACGGGTCGGTAGCTTCGTCATCGAGAACCGCAAGGTGACGACCGCCGAAGCGGAGGAGCGCGTCGAGCGCCAGGCCCGCGAGTTCGAACTGCTCAAGCCGTACCTCGTCCAGCGCTGGCGGGAGTCGGTCGTCGGGGCCGGGGCGTGAGCCGGGCGCCCCTCCCGGCCCGGATCCTGATCCCGGTCGCGAACCCGGGCACGGCCGAGGAGCTCATCCGGATCGGGGCCGCGCTGCTCGACCCGCGCTCCGGTGCGCTCGACGCACTGGGCATCGTCGAGGTCCCCGAGGGGATGCCCCTGTCAGAGGGAGCGACTCGCGCGCGCCACGCCCGGCGCCTTCTCCAGCGCGTCCTCGACTACGCCCCGGCCGGCACCGCGATCCACCCGCTCGTGCGGATCGGCCGGCATGCCGCCGAGGGCATCGTCGAGGCGGCCGCGGAGCAGGAAGCGGACCTGATCATCTTCGGCTGGGGCGGCAAGCAGTCGCTGCCGGGTCCGGGCGGGGACCCAGCCGCCGCCGCCCCGGGCGCGACCGCGTCCGCCGGCCGGACCCGCCGCCGGCCCCGTGCCGCGGACAGCGCGTCGACGGTGTTCAGCCCGACCATCGATGCGGTCGTCCGCGAGTCTCCGTGCGACATCGCCGTCGTCAAGCAGCGCGGCAGCCGCGAGGTCAAGCGGATCCTCGTCCCGGTCCGCGGCGGACCGCACGCCGAGCTCGCGCTGACCTACGCCGATGCCCTGGGTCGAGCCCACGGCGCCGAGGTCATCGTGCTCCACCTCGTTCCGCCGGGGATCACACTGGCCGTCCGAGCCCAGGCCGAGCGCGCCCTCGCTGCATTCATCAAGACCCACATGAAGGGTCGGGCCGAGCCGCTCCTGCGTGAGGCGAGCAACGTCCGCAACGCGATCCTGCGTGAAGCCGAGCGGGCCGACCTCGTGGTCATGGGCGCCTCCGCGACCCCGGGCGGCGGCGATGGCACGCTGTTCGGGGCGATCCCGGAGGCGATCGCTAGCCGGGCCAAGCCAACGGTCGTGGTGGTCAAGACCCAGGAGCCGATCAACCGGGTCACCTTCGAGCAGCTCGCCGACAAGGCAGAGACCCTGGCGGCCGCGGATCGGGCCGCCGAGGAGGCACGGGCGATCCCGGCTCGGGTCGAGCGCTGGTTCGGTGAATCCAACTACCACCACGCCGAGTTCGCCGACCTGCGCCGCCTGGCCAGCCTGAAGGAGACCCAGCAAATCACGGTCAGCCTGGTCCTGCCCACCCTCAACGAAGAGGAAACGATCGGGCCGATCGTTCGGCGGGCCATCCGCGAGATGATGGGCCGGGTCCCGCTCCTCGACGAGATCCTGGTCATCGATTCGGCCTCGACGGACCGGACCCGTGAGATCGCCGAGGCGGAGGGCGCGCGGGTCGTCGAGCATCCCGCCGTGCTGCCGCGCTACGGATCCTTCAAGGGCAAGGGCGAGGCTCTCTGGAAGTCGCTCTACGAGACCTCCGGGGACATCATCGTGTGGGCTGACACGGACGTCCGCAACTGGCACCCGAGGTTCGTGTACGGGACGCTGGGGCCGCTCCTCGCCGAGCCCCGGCTGCAGTACGTCAAGGGCTACTACCAGCGCCCGATCGTGGAAGGCGGGGTGCTCAAGGAGGGCGGCGGCGGACGGGTCACGGAGCTCGTCGCCCGGCCGCTGGTCAACCTGTTCTACCCCGAGCTGTCGGGCTTCATCCAGCCCCTGTCGGGTGAGTACGCCGGGCGCCGGTCGCTGCTGGAGACGATCCCGTTCTTCACCGGCTACGCGGTCGAGATCGGGCACCTCATCGACATCGCGGAGCGGGTCGGCATCGAGGGCCTCGGCCAGGTCGACCTCGAGCGCCGGGTCCATCGCAACCAGGAGCTTGAGGGCCTGTCCCGGATGTCGTTCGTCATCCTCCAGGCGGTCATGAAGCGGCTCGAGGAGCGACGCAAGGCGCGCTTGTTCGCAGAGCTCGGCTCGACCATGAAGCTGCCGCGCTCGGGTCGCGGCAGGCTCGCGTTGGAGGTCATCGAGCTGGCCGACCACGAGCGCCCGCCGATGATCCGGATCCCCGAGTACGCCGAGCGCCGCAACCGATCGGGATGAGCTCGTCGCCGCTGGTCGTGGTGTTCGCTCCCGACTCGTTCAAGGGCTCCCTGTCGTCGGTCGAGGTCGCCCTCGCTCTCCGCCAAGGATGGGCCCGAGTGCGCCCGGCCGACGAGCTGCTCCTGGCTCCCCTGGCGGACGGCGGCGAGGGCACCCTGGCTGCGATCGAGGCGGCCGGCGGCTGGGAGCGCGAAAGCAGCGAAGTCCTGAACCCCGACTTCGTGACGATCGAGGCCTCATGGCTTCGTTCGGCCGATGGCGACCGGGCCGTCATCGAGCTCGCCCAGGCATCGGGTCTTTCGCTGCTTGTGCCGGCGGACCGCCATCCCCTGTTGCTCACCACGTTCGGCACAGGGCAGTTGATCGAGGCTGCCCTCGATGCGGGGATCCGCCGGATCACGCTGGGCATCGGCGGCAGCGCGACGAACGACGCCGGATCCGGCATTCTCCAGGCCCTGGGCGCTCGGCCGCTCGATGAAGACGGGATGACGCCGGTCGAAGAACCTACTGCGACGACGCCGATCCTCTTCCAACGCATCGTCCGGATCGACCTGGCTGGGCTGGATCCGCGCCTCGCCGAGGTCGACCTGCGGATCGCGTGCGACGTCTCGAACCCGCTCCTCGGCCAAAATGGAGCGACGGCCGTCTACGGACCGCAGAAGGGCGCGACGCCTGATGACCGCGAGGACCTCGAGTGGGCGCTTACGAGCTTCGCCGACGCGCTTGAGGCCGCCACTGGCCGGCGCGAGCGCGACATTCCCGGCGCGGGTGCCGCCGGTGGGGTCGGCTTCGGGCTGCTGTGCCTGCGCGACCGGTTCCGCTCGCTCGAGCTCGTGCCCGGCGTGGATCTCGTGGCCGATGAGACCGGACTGGACGAGAAGCTGGCCCGGGCCGACATCGTCGTCACCGGCGAGGGCCGGATCGACGCCCAGACGGCGTTCGGGAAGACCGCCCTCGGCGTGGCCCGCCGAGCCCAGGCCGCCGGGGTCCGCTGCATCGCCATCGGCGGCGGCGTCGAGCCCGAAGGCATCCGCGCCCTGGCCGCGATCGGCGCCCAGGTCGTTCCCGTGCACGAGGCGCCGATCGCCCTGGAGGCGGCGATCGCGGCTGGGGCGGCACCGCTGATCGCCTGCGCCGAGCGGGTCGCCCGGTCCCTCGACGGACGATGACCGGGACCTTGTCGGCGCGACCGAGGATCGCGGCGACGGCCCGCCCGAAGCCCGCCCGGGCGAACAAGCGTCGCCGGCCGCCGGACCCGGTCCGGACCTGGGTCCGTCGGCTCGAGCGGACTCGTCCGGGCCTCGTCGAGTACGTCCTCGAACGTCTCGCCGCCGAGTACGGCCACCCGACCTGGGAGCGCCGGCTCGACCCGACGAGCGAGCTGATCCTGACGATCCTGACCCAGAACACCGCCGACGTGAACGCCGAGCACGCGTTCGAGGCGCTGGCCAGGGCCTATCCCGGACGCGGGCCCGTCGAGTCCCACCGAGCCACTGACGGCTGGGGCGGCGTCGGTATGGGCGACCTGACCCCGCCGGACTGGCTGGCGGTCGAGAACGCACCCCTGCCCGAGCTCATCGACGTGATCCGCCCAGGCGGCCTGGCGCCACAGAAGGCGCCTCGGATCCAGGCTGCCCTGCGGACGATCCGTGAGGCCCACGGCGACCACTCCCTCGAGTTCCTGGGCGACATGCCGGCGCGCGAGGCCCGCGACTGGCTGACCCGGATCGACGGGATCGGACGCAAGACCGCGTCGGTGGTGCTCCTATTCGGATTCGGGACTCCGCTCATGCCGGTCGATCGCCACGTCGAGCGGGTCAGCAAGCGGATCGGCCTCATCGCGCCGAAGACCACGGCCGACGACGCGCACGAGGTGTTCCTGACCCTGCTCCAACCGGATCAGATGTACGAAGCGCACGTCAACCTGATCACCCACGGCCGGCGGACCTGCCACGCTCGCAACCCCGAATGCGACCGCTGCCCGGTCCGCCCGCGCTGCCGCTACGTCGATCCGAAGGCCCCCTGACACGGTCGGGCCGGCACGGACACTGCCTATACTCGGGCCATGTCGCTGAACGACGCGGGCCGCCCGCACGGCTCGACGGCGCACCGGATCCTGCTCGTCGACGACGATCCGAACCTGCTGGTCGTGCTGTCGGAGCGCCTGACCGCGGACGGATTCGACGTTGCCACGGCCCGCGACGGCCAGGAGGCGTTGCGCCGCCTGGCGACCGGCTGGCCGGACCTGCTGATCATCGACATGATGATGCCGCGCCTGGACGGGCTGTCCCTGGCCCGGGAGATCAAGGGTCGAGCCGATCTCCCGATCATCGTCCTGTCGGCCATCGACGCCAGCGACAGCAAGGCCGACGTCCTCGATGAGATCGCCGAGGACTACATCACCAAGCCGTACCACTACCCGGAGTTGCGCGCCCGGGTCAACCGCGTCCTGCGCCGGCTGGGCGACAAGGTCCCCCGCCGGAGCCTCGTGCTCGGGCCGAAGGTCGTCCTGGAGCTCCACCGGCGCCAGGCGATCGTGGCCGGTCAGGCGGTCCAACTGACGCCGACCGAATCGCGCCTCCTCTACGCCCTGGTCGCGAACATCGGCCAGGTGGTGACCACCGAGACGCTGCTGGCGAGGGGCTGGGCGGACACTGAGGATGCCGACCCCTCCTACGTCTGGGTGACGATGCGTCGCCTGCGCACGAAGCTCGAGCCGGACCCGAATCGACCGGCCCACCTGCTGACCGTGAGGGGCGTCGGCTATCGGCTGATGGCCATCGACGATCCCGACGCCGCGGACGGCAGCCAGCCGCTGGCGAGGACGACCTGACCGTGGTCGACCGGAGTCCCGACACCCAGGCGACGCCGCCGGCCACTGCGACGTCCGTCGCGACCGGAGTCGAACCCAGACCGCCGGCCGGGCCCGACACGTCCACGCCCGCGGCCGGGCCTGAGCCCGCGGCCGGGCCTGAGCCCGCGGCCGGGCCCGAGCCGCCCGCCGAGCCCGAGCCCTGGTCCCAGCCGATCCTCCGGTCCGGGCCGGGGTCCGAGCGGCTCGATACCGGGATCGGCTTCCGGACGCGGCTGACCATCTCCCTGATCGCCGCGGCGGTCCTGCCGTTGGCCTCATTCGGGCTGGTCGTCGTGGCCGCCCAGCGCCTGCTGCCCGAACCGGCTCAGACCGTGCCGCGGATCCTGCTCCTGACCATCGCGATCGCCGCCCTGCTCGCGGTGCTGGTGGCCTTTGCTCTCGCGTCGGACCTGACCGCGCCCTTGCGCGCGATCGCTGCGGCCGTTGACCGCGTGTCGACCGGGGATCTCAGCACGCCGATCCTCTTCACCGGGGACGACGAGCTGGCCCGTCTCGCCGACAGTCACAATCGCCTGGCCGCCGAGCTCGAGCGCCGCAATCGCGAGCTCGGGCGGATCCTGGCGGCCCTTGTCGCGGCCTCACCGCGTGACGGGGTGGACTGGCTCGTCGGCCGTGCAGCCGAGGACGCCCGGACGGCCTTCGGGATGACCGACGCCCGGATCCTCCTGGTCGATCCGGCCACGGTCCCCGTCGAGGACCGGGTGCCCGGCGAGGCTCTGCCGGTGCGGGCCGCCCTGCGCGCCGGGGAGGATCAGCTGGGCGTGCTCGTGGGCCACCTGCCGGCCACGCGGGCCTGGGAGCGGGCGGATCAGGACCTGCTGGAGCTGTTCGCCAGCGAGATCGGCGTGGCGGTCCGGAATGCCCAGCTGTTCGAGCGGGTCGGGGCCCAGAATGCGCGCCTGATCGAGCTCGATGCCGCCAAGGACGACTTCCTGCGCGGAGTGAGTCACAACCTCCAGACGCCACTGACCAGCATCCGGGCGTATGCCGAGCGACTGGCCGCCGAGCGTCCCGACCGGCGCCTCGCGATCATCGCCGAACAGGCCGAGCGCCTGAGCCGGATGGTCCGCCAGCTTCTGACCGTGAGCCGGCTGGAGGCCGGCACCCTCCGGCCAGAGGCCGATGTCTTCGGCCTGGCGCCGCGGGTCAGACGGGCCTGGGAGGCCCTAGGGGTGGAGACCGTGGACCTGACCGTCGACGACCGATCGGGCGGCTGGCTGGCGGTCGCCGACGCCGACCAGGTGGATCAGGTGCTCTGGGCGCTCCTGGACAACGCGGTCAAGTACGGTCGGCGGGAGCCGGTGAGCGTCCTCATCTCGGTCGACGACGCCGGCGGCAGGCTTCGACTGACGATCTCCGACCAGGGTCCGGGCATCCCGAGCGGCGATCGGGAGCGCCTGTTCACGCGGTTCACCCGGGTCGGCGAGCAGTCTGCCGAGGATGGCAGCGGACTCGGGCTGTACGTGTCGCGCGAGCTCGTCCGCTCGATGGCCGGCGATCTGAGACTCGAGCCGGCGACCGAGGCCGGCGGGGCAGCATTCACCGTCGAGCTGCCCGCGGAGCAGGCGCTCGAGAGCTGACCCCGGGTCAGTGGTCGGTGACCGGCCTCTGCTTGATGGTCGCGCGCTCCGCCGATCCGGTCCAGATCCGGCCGAACGGGTCGCCGGTCACGATCGCGGCCGCCGCGATCCCGAGGATCGGCCCGAGCAGGTCTGAGATCCCGACGTAGAAAGCGATGATGTTGCCGAGGTACCACCCGGCGAACAACCACAGGATCCCGACCGCGATGCGCTTGTTCATGTGGGCACGATGGTCGGTCGTCGACCCTTCGGCCATGCCACGGAAGTACCAGTGGAGTCAGGACCGGATAGGTGTGGCAAGGTGGCATGAAAGGTGCGTCGGCCACCATGGCCTTCCGCGCGTTGGCGACGGGCCCAGCGCGTCGAGATGGGATCGCCGAACCAAGATGACATTGCCGCTGTGGCGCATCCTTCACCGCCACGACCGGACCCGGCGATCACGCGGCCAGAGCGTCGCCGAATTCGCCGTTGTCCTCCCGATCATGCTCCTGATCCTGGCCGGTGCCGTCGACCTGGGTCGGGCATTTTACGCGTACGTCGCCGTCGAGAATGCTGCGAAGGAAGGCGCGCTGTACGGCGCTCGCCACCCGATGTGCGACTCGGCGAGCTCGACCTGCCCCGACCCCCGGAACGTCCGCTGGATCGTCGAGAACGAGGCCGCCAACCTCAAGGACCGCTCCGGTGCCAGCCAGCTGACGACGCGGGCCGCCTGCCGGACACCGGCCGGCGGTCTCGTCCAACCGATCAATGACTGCGTGAACGGCAACATCTATGTGGTAGAGGTGACCCATACCTTCCGGCTCGTGACTCCGATCCTCGGGGACATCGTGGGATCGAGCCTGACCCTCGGTGCCTCGTCGGAGGCGACGGTGATCGAGGACGCCTTCGACCCAGCCGGGCTCGAAGTCCTCGTCTGGGTCGACAAGACCGGAGCCGACAACGTCGCGAACATCACCAACTCGTGTGTGCCCGCCGATCCGGCCACGTCGGTCGGCTACTACTACGCACCCTGCCAGGACAAGCTGAACCGCTACAACTATCTGCAGTACCAGGAGGGGGACTCCGTCAAGTTCAAGGTACGGGTGCGCAACACGGGAAACGTCGATCTGACGTCCCTGTCGTTCTCGTTCTCGATCAACGGGTCGGACATCCCGAAGCCATGCTCCCTGCAGGGTTCGCTGGCTCGCAACTCGCCAGCCATCTACTGCGAGTTCGATCGGACCGTGGTCGCCAGCGACGCGGTCGACGGCATCGCCGACTATCTCGTCGAGGTCGATGCCGAGGGCCAGGCCGGGTCGCTGTCGACCGGCGTGACCAGCGGCTCGGGAACGATCAAGGTGGTCCCGGCTCCGCTGCTGGCGGTCAATCTCAGGGCCGCACCCTATCGACTCGGTCGCGACGGCGACGGTATCGGCGGAACGGCGTCCTATGCCGGCGGCGACCTGTCCTTCGCCCGCACGACCGACCCCTCGGCCGAGCGAGAGCTGCGCGAACCGGTTGGCTGGCTCAAGGTCAGCGTCGTCAACCAGGGCGGTCCGGCCTCGAACTTCGCACTGGTGGTCACCCAGGACGGAGCCGCCGTGTCGCTTCCGGCCGATTGCCAGGTCCCGGCGAGCCTGGCGGCCGGCGGCTCGCCCGGCGACCGGTTCAGCTGCATCCTGCCGAGCAGCCTGAACGACAGCCGGACTTACCGGTTCGTGGCGAACGCGACTGCCCGCAACGCCAAGTACGCTGGCGGGGACCCCTCCGTCGACATCACCACGGAGACGTGCGCGGATCCGAAGCGCGTGGTCCCGAACCTGGTCGACACCCTCGCGCCGTCGGCGGATGGATCCTGGAAGACCGTCGGGCAGGCCCGGGCGCTGTGGCAGAGCGCGGGCTTCGTCGGCTCGTTCTCGACCGTTCCGAGCTCTGCGCCGAGTAACACTCAGGTCCGGACCCAGAACGTTACCGCCTATACCTGCGAGAACGTCGACCAGAACGTTCAGGCGGCCGCCAGGTGAGGTCCGGCGAGCGACCGCCCGAACGCGGCTCAGCCCGTGGCCAGTCCCTGGTGGAATTCGCGATGGTGGTCCCGATCTTCCTGCTCCTGCTGTTCGGACTCATCGAGGTCGGCCGGTTCATCTACCTGAACAACGCGTTCAACGCCGCAGCCCGCGAGGGCGCTCGCTTCGGATCCGTGGAGCAGTGGCAGTACACCTGCCCGAAGAGCGTCGGATCGCCGAATCGGCTCACCTGCACTGAGCAGGTCACCCGCGAGCGTGTCGCCGGAGCACCGGCGAGCTTCGACGTCAAGGCGACCTGCACGGAGGTGGGGGCCAATGGGCAACAGAGCAATGTGTCCGCAGCGCGGTGTGGAGCCAACGACCTCCTGACCATCAAGATCAACACCAAGGCATCCGGGCCAGAGGCGTACCACTTCCTGACCCCGATCATCGGCCAGCTCATCGGCTCGCCGGTGATCTCCGGCCAAGTGCAGGTCGTGGTCCAATGACGGACGCCTTCCACCGCAGACGGGTGATCCGGGCCAGGTCTGCCGGCCCGTCCGATCGGCGGCGCGGGGCTCAAGGGCAGATCCTCGCCCTCTTCGTCGGCGGGATGATCTTGATCTTCCTCGTGGCCGGGCTCGTCATCGACGGTGGGACGGCGTTCCTGAATCGGCGCGATGCTCAGAACTCCGCGGATGTCGCCGCCATGGCCGGTGCCAAGCAGTTGGCCGACTACTACCTCAAGAAGGCGCCGCTCAGCGTCTACGACACGATCGCCAAGAGCGTCAAAGCCAATGGCTGCGGCACCGGGTGCACGTGGACGGCCCACTACGTCGGAGCGCGGAGCGGAGAGATCTTCCGGGACCTGGGAGCGGTCGGCACCGGCGGCGCGCCCCCCGGCGGTGCGCTCGGGGTGAAGGTCGATGTCACCCGCCGGCCACACACCTATTTCCTCGGCGTGGTGGGCCAGGGCACCTGGACCATCGACACGACCGCCACGGCGGTCACCGGCCGACCCATCAGGGCGCCGGCCGACGAGCTGCTGCCGATCGCGATCTGGGAGTTGTCCGAGTTCAAGACGGGGACGCTTTACGCGTTGACCAATGGCAAGAATGCCCCTGGGAACTTCGGCTGGCTCTCCTGGTCCGATTCGAACGGCTCGAAGTCCCTGGCAACCAGCATCTGTACGCCCAACAATCCTTCGTTCCGGCTGCCGGCGACGTTCGACGCCGATCCCGGCGAGTCGAACTCGTCGGGTGTGCGCGACTGCCTCAAGAAGCGGGTGGACAGCCGCCAGCCTGTGCTGCTCCCGATCGTCAACGAATTGACCGACGAAGGCGAGAACGCCAGGTATCGGATCGTCGGGATCGCGGCCTTCACGATCACGAGCTTCTCGCCTCGAGGACCGGTGGTCGACCAGATCAACGGTCGGTTCGAAGGCACGCTGCCGTATTCACAGGGCTCGACGGTGCCAGGCGGCATCACGGCCCCACCCTCTTCCGACAGCCCGTTCTACTACATCGGCCTCAGCCAGTAGGTTCCCCTTCCGGCGGGGGTCCGAACGGGAGTACCATCAAGAAGCGGAGCGGGACCCCAGCCCCCGGTCCGCGATCGGTTCTCGGGGACCAACCGCGGCCGGGTGACGTCTCGAATGTCGCCCGGCCGTTCGTCGTCCCCGACCGGCTCGGTCCTCAGTCCGCTGCTCGCCCGGCCGGTGCCGCTTCGCCGGTCACCCGAGCCACGCTGTCCGGTCGGCGATCGGCCAATGACGGGATCTGGCTCCGGATCGAGCGGACCCGGCCCAGGTCCAGCTCGGCGACGACGATCCCGACCCGGTCGGGAGCCTGGGTGATGACGGTCCCCCAGGGGTCGACGATCATCGAGCGGCCGAACGCAGGCTGGCCGGGCGGCCCCCCGATCTGCGACGGCGCGAGGACGTAGGCGCCATTCTCGATCGCCCGGGCGCGCAGCAGGACCTCCCAGTGATCGCGACCGGTCCGTTCGGTGAAGTTGGCCGGGACGGTGAGGACCTCGGCCCCGGCCACGGCGAGCGCCCGGTAGAGCTCCGGGAAGCGCAGGTCGTAGCAGATCGACAGGCCGATCCGGACACCGTCCACCTCGGCGAGGACCGCTCGGTCGCCGGGACTGACCCGGTCCGACTCACGGTCGACCGGGCCGTCCTCGACGGCCACGTCGAACAGGTGGATCTTGCGATAGGTCGCGTCGATCGAGCCATCCGGCGCGATCAGGACGCTCGTGTTGTACGGACGGGCCGGGTCGCGCGAGGTCTCGGCCAGCGACCCGACGAGGATCCAAGCCTGGCGCCGCCGAGCCACCTCGGCGAACGGCTCGGTCCAGGGCCCGGGGATCGGTCTCGCGGATGCCCGATAGCCGTCGTCGGGACCGCGGAACTGGAGATACTCCGGGAGAGCCACCAGGCGCGCTCCCTCGGCGGCGGCGGTGTCGGCCAGGCCGGCCGCTGACGCCACGTTTGCGGCCACGTCGGCGCCGGCGTCGAGTTGGACGAGCGCGACTCGAAGACGTTCCGCCGATTGCATCCCGACAGGCTAGCGGATGCCGGTGTCGTACTCCACCTGGAGCGGCATGGGGCTGGAGCTCGGCTGGCCGGTCGGCCCGACGGTGAAGGGCACCGATGGCGCGGTCCCCATCATCCCGCTGACCGGTTGGGGAACGAGGAGGTAGTCTCCGGGCGGCAGGTTGAGGCTGAATCGCCCGTCGGCCGCGGTGGTCACCCGGGCGACCTCGGTACCCTCAGCCCGGGTCACGACGATGACCGCGCCGGGGACCGGGCGAGGCACGCAAGCCGAATCACCTGGTCGTTCGACGGGGCACACAGGGCCGGCCGTGGCGACGCCGGAGACATTGCCTACCGACGAGCTCGCACCGGCCGAGGCAGCCGGCGAGCTCGAGGGAGACGCGGCCGGTGCGACGCACGCCGCCAGGCCCAGCAGCATGGCCGCCATGGCCGGGACAAGGCAGGATCGCAGGCCGCTGAGACGCATGTCGCTGAGACGCCCGGACCGTCCCCGATGTTCCGCCTCAGGGCCGTGCCGCCGGTCCTCGACGCCCCACGAGGGCCTGGCCCAGCGAATCGAGCCGGCTCGGGCGGAGGCACCGGGACTCAGAGCCCGGACCGCGTGGCTCGTCGCGATCGGTGAGCTGACGCGGGAACAGCCGCCGGACGATCGAGCTCCCCTGGACGGGGTCGGGCGATCGGGGGCGACGCCGTGCCCCTGGGTCGAGGGCGTCGATCGCCCGACCCAACCGCCGCGCTGCGTCGACGAGGGCGTCCTCCGGCAGAGAAGCGAAACCGATCGGCAGTCGACCGTCCGCGTCCGGACTGGCGATGGTCACGCCTGCCGCGCGGGCGGCCCCGACGATGCCCGCTCGGATGATGTCGCGCGGGACCAGCTGGATCGTGACCAGCGGTCGGCCGCCGGCTCGCTCGAGCGTGGCCACCTCGCCGAGCTCGGCTCGCAGCGCCCCTTCCAGAGCCGTCCGCCGGCCGATCAATGCGTGACGGAGCCGACGGGCTCGCCGATCGAGTCCACCGTCCGCGATCCAGCCGGCGAGAGCATGCTGCTCGACGGCCGACGGCGCCCCGTCGAGATCGGCCACCGCCGTAGCGACGGCCTCGGCCAGGGAGCCGGGCAGGGCGAGCCAGCCGAGCGATACCCCGGGAACCACCAGCGGGTCGAGGTCGCCGAGAAGCGCCAGCCGGCCGATCGCCAGACTGCCTTGGAGAGCAGGCGGTGGCGGCCCGGCGAGGCGCAGGAGCGCAGACCGGTCGTCCTCGACGAGGAGGACCCCTGCCGCCGCGTGAAGCGCCGCGCGTTCGAGCGGGATGTCGAGGGTGACCGCCCCACTCCGCCGAGCGAGCCTCCGCACCTCCGGGTCGGCCGGCGAGAGCAGGCCCAGGACCGGGATCCGATCGGACCTGTTCTCCCGATCGAGCGCGCTGACCAGCGCCGCGACGAGGACCCTCGGGCCGCCGCCCACCACGATCCGCCCGGGCTCGGTGCGCGTGCCACGGGTCGCGTCGAGATAGAGACTCAGGGCCGCTCGCAGGTCGGCAGCGCCCGTCGGGGCCGGTGTCATCGCCGTCGATACATCACGCCACGCCGCTCGCAGGCGGTCCTCCCAGGCCGCGGCCGGGAAGCCTCCGGGGACCCCGTCGACCGGTGCTGCGCCCGGCCGAAGGTCGAGCCGCCGTCTGCTGCGGGCCAGTTTGAGGGGCGCGGCTGGAAGGGCGACCAGTGGACGACTATCGGGCGAATCGGCCGCGACGCGCGTGCCCGAGCCGACGCGGCTCTCGAGGTAGCCTTCCGCGACGAGCTGCTCGTATGCGGTGGCGACGGTCACTCGGGCGATCCCGAGGTCGTGCGCAAGGGTGCGGATCCCGGGCAGCCGGGCGCCCGGGCGCAGACGCCCTTCGTGGATCGCGATCCGGAATTGATGCTCGATCTGGCGATAAAGCGGAACCGGGCTCGACCGGTCGAGCTCGAAGGCCGTCGTGGCTGACACACTGCTGGATAGCTTGCCCGAGCCGACCCGGTTCAACTTGGTCCAGTGGCCCCATCCGGCCTGGCCCGAGTGGCTCCATCGGGCCGAATGGCCTCATTCGGCCGGCCGCCGGTGACCCTTGCGAGTGGTGGGAGGGGGGCCGACGATCGAGTCGGTGGTTGCCGGGCCCCAGCACTCCAACCGAGCACGGACCGGGCTCCGCATCGCCCGATCCGTGCTCGATCCACGGCTCGGAGGTCCGATTCGGATGGCTAGAAAGATCCTTGGCCTGCTCGCGGTGGTCGCCATCGTCGCGAGCGCCTGCACCAACGCCAGTACGTCGCCCGCGGCCATGGCGGGACCGACCGGGGCGGCGTCGGGCTCCGCGTCGCCGGCCGCCGGCCCGTCGGTCACCCCGCTTGACTTCGAGCAGATCCTGTTCGGCTACGACTACAAGCCCGAGCAGGGGACTATGGGAGGGCACATCGTCGTCTCGGACTGGCAGGCGGCCAGCCAGCTCAACCCGGTCATCTCGACGTCGCTGGCCAACTCGTACGTCTTCGCCGCGACGATGCGCGCGCTGTTCACGGTCACCGCCGATGGCCACTGGAAGCCCGACCTCGCGGCCAAGATGCCCAGGTTCAGCGATGATTCGCTCCGTGCCGACGCCAGCGGCAAAGGCTTCTCGATGGACCTCGAGCTGAAGCCTGGTCTGCTCTGGAGCGACGGTCAGCCGCTGACCCTGCGCGACCTGGCCTACACCTGGCAGTGGGTCCTCGACCCGGCCCAGGTCGGCGTGACGACGACGGGCTGGGATTCGATCGACAAGATCGACGTGGCCGAGGACGGGCTCAAGGCGACCGTCCACTTCAAGGAGCCGTACGCCGGCTATTACGGTCTGTTCGGCACGTCGTTCCTGCCCGAGCACTGGATGAAGACCATCCCGATCAAGAGCGCTGCCGCCAAGTCGTATCCGCTCTCGGCCGGGCTGGCCGAGTCACCGACGAACGGCCCGTACAAGTACGAGTCGGCCTCGGCCGACACGATCGTCCTCGTCCGCAACGACAACTGGAAGGCGGGCGACCACGCCCCGTACCTCGACAGGATCACGTTCAAGTACTACCCGGACAACAAGGAAGGCGAGATCGCGGCGTTCCTGGCCGGCGAGACGGACGTCGCCCTGGACCTCGTCCAGACCGACTATGACGCGATCAAGGACGTCGACCCGTCGTTCGGGCGGGCACTGCTGGCTCCGGCCTGGCTGTACGAGCACCTCGACCTGAACCAGGACGGCAAGGGCCAGGGTCACGGCCATCCCGCCCTCAAGGACCCGGTCGTGCGCAAGGCCATCGCGCAGGCGATCGACACGACCGCCATGTTCGAGACGGTCTTCCCCGGCGCGCCGGCCGCCACGGACAAGGTCTGCACCAACGCCGTGCCGTCGAACTACTGGCGGCTACCCGATGACCGGGCCGACTGCGCTCCATACGACCTCGCTGCAGCGAACGCAGCGCTCGACGCCGCGGGCTATACCAAGGGCGCCGACGGGGTTCGCGTCGATCCGAAGTCGAAGCTGCCGCTCATCTTCGAGCACTGCAGCTCGAACTCGGGATTTCGCACGCTGGGCGGGGACTTCCTGGCCAGGTCGATGCAGCAGGTCGGGATCAAGCTCAACCTGAACTTCGTCGACTCGACCACGGTCCTCTTCGCGAATTGGCCGGATGTCTCGGCCGACACCAAGTGCAACACGTACCACGGGACCTACGACACCGCGGAGTTCGGCTACTCGCTCACGTTCGATCTGTTCGGCAACTACTACTACGGCTATCACTCCGAGCAGATCCCGACCGAAGCGAACAAGGGCAACGGCTTCAACACCGTCCGGTTCAACGACCCCGAGATGGATGCCGCGCTCGACGTGCTCAAGGCCGCGCTCAAGCCCGCCGACCAGCTCCAGGCCGTCTACAAGGTCCAGGAGCAGTACATCAAGCAGGACGTCGAGATCGCCCTGTACTACCGCAACGAGGTCCGAGGTTACGCGACGAAGATCAAGAACCTGCTCTGGAACCCATCCTCGGCCACTGAGCTGTGGAACATCGAAGACTGGTTCATCGCCCCATGACCTGAACCGACCGGCCTCGTCCACTCTCCATCGAGCGGCGGGGCCGGTCGGCTTGTCAGCCGGCGAGCCGGCGCAGCCGGTGCCGGTGACCGCGGACGCGGTTGCCGCAAACGGACCCTTCGCACCACACCCGGCTGGCGTTGCGCGATCGATCGATGAACATGAACTGACACAAGGGGTTGCCACAGAGCCGCAGGCGATCGCGCTCGCGGCGGGCCTCGACGAGGGGCGGCAGAAGATCGGCGATCAAGGCGTCCCAACCGAGCGGGTCACCGTCCGGGCGTAGCTCGCCGTCCGCCCCGAGCCTCACCGGGTAGCGCTCGAAGAGCTGCCGGATCCGGGCCTCGTCGCCGGGCTCCCTCGGACGCGGGCGGACCGGACCGTCGGCATGGTCGCCCTGTTCGTCGCCGGCCAGGGCCCGGACGTGGCGGCGGATCAGGCGCAGCTGGTCCAGGAGGACGGCGGTCGGCCGGGCGTCCGGGATCGCGACTCGATGGTCGGCGAGGAAGTTCCGGGCGTCCGCGGGATCCGCAAGATGGTCGTGCATCGGCTGCCCGGCCCGTCCCCGCAAACCGTGATGACCGCCTGGACCATGGCGCGTGTTGGCCACGACGAGAAGATCGTCCACCGCCAGCCTTGTCCTAACGTCCAACATGCCATTACATACGTTATCATCCGGCGATGTTCACCGACGGTGTTGGCGGGCTCGCGGTGGATCGCCTGCGCCGGCGCCCGGGCCAGTGGCTGTCGGTGGGCGCGGCAGTGGTCGCCGCGGTCGCCCTCGTGACGATCCTTGCCGGCCTGTCGGTCAGCGCCACCGACCTGGCCATCCAGCAGACCCTCGAACGTCTCGATCCGGCCGGGCGCGCCATCCAGGTCTCGATCTTCGCCCCGACCGACGAGCACGGCGCCACCTACGACGAGGGTGCCCGGGCTGCCATCGCGCGGCTCGGCGCGATCGCCGACGCCCCGGTCCCGGGAGTGATCTTCAACCGAGCCCACGACCAGCGGAACCTCGCGGCCCCGGATGTCCAGCTGCTTGCGGCGGATGACCTGGCGCGGTGGTCGACCCTCGCTGCCGGTCGCTGGCCGGCCCCGTGCAGCGGGACACCGTGCGAGGTGGTCCTGGCCAGCCACGGCGCGCAGGCCGACGCGCTGCCGGCGAGGGTCACCGTCGCCGGGGTGGAGCTGCACGTCGTCGGCCGGGCCGAGCTCACCAGCTCGCTGCCGTTCGAGCGACCCGACCTCGACGCCCAGCGAGCCTATGGCAACGATCCGACCGACGTGGAGCCGGATCCGCCACCCGCCTACCTGCTGGTCGAAGGCAGCCGGGACGCGGCTGCGAACGCCGGCCTCGCCGATGTCGGCAGAACCTATCGTTGGACAGCTCCACTCCATGCGGAGGCTGTCCACGCCTGGACCGTTGCGCCGGTGACGGGCGCGATCGAACGGCTCCAGCGCGAGCTGGCCGGTACGACCCACGACTACGCCGTTCGTTCTCCATCCGGGGCGATCGATAACGAGGTCGCCCGTGGCCAGACTGCCGCCGGTCGGCTCGAGCTCGTCGGCGCGCTGGCGCTGGCCGTGCTCGGCGCGTTCGCCGCGTTCGCCGGCGTGGTCGTCCGGAGCGACGTTCGCCTCGAGATCCGGCGCCTCCGGCGGTCCGGCGCGACGACGGCCCGGGTGGCCATCTTCCTCGCCCTCGAGGTCCTCGTTCCGGCCCTTGGCGCGGGGATCGCCGGACTCGTGATCGGAACCCTGGTCGTCGCCTGGCTGGCGGGCACGACCGGCACGCCAGTGGGACCGCTGCTGATCGCCACGATCGGTCAGCCGGGCACGCTCGCCCTGGCCGTCGCCACGGCCCTCGTCGCTGCCGGCGGCGTCCTCGCCGGGATCCTGGTCACGCCTCGACGCGGGTTCGTCCTGGGTCTGTTGCCCGGCTTGCTGGCGGTCGGAGTCGTGCTGGCGTGGCAGCTCCTGGCCGGCGAAGGCCTCGGGGATCAGCTGCTGCGCGGCGCCCTCGGCGGACCCGTGCTGGTTCTTCTGCCTGCGTCATTGGCCTTCGCAGTGGCAGGCGCGTTCCTGGTCGTCGTGCCGGCCGTGCTGAGGGCCGTGGCTC
>JBDTQW010000056.1:0-17591 GCA_039931975.1 Chloroflexota bacterium | reverse complement strand
GCGATGTTCAGCGTGATGTGGAGCGAGCACTGCTCCTACAAGAGCTCGAAGCCGCTGCTGCGCACGCTGCCGACCGCGGGGGAGGGGGTGGTGGCCGGCCCCGGGGAGAACGCCGGGGTCGTCTCGATCGGAGACGGCCTGGCGGTCGCGTTCAAGATCGAGTCGCACAACCACCCCAGCGCGGTCGAGCCGTACCAGGGCGCCGCCACCGGCGTCGGCGGGATCCTCCGGGACATCTTCACGATGGGCGCCCGGCCGATCGCCGTCCTCGACGCTCTCCGCTTCGGCCAACCGGGCGACCCGCGGACGCGCCACCTGGTCGATGGCGTGGTGCGCGGGGTCGGCGGCTATGGGAACTGCGTGGGGGTGCCGACCGTCGGCGGGGAGCTCGTGTTCGACCCGTCGTACCAGGGCAACCCGCTGGTCAACGTGATGGCTATCGGCCTGCTGGAGGAGCGTCGACTGACCCTTGCGGCGGCACCGGGTCCGGGCAACCTGGTGGTCCTGTTCGGGTCGACCACCGGCCGCGACGGGATCGGCGGCGCGTCAGTCCTGGCCTCGGCCACGTTCGGCGCCAACGAACCGTCCAAGCGCCCGACGGTCCAGGTCGGCGACCCGTTCGCCGAGAAGCTGCTGATCGAGGCCAGCCTCGAGCTCATCGAGCGCGGGCTCGTCGAGGGGCTCCAGGACCTCGGCGCCGGCGGGATCACCTGTGCCACGTCCGAGACCGCCGACCGGGCCGGGACCGGCATCCTGGTGGACCTCGACGCGATCCCCCGGCGCGAGCCGGGAATGGCCGCCTTCGAGGTGATGATCTCCGAGTCCCAGGAGCGGATGCTCGCGGCCGTTATCCCAGAGCGCTGGCCCGAGGTTCGCGAGGTCTGCCTGCGCTGGGGGCTGCCCGTGGCCATCGTCGGGCGCGTCACCGCCGACGGGGATGTCACGGTCGTGGAGGGCGGCCTGGATGCGGCCGGCGGGCCGAGTCCCGGATCCATCGAGCTCGCCCGCATCCCGGCGCCGGCCTTGACCAGCGAGGCGGTCGTCCATCACCGCCTGGCCGCGCCACCCTCCCGCCATCGAGCCGCCCCGGCGCCGGGCGTCGCCGCTGAGCCGTCCGGCGGCCTGCCGGAGCGAGGCATGGACCCCGGGGCGGTCCTCCTGTCGCTGATCGGCAGCGCCAACCTGTCCAGCCGGCAATGGGTGCACGAGCAATACGACAGCCATGTCCAGGCCAACACGGTCGAGCGACCCGGTCACGGCGCCGCGGTCATCCGGATCAAGGGCACGGCCAAGGCGCTGGTGGCCTCCACTGACGGCAACCAGGCCGTCGGCCAGGCCGATCCGTGGCTGGGCGCCGCGCTGAGCGTGGCCGAGGCGACTCGCAACGTGTCGATCACCGGCGCCCGTCCGCTCGGCGTCACGAACTGCCTGAACTACGGCGATCCCACCCGGCCCGAGGCGTTCTGGCAGCTCCAGGAGGGCGTCCGAGGTCTCGGCGACGCCTGCCGGGCCCTGGGCCTGCCGGTCACCGGCGGCAACGTCTCGCTGTACAACGAATCGCCGGCGGGGGCGATCGCGCCGACGCCGGTTATCGGCGTGGTCGGTCTGCTCGAGGACGTCGCAGCCCGGGTCGGCCCTGCGTTCGTCGAGGCCGGCGATCGGGTCGTCCTCGTCGGCTCGGCGACGCCCGGGCTGCTCGGCAGCGCCTACGCCGAGCTCGCCGGCGTCGCCCCGGAGGACGGACCGCCATCGCTCGACCTGGCCCGCGAGGCCGCGCTCCAGGCGTTCATCCGGACGGCGATCGGGCGCGGCCAGGTCGCGTCCGCCCAGGACGTCAGCGGCGGCGGCCTCGCGGTGGCCCTCGCCGAGAGTTGCATCTGGGCCGCCGACGGTGGAGGCATCGGGGCCGTCCTGCGCCTGCTCGTCGCCGGGTCTCCGGCCGTGGAGCTGTTCGGGGAGAGCCCGTCCCGCCTGATCGTGAGCTGCCGGCCGCGGCACAGCCCGGCGTTGCTCCTGCTCGCCCGGCAGCACGGCCTGCCCGTCGAAGAGCTCGGCACGGTCGGTGGCGATCGGTTGCTCGTGGAGCTGGCCGGCCAGGGTGCGACCGGCGCCTCCGAGGAGCGCGGCTCGGGGATCGCCGACGCGGTCGACGTCTCGATCGCCGATCTCGCCCACGCCTGGGAGCACGGCCTCGCCCGAGCCCTCGGCGAGGAGGCGCGCTGATGTGTGGCGTGTTCGGGGTCGTCCTGCCAGTCGGGCGCGAGAGCGAGGCTGCCGCGGTGGCCGCCCTGGGCCTGTTCGCCCTCCAGCACCGCGGCCAGGAGTCGGCCGGCCTGGCGGTGAGCGACGGTCGCGAGCTGATGCTCTACAAGGACCTGGGGATGATCTCGTCGGTGCTCGACGAGCGGCGTCTGCCGAGCCTGCGCGGCAACCTCGCGATCGCTCATTGCCGCTACTCGACCACGGGCTCGACGATCTGGGAGAACGCCCAACCGACGTTCCGTCTCGGGCCGCGCCGAGCCGTCGCCGTCGGTCACAACGGCAACCTGGTCAATACCCGCGAGCTGCTGGGGCAGTTGCGCGGCGGCCGGGCTCGCCTGCCGGCCTCGACCGACACCGAGCTGCTGACGGCACTGCTCGCCGATCAGCCGGCGGCCGACACGGTCGAGGCCCTGCTCCAGGTCCTGCCCCGGGTCCACGGGGCGTTCAGCCTGGTAATCCTCGATGAGCGCAGGGTGATCGGCGTGCGCGATCCGTTCGGCTTCCGCCCGCTGGTCCTCGGCCGACTGCCCGCGCCGGACGCGGCCGATGGCGCCGCCGAGCCGGGCCTGTGGGGCGACGACGACGCCCGCGCGGGCTGGTTGCTCAGCTCGGAGACGACCGGCCTCGATATCGTCGGGGCGGAGTACGTGCGCGACGTCGAGCCGGGCGAGATCGTCGTCCTGGAGGCGGGCCGCCCGCCCCGCTCTGTCCGGTTCGCCGAGGCGCGCCCAGCCCTGTGCGTCTTCGAGCTGATCTACTTCGCCCGGCCGGACTCGTACATGGAGGGTCGCAACCTGTACGAGGCGCGGCGCCTGATGGGGATGCGCCTGGCCGACGAGCATCCCGTCGAGACGGACCTGGTGATGCCCGTGCCCGATACCGGCGCCCCCGCCGCGGCCGGCTATGCCGAACGCTCGGGGATCCCGTTCCGGGAGGGCCTCGTCCGCAACCGCTACACCGGACGGACCTTCATCCAGCCATCGCAGACGCTCCGCCACCGGGGCGTCACGATGAAGCTCAACCCGCTCCGGGAAGTCGTGCGTGGCAAGCGCCTGACGGTGGTCGACGACTCGATCGTCCGGGGGACGACCACCAAGCAGATCGTGGCCCTCCTGCGCAAGGCCGGTGCGGCCGAGGTCCACGTCCGGATCAGCGCCCCACCCATCTACCACCCCTGCTTCTACGGGATCGACACCCAGATCCAGACCGAGCTCATCGCGGCGACTCAGTCGGTGGACGAGATCCGGGCGTTCATCGGCGCCGACTCGCTGGGCTACCTGTCGATCGCCGGCGTACTCGCGGCGCTCGACCTCCCCTACGACCGATTCTGCTTCGCCTGCTTCGATGGCAACTACCCGGAGCCGGTGCCGTACGACGCTCACAGTCGCAAGTTCATCCTCGAAGAGGGTCCCGAGGAGGCGGCCGACCTGGTCCTGCCCGGGGCCGCCGGGACCGGCCAGCGTGGCTGACCTGCGCCGGGCCTATACCCGGGCGGGCGTCGACATCGCGGCAGGTGAGCGCACCGTCGAGCTCATCCGCGGCGTCCTCGAGTCGACCCGGCGAGCGGAGGTCATCGGCGGACTGGGCGGGTTCTCCGGAGCGGTCGGGTTGCCGCCGGGGATGCACGAACCGATCCTGGTCAGCGCGACCGACGGGGTCGGCACGAAGACGGCCATCGCCACCGCCCTCGGGCGCTACGACACGATCGGGATCGACCTGGTGGCGATGTGTGCCGACGACGTGGTCTGCTGCGGGGCCGCCCCGCTGTTCTTCCTCGACTATGTGGCGGTCGGGCAGCTC
Organism: Chloroflexota bacterium; assembly: GCA_039931975.1. Classification (GTDB taxonomy): domain Bacteria; phylum Chloroflexota; class Limnocylindria; order Limnocylindrales; family CSP1-4; genus Chersky-267. The sequence continues at coordinate 13,529 of JBDTQW010000056.1, read as the reverse complement.
GACCCGGCCGGGGTAGCCGAGCTCGTCGGCGGGATCGCCGCCGGCTGTCTCGACGCCGGCTGCGCCCTGATCGGCGGCGAGACCGCGGAGCACCCGGGGATCATGGCCGTCGACCAGTTCGACCTGGCCGGCTTCTGCGTCGGCGTGATCGAGCGCGACCAGATGATCGATGGCTCGGCCGTGCAGGCCGGAGATGCGATCGTCGGACTGGCCGCCACCGGCCTTCATGCCAACGGCTTCTCGCTCGTCCGGACCCTGATCTCGGAGTACGACCTCGATCTGCGCGGACCGTACCAGGAGCGCCTCCGCCGGTCGCTCGGCGACGCCGCCACCGACCGCTACCTCGCCGCGGAGCCGGGCCACGCGCTGGCGACCCTGGGCGAAGTTCTGCTGGCCCCGACCCGGGTCTACGCCGGCGCCATCCTGCGCCTGCGCGCCAGCCTGGTCGCCGCCGGCCACGAACTCCGGGCGATCAGCCACATCACCGGCGGCGGCCTGCCCGGCAACGTGCCACGCTGCCTGCCCGAGGACCTGGCCGTCCGGCTGGACCTCGGAAGCTGGCCGATGCCCTCCGTGATGGACCTGTTCGGCGCCCTGGGCGGGCTCGAGGGCGACGAGCTTCGGGCGATGTTCAACGGCGGCCTGGGCATGGTCCTGATCGTGGCACCGGAGGCCGTCCCGCCGGCGATCGCTGCGCTCGGCGCGGAAGGCATTCCGGCCTGGCAGGTCGGCGAGGTCATTCCGGCCGACTCGATCGGCGGCCGGCGTTACGTGGAGGAGGCGATCCGGTGACCGCCGCCGGGCGGATCGTCGTCGGCGTCTCCGGCCAGGGCTCGAACCTGCGTGCCCTCGTCGCCGCGGCCGACCGCGGTGAGCTCGGGGGCTCGGTGGTGCTGGTCTTCGCCGATCGGCCCTGCCCGGCGCTCGACTGGGCCGCCGCGCGCGGGATCGAGACTGCCCTCATCCCAGCGGCGGCGAACGGCGAAGGATCGGCCCGGGTGGCCGAGGACAAGGCCGTCGCGGCGACCCTCCTAGCGGCCGAGGCCGACGTGGTCGTGCTGGCCGGCTACCTGCGGTTCGTCGGGCCCGAGACGCTGGCGGCGTTCCCGGACCGGATCCTGAACATCCATCCTGCGCTGCTGCCGGCGTTCCCCGGCGCGCACCCCGTGCGGGATGCCCTGGCCCACGGGGCCGCGGTCAGCGGAGCCACGGTCCACCTCGTCGACGCCACCCTGGACGGTGGACCGATCGTCGCCCAGGAGGCCGTGGCGGTCCTGCCCGACGACGACGAGGCCAGCCTCCACGCGCGGATCAAGGCAGTCGAGCACCGCCTCCTGCCGCGGGCCGTGGCGCTCGCCCTGGCCGGCGTCCTGAGCGTCCAGCCGGGTAGCCGACGGGTGGCGATCGACCAGGCGCAGGCGGCCACCGCCATGCCGACGCCCCGCCGGGCGCTGCTCTCGGTCAGCGACAAGACCGGCCTGGTCGACCTGGCCCGGGCGCTGGTCGCGCTCGGCTTCGAGCTGGTCTCCACCGGTGGGACCGCGGCCGCGATCCGCGATGCCGGACTGGCGGTCACCGACGTCGCCGCCGTGACTGGATTCCCGGAGATGCTCGATGGCCGGGTCAAGACGCTCCACCCGCGGGTCCACGGCGGGATCCTGGCCGACCGGCGCCTGGAGGACCATCGGCGCCAGCTGGCGGCCGCGGCAATCGCCCCGTTCGAGCTCGTCGTGGTCAACCTGTATCCGTTCGCGGCCGCGGCAGAGCGACCGGGGATCGGCCTCGACGAGCTGGTCGAGGAGATCGACATCGGCGGGCCCTCGATGGTCCGGGCCGCCGCCAAGAACCACGCCAACGTCGCGATCGTGACCAGCCCGGAGCGTTACGACGCGGTCCTGGCCGCCCTGGCGGGGGAGGGCGGCGTCCCGCTCGGACTGCGCTCGGCGCTCGCCATCGAGGCCTTTCGACACACCGCGTCGTACGACGCCCGGATCGCCGCCGAGCTGCCGGGCCGAATGGCGGGCGCCGGCGTGCCGTTGCCTGACGAACCCGGCCTGCCCGGCGCGGGGGACCCGTATCCGCCGACGCTGACGATCGGCCTGGAGAAGGTCGAGACCCTGCGCTACGGCGAGAACCCGCACCAGACGGCGGCTCGCTATCGGCGCCCCGGCGCGGTGGCCGTCGGGCCCTTCGCATCGGGCGAGCCACCCCTGCAGGGCAAGGCGCTCAGCTACAACAACGTGCTCGACGCGGCGGCGGTGGCCGCCCTCGCCGGCACCCTGCGCGGCGCCGGCTGCGTGATCGTCAAGCACACCAACCCCTGCGGCGCGGCGGAACGGTCGACCCTCCTGGCCGCCTGGGAGGACGCCCTGGCCGGTGATCCGGTGTCGGCCTTCGGCGGGGTCGTCGGGTTGACGGGGACCGTCGATGCGCCGCTCGCCAGGGCGCTCAGCGGGATCTTCCTCGAGGTCGTGGTCGCGCCCGAGTTCGACGAAGAGGCTCGAGCCATCCTGGCCGGCAAGCCCAACCTTCGGCTCGTCGTCGACCCATCGCTCGGCGCGCCCGTGACCGCGGCGATTCGATCTCGCGGCCCCGATCCCCTCGGGGCCATCCGTACCGCCGGCGGTGCGGTGCTGGTGAGCGCCCCCGACACGGTCCCGGATGACCCGGCGACCTGGACCGTGGCGACCTCGCGGCGCCCGACCCCGAGAGAGCTCCAGGATCTCGATCTCGCCTGGCGGCTCGTCCGCGGCGTGACCAGCAACGCCATCGTCCTGGTCAAGGACGGCCGGCTCGTCGGTCTGGGTTCCGGTCAGACCAGTCGGGTCGGCGCGGCCCGCCAGGCGGTGGAGCGTGCCCGGGCGATCTCCGGTCCGACGGCGACCGTCGGCGCAGTCTGCGGCTCCGATGCGTTCTTCCCTTTTCCCGATGCGGTCGAGGTATGTCTGGCAGCCGGGGTCAGCGCGTTCGTCCAGCCCGGCGGATCGGTCCGCGATGCGGAGGTCACTGCCGCCGCCGAGGCGGTCGGGGCGTCGATGGTCCTGACCGGCATCCGCCACTTTCGCCACTAGATCGCGGCCGACCCATCCGATCGGCATGACCGGCTCGGGTATGCTCGGCTGAACGCAGCGTGGCAGGAGGGTCGTGATTCGCGTGACGAGCCCGATCGCAGGATGGGTGGGCCCGTGGCGTCGGTGAAGAGCGGGCGATCCAGGTCGTCGACCAACTCAACGGCCAAGGCACCAGCGCGCCCGCGATCGAAGACCGGCGGGAGCCCGGACGACGAACTCACCCGCCTCCGTGCCCGGGTCGCCGAGCTCGAGGGACTCGAGACGCAACGGGCCGGATCGGAGCGGGTCGAGGCCGCGCTGCTGCGGATCGCCGAGACCGCCACCGCGGTCCGCGACATGTCCGAGTTCTACGCCGCGATCCACGCGATCGTCTCGGATCTGCTCTACGCCGAGAACTTCTACATCGCGCTGTACGACGAGGCGACCAACCGGATCAATTTCCCGTTCTACGTCGATACCGTCGATAAGGACGTCCCCGACCCTGCGGTCTGGGACGAGATGGACGCAGACGGGCCGGGCAGCGGTGCCACGGGCTACGTCCTGCGCACCGGGCGGCCGGAGTTCCTGACCGAGCATGGCTGGCGCGACCTGGTCGACAAAGGGAAGGTCTCGGTCGTCGGATTGCCCGCCGTCTCGTGGGTGGGCGTGCCCCTACGGTCGGAGGGGCAGACGCTCGGGGTGATCGCCGTCCAGAGCTACCGCGAGGACCGACGCCATTCCCAACGCGACCTCGAGGTGCTGACCTTCGTTGCGCAGCACATCGCTTCAGCGCTCGAGCGGACCCGGGCGATCGCCGAGACCCGCCAGCGCAACGCCGAGCTGGCCGTCGTCAACGAGGTCGGCAAGGCGTTGGCAAAGCAGCTCGAATTCGAGTCGATCGTCGAAGTCGTCGGCGAACGCGTCCGGAGCATCTTCGAGGCTGCGACGATCAGTCTCGTCCTGTATGACGCCGCGACTGGCATGCTCAGCGCGCCGTATTCAAGGGATGCCGGCGAACGCTTCGAGCAGGAGCCGTGGGCGATCGGCACCGGCCTCACATCCACGGTCATCCGAACGCGCCAGCCGCTCGTGATCGGGAGCTGGACGGCCTCCCAGGAACATGGCGCCATCTTCTTGGGCGGCACCGTGAACGAGTCGTGGCTGGGCGTCCCGATCCTCGCCGGTGATGACGTCATCGGGGTCATCAGTCTCGAAAGCGTCGAACGCAACGCCTACGACGACGCGGACGCCAGTCTCCTCGGGACCCTCGCCTCGAGCATGGGCGTCGCCCTCGAGAATGCCCGCCTGTTTGCCGAGACCCGCCGCCTCCTGGCCGAGACCGAGCAGCGGGCCGCCGAGTTGGCAGTCGTCAACGAGATCGGCCAGGCCCTCGCGAAGCAGCTCGATTTCGACGCGATCGTTGAGCTCGTCGGCGAACGCGTCCGCGTGATCTTTCGGGCGACGTCGATCTTCATCGCGCTCCGTGACCGAGATCTGATCCGACACGTGTACGAGAGGATCGAAGGCGAACCGTTCGATAGCGGAACGTGGGAGATGGGTCAGGGGCTCAACTCGAAGGTGCTGCTGGGAAAACGGCCGATCCGTGTGGGCACGCGTACCGAGGCGAGAACGCTGGGGACCATCGAGGTCGGGACCATCCCGATGGAATCGTGGCTGGGCGTCCCGATCATGGCCGGCGACAACGCGATCGGGGTTATCGGGCTCGAGAGCCCGCGGCAGGACGCCTTTAGCGAGTCCGACGAGCGGCTCCTGACGACGGTCGCGTCGAGCATGGGCATCGCTCTCGAGAACGCCCGGTTGTTCGCTGAGACCCGCCGGCTGCTGGCCGAGACCGACCAGCGGGCCGCCGAGCTGGCGATCATCACCGCAGTCCAGGAGGGCCTTGCTGCCGAGCTCGACATGCAGGCCATGTACGACCTTGTGGGTGACAAGATCCAGGAGATCTTCGACGCCCAGGTCGTCGACATCGGGATCCTGGATCGCGGAACCGGCCTCATCAACTTCCCATACACCATCGAGCGCAGCGTGCGCTTCCCCGACATGTCGATGCCCAGTAGCGGATTCCGAGGCCAGGTCATCGAATCACGAGAGCCGCTGCTCATCAACGAGAACGTCGCCGGACGGTCGATCGCAGCGGGCCAACCGGGGGCGATCCAGGGCGAGCCCGCACGATCGATCCTGTTCGCCCCGCTCGTCGTCGGCGACGAGGCACGTGGAGTGATCTCGCTCCAGAACCTCGAGCGGGAGCATGCTTTCTCGGACCGCGACGTCCGGCTGCTCACGACACTCGCTGGTAGTCTCAGCGTCGCCCTCGAGAACGCCCGCCTGTTCGCCGAGACCCGCCGGCTGCTGACCGAGACCGACCAACGCGCCGCGGAGCTGGCGGTCATCAACAGCGTTCAGGAGGGCCTCGCCGCCGAGCTCGACATGCAGGCCATGTACGATCTGGTCGGCAATAAGATTCGTGAGATCTTCGACGCAACCTCGATCTTCATCGGAATCCTGGACGTGGCGACCGAGATGATCGGGTTCCCGTACGAGATCGAAGAGGGTCGCCGCATCCAGTCCGAGTCCATCGAGCTGGGCCGGGGCCTGAGCTCGAAGGTGATCGAGACCAAGCGTGCGCTCCGGCTGGGCACAGATGAGGAGGCATTTGCGCTCGGCGCGGTCACCAGCGGCCTCGCGAGCGGCTCGTGGCTCGGTGTCCCGATCGTGGCCACGGACCGGGCCATCGGTCTCGTTGCTCTCGAGAGCCTTCGGATGCACGCATTCAACGAGGCCGACGAACGCCTGCTGGGCACCCTCGCCACCAGCCTCGGTGTCGCCCTCGAGAGTGCCCGGCTGTTCGCCGAGACCCGCCGCCTCCTGGCCGAGACCGACCAGCGGGCTGCCGAGCTGGCAATCATCACCAGCGTCCAGGAGGGCCTCGCGGCCGAGCTCGACATGCAGGCGATGTACGACCTGGTCGGCGACAAGATCCGCGAGATCTTCGAAGCCCAGGTTGTCGATATCGGGATCTACGATCGCGAGGCCGACCTGATGCACTTCCCGTACACGATCGAGCGCGGGGTCCGGTTCCCGGACGAGCCGATCTCCCTCGTGAACGCGGGTCAACTGACCGGATCGGCGTCCGTCGCGGTCCGCCTCAAGGTCATCAATACGCGCCAGCCGCTCCTCATCAACAACTGGGCCATGTACGAGGCCTTTGGCGATCCCGGTCCGTTGACCGGTGAGCCATCGCTGTCCACGTTGTGGGCTCCGCTCGTGGTCGGCGACGAAGCGCAGGGGGTGATCTCACTCCAGAACCTCGATCGCGAGGACGCGTTCTCCGAAGCCGATGTCCGGTTGCTCACCACCTTGGCCGGGAGCCTCAGCGTGGCCCTCGAGAATGCCCGGCTGTTCGACCAGACGCGCCGATTGTTGGCCGAGACGGACCAGCGCGCCGCCGAGCTGGCGGTCATCAACGGCGTCCAGCGCAGCCTCGCCGAGCGGCTTGACGCCCAGGCCATGTACGACCTTGTCGGCCAGAAGGTCCAGGAAGTGTTCGACGCACAGGTCGTCGACATCGCCATCTACGACCAGGCAGCCGGAGTCATTAGGTTCCCGTTCATCTTCGAGCGCGGGGTGCGGCTGCCCGAGACCGTCATTCCCCTGATCGGGTTCCGACGGCACGTTTTCGAAACGGCCGAGCCCCTCCTCGTCGACGACTTCCCGGCCCAGGCGCCCGCCTATGGCAATCCGGCCTTCATCGTCGGCGAGCCGCCGCTCTCCGCGATGTTCGTCCCCCTGATCATGGGCGACCGGGTCGAGGGCGTCCTTTCGATCCAGAACCTCGATCGGACCGGGGCGTTCGGCGAGGCCGACCTGCGCCTCCTCGCCACGCTGAGCGCAAGCCTGAGCGTCGCCCTCCAGAACGCCCGCCTGGTCGACGAGACGACACGGCGCGCATCCGAGCTGGCGACGGTCAACGAGATCGGCACCGCCGCGGCGAGCCAGCTCGACCTCACCGCCTTGATCGACCTCGTCGGCGATCATGCCAGGGTCGCGTTTGGCGCCGACATCGCGTACATCGCCCTCGTCGACCGCGCTGCCCAGCGGATCGACTTCCCGTTCTATTGGGAGCTCGGCAACCGTCAGGACCAGACTTCGCTTGCGGTCGGCGAGGGGCTGACCTCGCGGATTCTCGTGGCCGGCGAGCCGCTCCTCCTCAATCGGGACGAGCACTTCGCGGCAGTCGGGGTCCGCCCGGTCGGCGTGCCGGCCAAGTCGTACCTGGGGGTCCCGATCCATGCCGGCGAGGCCGTCATCGGCGTGATCAGCGTCCAGAGCACCCAGGAATCGGGCCGCTTCGGTGAGGCCGATGTTCGGCTGCTAACGACGATCGCCGCCAACGTCGGGACGGCAATCCAGAACGCTCGGCTTTACGAGGAGATGCGGCGGAGGGCCGACGAGATGGCTGCGCTCGCCGACGTGGGCCAGGAGATCTCGGAGACCCTGGTGCTCGACCGCGTCCTCCAACGGATCGTAGAGCGGGCGAAGACGCTCCTCGACGCCGAGACGAGCGCGGCCTTCATGCGCGAGCCGGGCGCCGAGGAGTATCGCGCGATCGTCGCGCTCGGCGAGACGGCCGAGGAGATCATGGCCGACCGGATCGTCCCGGGCGATGGGATCATCGGCGACCTCGCGGCGCGGGGTGCGTCAGAGTTCGTCAACGACGCGGCCCGCGATCCGCGAGCGGCACACATTCCCGGCACGCAGGACGTGCCCAACGAGCGGCTCATGGCCGCCTCGCTCATAGGGCGAGACGGTGTGAGCGGGCTGCTCGCGGTGTGGCGCTCCGGACCAAGCAACCCGTTCAGCCAGGCCGACCTCGACTTCCTTATCGGCCTCTCGCAGCATGCCGCGATCGCGATCGACAACGCCCGGCTGTTCGGCGCGACCCGCGAGGCGCGCGAGGTCGCGGAGCAGGCCAACCAGGCCAAGAGCACCTTCCTGGCCGCGATGAGCCACGAGATCCGGACGCCGATGAACGCCATCATCGGGATGAGTGGGCTGCTGACCGACACGACGCTCGACGACGAGCAGCGCGACTACGTGGAGACGATCCGGACCTCGGGCGACGCCCTGCTCACGATCATCAACGACATCCTCGACTTCTCCAAGATCGAGGCGGGCCGGGTCGACCTCGACCGCCGACCGTTCGAGCTGCGCACCGCCGTCGAGGGCGCCCTCGACCTGATGGCGCCGGTCGCCTCGGGCAAGGGCATCGAGCTGGCCTACGATCTCGACGACGACCTGCCGGCGACGGTCATCGGCGACGTCGGGCGGGTTCGCCAGGTCGTCCTCAACCTGCTCTCCAACGCGGTCAAGTTCACCGACCGAGGCGAGGTCGTAATCCGGGTGAGTGGTCAGCGGCTCGATCTGTCGGGACCCGGCCGGCCTCGCTGGGAGCTGACGATCCAGGTCCGCGACACCGGGATCGGCATCCCGGTCGAGCGTCGGGCGCAGCTGTTCCAGTCCTTCAGCCAGCTCGACGTCTCGGTGAGCCGGCGCTACGGCGGGACGGGCCTTGGGCTGGCCATCAGCCGGCGCCTGGCCGAGGCGATGGACGGGGCCCTCGTCGTCGAAAGCAGTGGGGTGGTTGGGGAGGGGAGTACCTTCACGTTCACCCTGGTCGTCGCGGAGGGCGTCGGCGCCGCCCCGCTGGCGATGCGCCAGGCCCAGCCGGTCGAGCTCGCCGGACGGCGGGTGCTCATCGTGGACGACAACGCCACCAACCGGCGGATCCTGACGGCGCAGCTGGCGCGGTGGGGGATGGAGACCCGTGAGACCGGCTCGTCCGCCGAGGCACTGGCCTGGGTCGAGGCCGGCGAGCGGTTCGACCTGGCCCTGCTGGACCATCTCATGCCCGAGCTCGACGGGCTGGCCCTGACCCAGGCCATCCGAGCCGCCCGGCCGCAGGACGCGCCGGCGGTGATCGTGCTTTCGTCGGTCGGCCATCGGGCGATTCGCGAGGCTGATGACGTCGCCTTCCTGACCAAGCCGGTCAAGCCGTCGGCGCTCCACGATGCCATCGCAAGTGCTCTGGCGGGCGGGACAGCGGGGACGCCCGCGCGGGCCACCGAGCGGGAGTCGATGGAGCCGCAGATCTCGGTCGATCGTCGCCTGGATATCCTGGTCGCCGAGGACAACGAGGTGAACCAGAAGCTGGCGCTCCGCCTCCTGGAGCGGATGGGCTACGCCGCGGACATCGCCGGCAATGGCCTCGAGGCGATCTCCGCGCTAGAGCGCAAGCGCTACGACGTGGTGCTAATGGATGTCCAGATGCCCGAGCTGGACGGGCTCGAGGCCACTCGCCGGATCGTTGCGCGCTGGGCCGTCGCCGACCGCCCGACCATCGTGGCGATGACCGCCAACGCCATGGACGGCGACCGCGAGATGTGCCTCGAGGCGGGCATGGACGACTACCTCAGCAAACCAATCCGAACGGCCGAGCTCGCTGCCGCGCTCAGTCGGGCGGTGACTGGCCGCAAGGCGCGAGCCGGGGATGCGGTGACGGACGGAACCGGGCGGTCATGAGCTCGCTGGCGGTCCTGGACGAGGCGACCATCGCCCAGCTGTTCGAGTCGGTCGGCTACGACCCGGCCTTTCTCGACGAGCTCGTCGAGGCCTACCTGTCCGACGCGCCGGCGCAGCTGGCGTCAGCCCGTGCGGCCGTCGCCGCAGGCTCCGCCGAGGACCTCGTTCGGCCTGTCCACACGCTCAAGTCGAGCAGTTCGACCTTTGGCGCGCTGACCCTGGCCGGACTCGCTCGCGGCCTGGAGCTCCAGGCCCGCGCCGGGTCGCTTGATGGTGTCGCGATCGGGCTCGACGCTGTTGAGGCCGAGTTCGCCAGGGTCGGCGTGGCCCTGGCCGAACGCCAACGCGCTCGTTGGAGCTCCGCCACGGGCGGCTCGTGAGCGCCATCCCCGTGCGCCGGGTCGAGGGCGCCGATAGCGCCCGGGTCCTGGTGGTCGATGACAGTCGAGTCAACCGATTGATGCTCGCCCGGCTCCTGACCTCGCTGGGTCACGAGGCGGCCGAAGCCGAGGACGGACGGCTCGGCCTTGCCCGTCTGCGCGACGACGGGGCGTCGCCCATCGATGTCGTGCTGCTCGACCTCGTGATGCCCGAGCTCGACGGCTACGAGGCCCTCGCGGCGATCAAGGCCGACCCGGTCCTGGCCTCCGTGCCGGTCATCGTCATCTCCGACGTCGACGACCTCGCCAGCGTGGTCCGCTGCATCGAGATGGGCGCCACCGACTATCTGCTGCGACCGTTCAATCCCGCGCTGCTCCGCGCCCGGATCGCCGCGTCCCTCGCCGACAAGCGGCTGCGCGACTTCGAGCACGAAACCCTCGATCGTCAGGCGGCGACGAACGAGGTCCTCAAGGTCATCAGCCGCTCGAAATTCGACCTTCAGGCCGTCCTCGACGCCATCGTCGAGACCGCTACTCGACTGTGCCAGGCCGAATACGGGACGATCTACCTCCGCGAGGGCGGCTTCTATCTGGGTGTTGCCGGTGCGGGGGTCGCCGGCCAGGCACTCGTCGCCGCGTACGAGCGTGACCATCCCGACGGACCCGGACGGGCGACCGTCGTCGGTCGGGTGCTGGAGACTGGCGGGGCGGTGCAGATCGACGATGTCCTCGCCGATCCCGACTATGACTGGCCGGGCCAGCAGCTGGCCGGCTACCGGACCCTCCTGGGCGTTCCGGTCATCGGCGACGGCGAGATCGTGGGCATCATCAACCTGGCGCGCAATGAGGTGCGGCCCTTCTCGATCGCGGAGCAGGGCGTCATCGCGGCATTCGCCGAGCAGGCCGCGATCGCCATCGACAACGCCCGGCTGGTCGAGACGATCGAGCGCCAGCGGACCGAGCTGGCTCGCTTCGTCTCCCCCCAGATCGCCGCCCTCGTCTCGAGCCCCGAAGGCGAGCAGCTGCTGGCCGGTCATCGGCGCCAGATCACCGCCGTGTTCGCCGACCTGCGCGGGTTCACCCACTTCTCCGAGACCGCCGAGCCCGAGGAGCTGCTCGGGGTCCTGCGAGCCTATCACGGAGCGATGGGCGCGCTCGTCGTCGAGCACGGCGGAACGCTCGAGCACTTTGCCGGCGATGGGATGCTCGTCTTCTTCAACGACCCGGTCCCCCAGGAGGACCACCCCCGGCGGGCGGTCGCGATGGCGATCGACATGCGGCTGCGCTTCGCCGAGCTTGCCCAGGGCTGGCACAAGCTCGGCTACGAGCTCGGCCTCGGGATCGGCATCTCGACCGGCTACGCGACCCTCGGTCGGATCGGCTTCGAAGGGCGCTACGACTATGCGGCCATCGGCAACGCCGTGATCCTCGCCTCGCGACTCAGCACCGAGGCGAAGGCCGGCCAGATCCTCCTCGGCCAACGGACGTACGCTGCGGTCGAGGACCTCATCGAGGTCGAGCCAGCCGGCGAGCTCGAGCTGAAGGGCTTCAGCCGCCCGATAGCCGCCTATGACGTCGTTGGGCACACCGGCACGATCGCATGACCGAGAACCCAACCGACGAAGCGACGCGCACAGACCAGCGCCTGCGCGAGCTCGAGGAGGAGTACCTCGCTCGTCAGACGGCCCTGACCGAGGTGCTCAAGGTTATGGGCGGCGCTGCCTTCGATCTCGAGAGCGTCCTCAAGGCGATCGTCTCAAGTGCCGCGAGCTTGTGCCACGCTGACTTCGGGACGATCTATCTCCGTGATGGCGATGTCTATCGCGTCGTGACAGGTGCCGGTCCGGGAGCGTTGGCAGCGACAGCCTACGAACGCGATCATCCCGACCGTCCCGGTCGACACAGTGTGACCGGGCGCGTCCTGCTCAGTGGCGAGGCGGTTCAGATCGTCGATGTGCTCGCGGACGCCGAGTACGACCAGCCCGTCGCCCAAGGGCTGGCTGGCTTCCGGACGCTGCTCGGTCTGCCGATCCTGCGCGACGGCCAGATCGAGGGTGTCATCGACCTGGGCCGAGCCACGGTTCATCCCTTTCTGGATACAGAGATCGCCCTCGTCGCGACGTTCGCTGAACAGGTCTCCATCGCCATCCAGAACGCCCGGCTGGTCGAGACGATCGAGCGCCAGCGGACCGAGCTGGCTCGCTTCGTCTCCCCCCAGATCGCCGCCCTCGTCTCGAGCCCCGAAGGCGAGCAGCTGCTGGCCGGTCATCGGCGCCAGATCACCGCCGTGTTCGCCGACCTGCGCGGGTTCACCCACTTCTCCGAGACCGCCGAGCCCGAGGAGCTGCTCGGGGTCCTGCGAGCCTATCACGGAGCGATGGGCGCGCTCGTCGTCGAGCACGGCGGAACGCTCGAGCACTTTGCCGGCGATGGGATGCTCGTCTTCTTCAACGACCCGGTCCCCCAGGAGGACCACCCCCGGCGGGCGGTCGCGATGGCGATCGACATGCGGCTGCGCTTCGCCGAGCTTGCCCAGGGCTGGCACAAGCTCGGCTACGAGCTCGGCCTCGGGATCGGCATCTCGACCGGCTACGCGACCCTCGGTCGGATCGGCTTCGAAGGGCGCTACGACTATGCGGCCATCGGCAACGCCGTGATCCTCGCCTCGCGACTCAGCACCGAGGCGAAGGCCGGCCAGATCCTCCTCGGCCAACGGACGTACGCTGCGGTCGAGGACCTCATCGAGGTCGAGCCAGCCGGCGAGCTCGAGCTGAAGGGCTTCAGCCGCCCGATAGCCGCCTACCTCGCGCTGGGCTGGACGGGCACCGCCGGCTAGGGTCGGCCGGCATCACCGGGGCGTCCAGCGTGCGACCACGATCGGATGTCGCTGGCCTATTCGGCCGATCCGGTGCAGAATCGCTGGCCGGGCGCGAAGCTCGCCCGACCGACCGAGGAGACCCGATGACCGACGAGACGACCCCGCCCGGCTCCTACGATCCCACCCCGAAGGACGCCGAGGAGGGCAGCCGGGATCTCGGCGCGATCGTCGCGGCCGTTGGGGGCACGGTGTCGGGGATCGCCCGGGACATCGCCGACAAGGCCGGGCCGACCGTCAGGAGCGCTGCCGAAAAGGCCAGCCCAGCCGTTCGGGAGGCGACCGCCAAGGCGGCCGAGGTGGCGGCCAAGGCGGCCGATGCTGCCGGGCCGATCGCCCACAAGGTCGCCGACGTCACGTCCGACTTCGGCGGCAAGATCGCCGAGCGGAGCCGGGAGTACGCGGCCGACGTCCGGCGCTTCAGTGAGGGTGCGGCCGACGCGGCCGAGGACGCCGCCGGGGACGTCGCCGGCAGGTTCAGATCCTCGGCACCCGGGGCGGATGCGGATCGCGCCGTCCACGACGCTGCCGGTAAGGCCGCCGACGCAGGCGATACGCTCGGCGACGCGGCGACCCGGGCCGCCGACGACGTGGTTGGGAGGCCTTCCGCCTAGCCCGCGCGGC
>JBDTQW010000055.1:0-17644 GCA_039931975.1 Chloroflexota bacterium | reverse complement strand
ACCAGCCCCTACGACGCCGGCCTCGGCCGGGTGGTCAAGCTCGACAAGCCGGTGGACTTCGTGGGCCACGCGGCCCTCGAACGGATCGCCGCCGAGGGGCCCAGCCGGCGCCTGGTGGGCCTGATCGTGCGCGGTCGGGGGATCGCTCGCCACGGCTATCCGGTCTTCGCCGGCGACGATCGCGAGACGGGTGTCGTGACCAGCGGCGCGCCGAGCCCGACCCTCGGGGTGCCCATCGCGATGGCCTATGTTTCCCCGGCCGATGGCGAACCCGGTACGATGCTCGCGGTCGGGATCCGCGACGGGCGGGTCCCCGCCGAGGTCGTGCCGCTGCCGTTCTACCGGCGGGCCGACTGACCGCTCGTCACGAGGAGGCCCGCCCGCCGATGGTCCCCAGCGATCTACGCTACACCAAGGACCACGAGTGGGTCCGCCTCGACGGCGCCAACGCCACGGTCGGGATCACCGAGTACGCCGCGAATCAGCTCGGCGACATCGTCTTCGTCGAGCTGCCAGAGGTCGGCCGGACGCTCAGCCAGGCTGGGGTGTTCGGCGTCGTGGAGTCGGTCAAGGCCGTCAGCGACCTGTTCGCGCCGCTGTCGGGGCCGGTCGTCGAGGCCAATGAGGCGCTGGCCGGCAAGCCTGAGCTGGTGAACTCCGATCCGTACGGGGACGGCTGGATGGTCCGGGTCACGGTGTCCGAGAAGGCCGAGGTCGACGCGCTCCTCGATGCCGCGGCCTACGAAGCGCTGATCGCGGAGGGGTAAGGAAACCGATGCCCTACGGGCCCCATACTCCGGCCGACCGGGCCCGGATGCTGGCGGCGATCGGGATCGACTCGGTCGACGAGCTGTTCCAGGACATCCCGGCGAAGCTTCGGGCGTCTCGCCTGGACCTCCCCGGCCCGGTGCCGGAGCTGGCGCTTGCGGCGCGGCTGCAGGATCTGGCCGGGCGCAACCGGGTCGACCTCGCGTCGTTCCTGGGCGCCGGCGTGTACCGCCACTACAGCCCCGCGGCGATCGACCAGCTCCTGCTCCGCGGCGAGTGGTACACGGCGTACACGCCATATCAGCCCGAGATCAGCCAGGGCACCCTCCAGTCCATCTATGAATACCAATCGCTGATCGCCGAGCTGGTCGGCCTGGATGTGGTGTCTGCCTCCCACTACGACGGTGCGGCGGCCACCGCCGAGGCGGCCCTGATGACCTGCCGGGCGACCCGTCGCGAACGGGTACTCGTGTCGCGGGCAGTCCACCGCCACTACCGCGAGACGATGGCCACCTACTTCCTGGGCGGCGGTCTCGACGTCGACGCGATCGCGCTGGTGGCCGACGGCCCGGCCGCCGGCACGACCGACCTGGCCGCCCTCGAGCGACTGCTGGCGGACCCGGATCGGCCGGTGGCCGGGGTCGTCGCCGGACAGCCCAACTTCCTGGGGCTGCTCGAGCCGATGGCGGAGATCGGGCGACTGGCGCACGGCGCGGGAGCCCTCTTCGTGGCCGTCGTCGAGCCGGTCTCGCTGGCGGTGCTCAGCCCGCCCGGGGCGTATGGCGCCGACATCGCCGCCGGCGAGGGCCAGCCGTTGGGGATCTCGCCGCAATACGGCGGCCCGTACCTGGGGATCCTGGCAGCGACCGACTCGCTCGTCCGGCAGATCCCCGGTCGCCTGGTCGGGCTGACCACCGACCTCGACGGCAAGCGGGCCTTCGTGATGACCATGCGCGCACGCGAGCAGGACATCCGTCGCGAAAAGGCGGCCAGTAACATCTGCACCAACCAGGCCCTCCTGGCGCTGGCCGCGAGCATCTACCTGGCCACGCTCGGGCCGCACGGCCTGCGCGATGTGGCCGCCCTTGGCGCAGCCCGGGCCGCGGAGCTCGAGGCGGCCCTGGCCGAGGTGGGCGCCACGCGCCTCCATCCCGGCCCGTACCTCAATGAGTTCGCCGTTGAGGTCCCCGACGCCCCGACGGTCCATCGCCGCCTGCTCGACCGGGGGATCCTGGCCGGCCTGGTCCTGGCCGAGGCCGAGCCGGACGACCCGACCCTGGCCGACGCCCTGCTGGTGTGCGCGACCGAGGTGACGACCAGCGATGAGATCGCCCGGTTCGCAGACGCGCTGTCGGGCGTGCTCCGCGGCCGACCGCCGATAGCCGTCGAGGCCGGTGCCGGAGCGCTCGCTGGGGAGTCCGCCGGTGCCATCCCGGAGCTCAGTCGATGAGCGTGACCGGGCCCCGGCTCCAGCCCACGATCTTCGAACGATCCAGTCCCGGGCGGGGCGGTGGCAAGATCCCCCACGCTCCGAAGGGTGCCCTCGAGCGGATCCCCGCCGAGCAGCGCCGGGACGCCCCACCGGCCCTGCCCGAGATGAACGAGCCGGAGGTCGTCCGCCACTACGTCAACCTGAGCCAGCTCAACTACGCGGTCGATACCGGCTTCTATCCACTCGGCTCCTGCACCATGAAGTGGAACCCGAAGCTCAACGAGTGGGCTGCGCGCCTGCCCGGCTTCGCCGGCCTCCATCCGCTGGCGCCCGACGGGGTCGCCCAGGGCACGCTTCAACTCCTGTGGGAGCTCGAAGCCGCACTGGTCGAGATCAGCGGGATGACGGCGGTCAGCCTCCAGCCCGCGGCTGGTGCCCAGGGCGAGCTGACCGGGATCCTCATGATCCGGGCCTACCACCGCAGCCGGGGCGACGTCGAGCGGACCGAGGTGCTCGTCCCCGACAGCTCCCACGGGACCAACCCGGCGACGGCCACGATGGCCGGCTTTCGGACGGTGACCATCCCCTCGGCGGCCGACGGCGGAGTGGACCTCGACGCCTTCAAGGCTGCCCTGGGACCGCACACCGCCGCGGTCATGATCACCAACCCGTCGACGCTGGGCTTGTTCGAGTCACGCATCGGCGAGCTTCTCGAGGCGGTCCACGCGGCCGGCGCTCTGGCCTACATGGATGGCGCCAATCTGAACGCGATCCTGGGGCGCTTCAAGCCGGGCGAGGCCGGCTTCGACGTGATGCACTTCAACGTCCACAAGACCTTCAGCACGCCGCACGGTGGGGGAGGGCCAGGGGCCGGTCCGGTCGGCGTGGGACCGGAGCTCGTTCCGTTCCTGCCGGCTCCACGGGTGGTCCGCGACGCCGACGGGACGTTCCGGCTCGAGCGCCCCGGCGAGCGATCCTCGTCGATCGGTCGGATGCGCAGCTTCGTCGGCAACACCGGGGTGCTCGTCCGGGCCTACGCCTACATCCTGGCCCACGGCGGCTCGGGCCTCCACGAGGTGAGCGACGACGCCGTGCTGGCGGCCAACTATCTGCGCATCCGCCTCGCTGCCACGTTCGACCAGCCCTACGGCGACCGCGTCTGCAAGCACGAGTTCGTGGCGTCGGCGGCGAGTCTCAAGAAGGCGACCGGGGTGCGCACGCTGGACATCGCCAAGCGGCTCATCGACTATGGCTACCACCCGCCGACGATCTACTTCCCGCTGATCGTCGAGGAAGGGATGCTCATCGAGCCGACCGAGACCGAGCCGATCGAGACCCTCGACGCGTTCGCCGACGCGCTGATCGCCATTGCGGCCGAAGCCCGCGAGACACCCGACCTGGTTCGTGAGGCTCCCCACCATGCCCCGGTCCGGCGTCTCGACGAGGCCGCCGCGGCGCGCCAGCCGAACCTGCGCTGGCGGCCGATGGGCGGGGCCGAGACGCCCTGCCCGGACTGATCGCTGCACAGGCGATGGATCTCACCCGCCGGGTCGCCACCCTGATCGTCGCCGCCGGCCTGCTGTCGACGAGCTGCGGAACCTCACCGACCCCTCCTACGACCGGGCCGGGTCCGTCGAGCTCGCCGTTGGCATCCGGGCCAGTGGCGTCGCCCGCCAACGAGTTCGAGCGCCTGTTGTACGGGTACTCGTACACGCCTGACGGCGGGATCCGCGGAGGCAGTGTCACGGTCGGCGACTGGCGCGGGAACGACCAGCTCAATCCGCTGCTTGCGGGGGCGGTCGCCAACCGACCGGTCTTCGCCGCGACGATGCGGACGCTGTTCCTGGTGACCGCCGACGGGCACTGGAAGCCGGACCTGGCCTCCCGGATGCCGAGTCTGGCGGATGGTTCCATCCGGGTCGGGTCCGGCGCGACCGGCTTCGAGGTCGACCTCGAATTGCGGTCGGACCTGCGTTGGAGCGACGGCAAGCCGGCCACGATGCACGATCTCGAGTACACGTGGGAGTTCGTCCGGGGCGCTCCGCAATCGGGCGCGGCGACTCCCGGCTGGAAGGCGATCGACGGGATCGCGGTCAAGGACGACACGCACGCCACGGTCCACTTCAAGGAGCGGTACGCGGACTTCCTGACCGTGCTCGGGAGCTACTTCTTCCCCGAGCACTACTTCACGAGCGTGCCTCAGGCCGAAGTCGCCACGAAGGTCTATCCGTTCTCGGCCGAGATCTCGACGGCCGTGACGATCGGGCCTTTCAAGTACGCCTCCGTGGCGGGGCACGATGTCAGCCTGGTTCGCGACGGGAACTGGCACGGCCCCGCCGAGGCGTGCCCGGGCGGGGCCTGCCTGGACCGACTGGTGTACCGCTCGTTCCCGAACGACAAGGCCGGCCTGATCAAGGCGTTCGTCGACGGCGCGGTGGATGTCGCGCTCGGGCTCGACGATACGGACTTCAGCGCGATCTCCGACGTCTCGGCCAGCGGCGTGGCCCTCCTCCGGCCGGCGTGGCAATACGAGCACTTCGACATGAACGAGGCAGGACTGGGGCCGGGACGCGGCCATCCAGCCTTGCGCGATGCGGTCGTCCGACAGGCGATCGCCCAGGCGATCGACCGGGAGGCCCTGGTCCCGGCCGTGGATCCTTCGGCCGTGCCGAGCACGCCCGCCGACCTGGTGGCCTGTACCAACGCCACGCCATCGAACTACTGGCGACTGCCCGACGCGAGCTGCCCCGGGTTCGACGTCGACGCGGCCAACCAGGCGCTTGACGACGCCGGCTACAAGCGAGGCGCCGACGGGATCCGGGCCGATCCGCGCAGCGGGTTGCCCCTGGTCTTCGAGCACTGCACGACGGCTGACGCGCCGTACCGCGAGGTCAGCGGCACGTTCCTGGCCCAGGCGCTCGCCCAGATCGGGATCAAGCTCGAACTGAATTACGTGGACTCGCGCGAGGTCCTCCTGGCGGCCGCGAAGGATGTCAGTGCCACCACCAAGTGCAACCTCGCTCGGGGCAACTTCGACACCGCCGAGTTCTCATACGCCCTGGGGCTCGACCTGCACGCCAACTATTACTACCCGTACCACTCGGACCAGATCCCGACCGAGGCCAATGGCTGGACCGGGTACAACTTCCTGCGCCTGGCCGACCCCGAGGTCGACCGCGCGATCGATGCTCTGAGCTCGGCGATCGGAGCCGAGGCGCAGATCACGGCCGCCTACGACATCCAGCGGCTCTACCTGCGCGATGTGCCGGAGATCGCGCTCTACTATCGCAATGAGAGCCGGGGCACGACGGCCGGGCTCCACAACTTCATCATGCATCCCGGAGCGGCCCTCGGGACTGGTGCGGACACCTGGAATGTCGAGGACTGGTGGCTAGGCGACTGACGGCTCGGCCGGGCCTCCGACCGCACGGAATGAACCTCGGCGGCCGAATGCCCGTATCTCTGGGCAAGGATCGCGGGTTGCCTCCGCGCGTCTCGGAGGACCCGGCCACGAGTGAATCGATCGACGATCAGCAGCGCCTCCGTCGCCGGATGGAGGACGCAGCCCTGCTGCGGCGCATGCAATCGGACGACCTCGACGGGTTCGAAGCGTTCTTCGAGCGTTATCGGACGTCGATCTACCGGACCGCCTACGGCCTGACCGGGGATCCGCAGGTGGCGGAGGAGATCCTCCAGGACACGTTCGCCAGAGCGTACTGGCGGCGCCACATCCTCCGCCCGGATGTCTCGCCGTTGCCGTGGCTCCATCGCGTGGCCTTGAACCTGTGCTACTCGCGGCTCGGTCGGCGACGACTGCCCTCGGAGCCGATCGGCGAGACGGTGGACAGTCTCGTCCGCGATCTTGCGATCGAGCCCGCCGAGCATGCCGAGCAGCAGGAGCTGCGCATGATCGTTCGCGACGGGATCGCTCACCTGTCGCTCAAGCACCAGAGCGTGGTGATCCTGTACTACCTCCACGGTCTCTCCCTGCACGAGACAGCCGAGCTGCTCGATGTCCGCCTGGGGACGGTCAAGTCGCGCCTGCACTACGCGCTGCGTGCTCTGCGCACCCGGCTCGAGGACGATCGCCGCTTCCGAGGCGCCTACGGGGCGGGTCCGGCGGTCGATCGCGAGGAGGCGGCGAGGTGAGGGGCCGTCCGGGCAGCTGCCGTGTCCATCGAGAGGTCTTGCTCGATTTCGTCGACCGGCGTGAGCTGGGTCCTGGCACGCCTGCCGCGCTCGAGCATCTCGACCGGTGCGCTGCCTGCCGGAACGAGCTCGCCACGTACGTCCTGGCGATCCACGCCGTCCGTAGGCTTCTCGCGGAGGCACGTACGGTCGAACCGCCCGGGGATGCCTGGGAGCGTCTCAGCGCGAGGGTCCAGCACCCGGTGACGAGCGCCTGGCGTGCGCGCAGCGCGCTGGCCGGCGTGGTTGTGAGTGCCGGCCTCGTGGCAGCGCTGGTCGGGCCGGCGGTCGTCTGGCGTTCGCACCCTCTCGTGGAAGGTGAGCCAGGCCCGGGTCCGGCCATCGTCCTGGCCAGAACGGTGGCCGAGCAGCGGGCCGAGGCTGCCTTCCTCAACCGCGTCAAGCTGGCGCCCGCGTTACCCGGGCGGGCAGAGTTCGTGCCGACCGCAACGTACTGGGCGGGGCCGGATGGGCTCGGCCGCACGGAAGTGGCCGTCGCAGCGGACGTGCCGCTGGGCCTCCGCGCGGAATGAATCAGCACGCAACCCTTCGTCGGCAGCCGAACTCAGGAGGTGCCAGGGATCGATCGAGGCGGACCAGGGTGCGTCGACCCGAGTTGACACGCCTGAGATGCGTCCGCATAGTACCGCCAAAGTCGGGGGCCGCACTTTACGCTGCGCCAATCCCTTCGCCCTTTGTCATCCGTGCCGGCGGCACCGTCTGCGCAGCAGCGGGCCGGAGATGACGCGGGCACAGGACCCAGCACGTGCGGCCCATGGAGGAGTGTTGGGGGTAACCCATTGGGAGGATCTTTGATGCGGAATCGTCTGATTGGCCTGCTTGCGAGCACGGCGATCGTGTTCGCGGCGTGCCAGGGCGCGACAACCTCGCCGTCGGCAACGACGGCACCGCCGGCCAGCGCGCCGGCCTCGTCGGAGGCGCCGTCCGTCGCCCCCTCGGGACCCGTCGATTACGACCAGCTGCTGTACGGCTTCAAGTACGAGCCGACCGCCGGCACTGCGGGCGGCAAGGTGATCATCTCGGACCACCAGGTCGCCAATCAGCTGAACCCGTACTACTCCAACGCGTTCGTCAACACCGAGGTTTTCACCTCGGCTATGCGCTCGCTGCTGACCGTCTCGTCTGACGGCCACTGGAAGCCGGACCTCGCGGACGGTCCCATCACCTACAAGGACAATGTGAAGGTCGATGCCGACGGCAAGGCATTCACCGTCCACGCCAAGCTCAAGCCGAACCTGAAGTGGTCAGACGGCCAGCCACTCACGATGAATGACTTCAAGTACACCTGGACCTGGGTCAACGACGCGGCCACGGCCGTCCCGTCCAAGCTCGGTTGGGACGAAGTCGACAAGGTCGACGTCTCCGCCGACGGCCTCGAAGCGGACTTCCACTTCAAGGCCCCGTTCGCGGGCTGGCTCGGCACCATCGGCGGCAACTGGCCGCTGCCCGAGCATTATATGAAGACCATCCCGGGCAAGGACGCCGCGGCGAAGTCGTACCCGGTCTCGGCCGAGCTCGGCAAGGCGCCGGTCAGCGGCCCGTTCAAGTACGTCACGGCCACCCCCGATACCATCGAGCTCGCCCGGAACGAAAACTGGGCTGGTGGAGACCATCCGGCATACCTGGATGGCGTCACCTACAAGTTCTTCCCGGAGAACCCGGAGGGCATGATCGCCGCCTTCCTGGCCAGTGAGATCGACGTCGCCCTGGACCTGCTCCAGGCGGACTACGACGCCATCAAGGGCGTCGATCCGTCCAAGGGCAAGGCCCTCCTCGAGGCGGCCTGGGAATACGAGCACCTCGACATGAACCAGGCTGGTCTCGGCCAGGGCAAGGGCCACCCGGCGCTCAAGGACATCGTCCTGCGCAAGGCGATGGCCCAGGCCATCGACAAGAAGGCGATGTACGAGACCGTCTTCCCGGGTGCCCCGTACCCGGATAACAACCCCTGCACCAACGCCACCCCCTCGAACTATTGGCGGCTGCCGGACGCCAAGTGCCTGCCGTTCGACGTCGCTGCTGCCAACAAGGCGCTCGACGACGCCGGCTATACGGCTGGCGCCGACGGCATCCGGGTGGATCCCAAGAGCAAGCTCCCGCTCGTCTTCGAGCACTGCACCTCCGTGGCGCCGGCTCGCGTCCTGGGCGGCGACTTCCTCGCGAAGTCCATGCAGGCGATCGGCGTCAAGCTCAACGTGAATGCGGTCGCAGGGGCCCAGGTCCTGTTCGCCGACTGGCCCGACGTGAAGGCCGACACGAAGTGCAACCTGGCGCATGGGAACTACGACACGTCGGAGTTCACCTACGTCCTCAGCTTCGATCTGTACGGCGACTACGGCTACAGCTACCCCACCGAGCAGATCCCGACCGATGCCAACAAGGGATCCGGCTACAACTACCTGCGCCTGTCGAACCCCGATATGGATGCGGCGGTCACCGTCCTGAAGAGCGCGGTCGATCCCAAGGAGCAGGTCGAAGCGGCCTACAAGCTCCAGCAGGTCTACCTCGATACCGTTCCGGAGATCGTCCTCTACTACCGCAACTCGACACGCGGTATCAATGTGAAGCTCCAGAACTTCTTCAAGAACCCGTCCACCGCGTCCGACATGTGGAATGTCGAGGACTGGTGGCTTCAGCCCTAGCCTCGCCATAGAGCAACCGGCGAACGGCGGCTCGACACCCGAGCCGCCGTTCGCGCATCATGAATCGGCACGACCGCCACATCAGGTGGGCGGCCGATGCCTGAACCGAGTTCCAGGCGCGCCAGACTCCGGCCGAGGGGTCGATCGTTCAGGTCTTCTGCGAGGCGTGGGACATGCCGTTGATCAGACCCTGTGACCCGCGATGACGAAGTTCATCATCCGCCGCATCCTCGGCCTGCTTCCCCTGCTGCTCGGCGTCGTCATCATCAGCTTTCTGCTCATGAAGATGGCCCCGGGCGGACCGCAGGCCCAATTCCAGGGCAACAAACGGATCACCCAGGAACAGATCGACGCCTGGCTGAAGCGCTGGTGTTTGCACCGGGGCAATCCCAACGCGCCGATCACGGAGCAGGTCGGCGGTGTCCTGGAGGAGTTCGGGGGCTGGTTCGGGGTCCTCAACTGCAACAAGGAGGGGACCCAGGCGTTCTTCTCCGACAGCGGCGGGCTCAACGTGTTGCCGTCGGCGCTGGGCGGTGGCTCCAACGGCCTCGTCCATGGGGATCTCGGATTCGGCATCCAGTCGGGCCGGCCAGTGACCCAGATCATCGCCGAACGGATCCCGGCGACCTTCATCTTGGCGGGCACCGCGCTCGTCCTGTGGGTCGGGATCGCGATCCTGCTCGGCGTCTACGCCGCCGTCCACCGCTACTCGCTCTTCGACCAGCTCGTCACGTTCTTCAGCTACGTCTTCTACTCGCTGCCGACCTTCTGGCTTGGCCTGAACCTGATCTTCATCTTCGGCGTGGCGCTGCGCTGGCTCCCGACCGGCGGGATCATCTCCACCCGGGACTGGCCGCCGTTCGGGACGCCCCAGTACTGGACCGCGTTCGGGCTGCACCCGGCCAACGCGCTGATCGACATCCTCCGGCACCTGGTCATGCCCGTCGCGACCCTCGTCGCCGTGAACATCGCCGGTGACAGCCGCTTCGTTCGGGCCTCGATGCTCGAGACGCTGGGCCAGGACTACGTCCGGACCGCCAAGGCCAAGGGTCTTCGCCAGCGAGTGGTCATCGGCAAGCACGCCTTCCGCAACGCCATGCTGCCGGTCGTGACGAACGTCGCCCTCGAGATCCCGTTCCTGTTCTCGGGCGCGATCGTGACCGAGACGATCTTCACCTGGCCCGGGATGGGCCGCCTGTTCATCGACGCGATCGGGGCCCGGGACTACTTCGTGATCATGGGCCTGCTGCTGGTGACGTCGATCATCACCCTGTTCGCCAACCTGTTGGCCGACGTGATCTACGCCGTCGTCGACCCCAGGATCCGCTATGACTGAGCCACTGCCTCCCGATCTGCTCTCGGAGCCGACGCCACCTCATCCGACAGCCGACTACGAGGTCGCGCTCGAGTCGCTCAACCAGTGGCAGATCGCCTGGCGCCGGTTCAAGCGCCACCGGCTTGCGCTGATCGGGGCGGGCATCTTCACGCTGATGATCTTCCTGGCCATCTTCGGCCCGATCCTCTGGCCGTACGATCGCCTCGACCTGCATCCCGTCATCAAGAGCGGCGGCAGTCCGCCCGGCTGGCTGCGCAGCCCGTTGACCTTCGCGGACCCGTTCGGGACGGACAACGGAGGACGGAGTGTCTTCGTGCTCGTCGTCAACGGTGCCCGGCTGTCGATGGCGATCGGGGTGTTCACGATGCTCATCGCCGTGACCATCGGGATCGTCGTCGGGTCGGTCGCCGGCTACGCCGGTGGACGGATCGATGGGCTGCTGATGCGCTTCGTCGACCTGATGCTGACGATCCCATTCCTGTTCGTGATCCTCGTCTCGGCCCGGTTCTTTGGCGCGGGCGACCCGGTCATCCTGATCCTGATCTTCGGCCTGCTCTTTTGGCCGGGGCTCGCGCGGCTCGTCCGGGCCCTGTTCCTCTCCCTCCGCGAACAGGACTTCGTGCAGGCGGCCCGGGCCGTCGGCGTGAGCGACCGACGGATCACCTTTCGCCACATCCTGCCCAATGCGCTCGGGC
The DNA here is from genome assembly GCA_039931975.1 of Chloroflexota bacterium. Taxonomy (GTDB): domain Bacteria; phylum Chloroflexota; class Limnocylindria; order Limnocylindrales; family CSP1-4; genus Chersky-267. The sequence goes on along the minus strand of JBDTQW010000055.1, from coordinate 6,562 downwards.
CGATCATCGTCTCGGCCACGCTCCTGGTCGCCGGCGCGATCGTCACCGAGGCGTTCGTCAGCTACCTGAACTTCGGGCTGAAGGCACAGGACATCAGCTGGGGCAACGCCCTGTCCAATGCCCAGAGCGTCCAGGTCCTGGGGAATTGGTGGTGGGCGTTCTTCCCCGGCATGGCGATCGCACTGACCGTCATCTCGATCAACTTCATGGGCGACGGACTGCGCGATGCCCTCGATCCACGGTCGCGGGAGTGACGGCTTGACCGCATCCCCGGTCTCCACGGACGCCTCGGCGGGCGTCGCTCGCGGCCGCCCGCTGCTCGAGGTCCGCGACCTGCGGACCTACTTCCACGTGATGGACGGCGTCGTCCGGGCGGTGGACGGAGTCAGCTTCTCGATCATGCCCGGGGAGACGCTCGGGATCGTCGGGGAGTCGGGCTGCGGGAAGAGCGTGACCTCGCTGTCGATCATGCGCCTGCTGGACATGCCACCGGCCGAGATCCCGACCGGCGAGATCCTGTTCGAGGGCCGCAATCTCCTGGAGCTGTCCGACGAGGAGATGCGCAAGGTCCGGGGCAACGACATCGCGATGATCTTCCAGGAGCCGATGACCAGCCTCAACCCGGTGTTCAGCATCGGCGACCAGATCGCCGAGTCGGTCATCGTCCACATGGGGATCTCCAAGAAAGCCGCGATGGAGAAGGCCGTCCAGGCACTCAAGGACGTGGGGATCAACAACCCCGAGCGGCGCGTGAAGCAGTACCCCCACGAGCTGTCGGGCGGCATGCGCCAGCGGGTGATGATCGCCATGGCCCTGGCCTGCGACCCGAAGCTGCTCATCGCCGACGAGCCCACGACCGCCCTCGACGTGACCATCCAGGCCCAGATCCTGGAGCTTATCCGCGAGGTCCAGGACCGGACCGGCGCGTCGTTGATGCTGATCACCCACGACCTCGGGGTGGTCGCGGAGACGGTCAAGGACGTCGTGGTGATGTACGCCGGACGGATCGTCGAGGAGGGCAGTGTGAACGAGGTCCTGCTCGCCCCGAAGCATCCCTACACCGAGGGTCTGCTCGGCTCCATCCCGTCCAAGGGCAAGCGCGGCGAGCGGCTCAACGTCATCCAGGGGACCGTGCCGAACCCGTTCAACATGCCCAAGGGCTGCAACTTCGCCCCGCGCTGTCCGTACGCCTTCGAGCCGTGCCCCGAGAACGACCCGCGTATCGAGGAGGCCAATCCGCCGGACGTCGCGTGCTGGCTGTACACCCCGGCTCCGGAGTCGCCGGTGCCGCCCCGGGTCCGGCCCCGCATCGACGTCGCCGAGGCGGTCCGATGACCGAGGCGGGTCCCACGGCCGGCGCAGGTTCCACGGCCGGCGCGGCGCCGGCAGCCCCGGCAGCCCCGGCGATCTCGGACGGGCCGCCGCTCGTCGAGGTCCAGAACCTGGTCAAGTACTACCCGATCCTGGGCGGCTTCCTGCGTCGTCATATCGGCGACGTGAAGGCGGTCGACGACGTGAGCTTCAGCGTTCGCAACGGCGAGGTCTTCGGGTTGGTCGGCGAGTCGGGCTGCGGGAAGTCGACCCTGGGCAAGACCCTGATCCAGCTCCAGCCCCCAACCAGCGGGGCAGCCCGGCTCGACGGCGAGCCGATCTTCGACAAAAAGGGCAAGGACCTCAAGAAGCTCCGGCGCCGGATGCAGATCATCTTCCAGGACCCGGTCGGCTCGCTCAACCCGCGGATGCCGATCAGCGACATCATCGGCGAAGGGCTCCTGGCCCAGGCCGATGCCGAGAACCGTTGGGGCGACCGCAAGGTCCGCGACACGCGGGTCGCCGACTACCTCGACGCGGTCGGCCTGAGGCGCGACTACACCCGGCGCTACCCGCACGAGTTCTCGGGCGGCCAGCGCCAGCGGATCGGGATCGCCCGCGCGCTCGCCCTCGATCCCGACTTCGTCGTCTGCGACGAGCCAGTGTCCGCCCTCGACGTGTCGATTCAGAGCCAGATCCTCAACCTGCTGCTGGACCTGCGCCGGGAGTTCAACCTGACGTACCTGTTCATCGCCCACAACCTGTCGGTGGTCCAGTACATCAGCGACCGGGTCGGGGTGATGTACCTGGGCAAGCTGGTCGAGCTGGCCGAGGTCGAGGAGCTCTACCGCCGGCCGCTCCATCCCTACACTGTGGCGCTCCTGTCCGCGGTGCCGGACCCCGATCCACGGATCCGCAAGAAACGACTGGTCCTGACCGGCGACGTCCCGTCGCCGGCGGCGCCACCCTCCGGTTGCCGGTTCCACACCCGGTGCTGGCTGTATGAGCGGCTGGGCAAACCGGAGAACTGCACGACGGATGACCCGGAGTTCCGGGATATCGGCGACGGCCACCTCGTCGCCTGCCATTGGGCCGAGAAGGTGCCGATGTCGGTCGTCGCGAGCGCCGTCCCGACCGTCGATGAAGCGACCGAGAATCCAGCTGCAGTGGCCGCCGGGATGCCGGCCGTTGACCCGCCGACTGATGCCGGTCCGTCGGGGGAGGGGTCGACGGGCGGCGGCACCTGAGTATCATGCCCGGGTCGACGGGGACGACCCGACCGTCAATGGTCGGGGTGGAGGAGGCCCCGTCGCCCGGGCACCCAAACCAAGAGGAGAGAGAATCGCATGACACGTATTCGAACCGGAGCAGTGGTCGCCATGGCGGCGATCCTGTTCGCGGCCTGCCAGGGCACGGCGACGTCGCCGGCCCCCACCGTTGCGCCCAGTGTGGCGCCGCCGGCCTCGACCGGGCCGTCAGTCGCGCCGAGCGCCGCGATCAAGGAAGGCGGCAAGCTCGTCGTCGCCATCCCGGGCGACATCAAGCGGACCGACCCGGCGATGATCGACGACAGCAACTCATCCTATGTGATGCAGAACGTCATGGAGGGCCTCGTCGCCCTGAAGCCGGGCTCGACCGGCGAGATCGTTCCGTCCCTGGCGACCAAGTGGACGGTCTCGCCCGACGGCCTGACGTACACCTTCGACCTGCGCGAAGGCGTGAAGTTCCACGATGGCACGGACTTCAACGCGGAGGCCGCGAAGTACAACTACGACCGCTGGAAGAACTTCCCCAAGGAGCTCCAGGACTACACCTACTACGCCGGCGCGGTGTTCGGCGGGTATGGCGACACCTCCAACGTGGCCTCGATCACGGCCGCCACACCGACCCAGCTGGTGATCGTCCTGAAGCGACCGTATTCCAGCTTCCTGGTCGCCCAGACCCTGACGGTCTTCGGCATCTCGAGCCCGACCGCCCTCAAGGCCGCCGGCGGCGACAACACCGTCCTCGACGTGAGCAAGATCCCGTACGCCCAGGGCGGCAAGGGTGCGATGGTCGGGACCGGCCCGTTCACGTTCAAGAGCTGGACGGTCGGCGACAACGTCACCATCGACAAGTTCCCCGACTACTGGAACAAGGATGGCATCGCCCACGTGGACGAAGTCATCTACAAGCCGATCGCCGAAGAGACGCAGATCCTCAACGGTCTGCAGAACGGCGAGATCGACATCGCCCAGAAGGTGTCGCCGGTCGACATGACCACGCTCACGGCCAACCCGGCCCTGCAGGCGATCGACCGGGGCGAGTCGTGCAACATTGCCCAGATCTCGATGAACCACAAGTACAAGCCGATCAGCAATCCCAAGATCCGCGAGGCGATCGCGTACGCCGTCAACAAGCAGAGCTACATCGACGCGTTCTATGCCGGCCAGGCGGTCCCCGCCGATAACTGGATGCCGGTCAACACGGTGTTCGCCAAGCCGCTGGGGCTGCCGACCTACGACGTCCAGAAGGCCAAGGACGCGATCGCCGCGTCGGGCGAGACGGACCTGACCATCGACTTCTACTACCCGTCCGACGTGACCCGGCCGTACATGCCGGATCCGAAGGGCCTGTTCGAGGCGATCACGCGCGATCTCGAGGCCGTCGGCTTCAAGATCACGCCCCACACCGAGACCTGGAGTCCGGACTATCTCGATCACGAATACGCGGGCAACTTCGAGATGTGGCTCCTCGGCTGGACCTGCGACTGGGCGGGTGCCGACAACTTCCTGAAGACGGCGTTCTTCGGCTACGTCAAGGGTGCACCGTCGCCCGAGTTCGCCTACAAGAACGACGAGCTCGAGAAGACCATGAACGACGCTCTGGCGGCGACCGACGAGGCAGCCGCCAAGACGCTCTGGGAGAAGGCCCAGGAGCTCCTGAAGGCCGACCTCCCGACGGTCCCGCTGGTCAACTCGACCCCGCCGGCGGCGGCCCAGGTCTACGTGAAGGGCTTCGTCGGGAGCGGCGCTCTTAACGAGTACTTGAACACCGTCTGGCTCGACAAGTAGGCTGACGAACACGGCCCGAGCTCGCCTCGGGCCGTTCCCCACCAGGCGACACATCGATCCCCGGGGCCCGAGAGCCCCGGGGATGACTCATCCCACGGATCGGAGCCTGCGCCCCTCCCGTGTTGAAGTACATCGTCCGTCGGCTCCTCGGTGCGATCCCGGTCCTGTTCGGGCTGTCGATCGTCCTGTTCGCCTTTGTCCACCTGCTGCCCGGCGATCCCTGCCGGACGATCCTGGGCCAACACGCGACGGCGGAGGCGTGCTTGCGCCTGCGCCAGAACCTTGGCCTCGACCTGCCCCTCTGGCAGCAGTACCTGAACTACCTCGGCCAGCTCCTGCGCGGCGACTTCGGGGCCAGCATCATCAATAACAAGCCGGTCCTGACCGAGTTCGCCGTGCGCTTCCCGGCGACCATCGAGCTGACGGTCGCGGCGCTGATCTTTGCGGTGGGCGTCGGGATCCCCCTGGGCCGGGTGGCCGCCCGCCACGTCCAGGGCTGGATCGATGGCGGGGTGACGGTCATCTCGCTGTTCGGGATCAGCATCCCGGTGTTCGTGCTCGGACTGGTCCTCGTCTACATCTTCGCGGTGCAGCTCAAGTGGCTGCCGACCCAGGGTCGGATCGATCCCCGGGCCGGTCTCGACCTCAACACCAACTTCGTGCTCGTCGATTCGCTGCTCCAGGGTCGACCGGACCTGTTCGTCGACGGCCTCAAGCACCTCATCCTGCCGGCGATCGCGCTCGGCTCGATCCCGCTCGCGATCATCGCCCGGATCACCCGGGCGGCCGTCCTGGACGTCGCCAACGAGGACTACGTCCGGACCGCCCGGGCGAAGGGCCTGACCGAGCGCCGGGTCGACTCGCGCCACATCATGCGCAACGCCTGGCTGCCGGTGGTGACGGTCATCGGGTTGCAGGTCGGTGGCCTGCTCGGTGGTGCCGTCCTGACCGAGACCGTCTTCTCCTGGAACGGAGTCGGCCGCTGGGTGGTCGATTCGATCCAGGGCCGGGACTACTTCGTGATCCAGTCGACCATCCTGATCTTCGCGCTCATCTTCCTGGTGGTGAATCTCGTCGTCGACGTCGGCTACGCCTTCATCAACCCGCGGATCCGGTACTCCTGATGGCGGCCACGACGGCGCCGACGCCGACCCCGCTCAGCCGACCCGTCCCGGGCCGGGCCAGTCGGGGGCTGTGGTGGGACGCCGCCCGGCGGCTGCTGCGCAACAAGCCGGCGATCATCGGCCTGGTGTGCATCGCGCTGTTCGTCGGGGCGGCCGTGCTGGCCTCGGTAGTCGCGCCGTACGACCCGATCGCCGGCAGTCTTGCGGACCGGCTCAAGCCGCCCAGCGCAGCACATCTGATGGGCACCGATCTGCAGGGGCGCGACGAGTTCAGCCGGATCCTCTATGGCGCCCGCATCAGCCTGATGGTGGGGGTCGTCGCGGTCGTCGCCGCACTGGCCATGGGCGGCCTGGTGGGCGCGCTGGCGGGCGGCCTGGGCGGCTGGGTCGACTCCGTTGCGATGCGCGTCACCGACGTCCTGCTGGCCATCCCAGGGATCCTTCTGGCGATCGGCATCATCGCCTGGCTCGATCGCGGCCTGCCCCAGCTGATGCTGGCCATCGCGGTGACCTACGCCCCGATCTTCGCCCGGCTGTTACGCGGCAGCCTGCTGGCCCTGCGCGAGTCGGACTATGTCCTGGCCGCCCAGTCGATCGGTGGCTCGGGCACCCGGATCCTGCTCCGCCACATGCTGCCCAACGCCCTCACCCCGCTGATCGTCCAGGCGACCCTAGTTCTGGCCACGGCCATCATCGACATCGCCGGGCTGGGCTTCCTGGGTCTCGGCCCGGCCGACCCACGGACTCCCGAGTGGGGGACGATGCTGACCGATGCCCGCAAGTTCCTCCAGGTGGCACCCTACCTGGTGTTCTTCCCGGGCCTGGCCATCGTCGTCAGCGCGATCGGCTTCAACCTGCTGGGCGACGGGCTGCGCGAGTCGCTCGACCCACGCATGAGGCGCTGAGCGTGTCCCTGCTGTCCGTCCAGGACCTCGTCGTTCGCTTCCGGACCCACGACGGCACGATCCATGCGGTCAACGGCGTCAGCTTCGACCTCGAAGCGGGGGAGCGGCTGGGGTTGGTCGGCGAATCCGGCTGTGGCAAGAGCGTCACCAACCTCGCGATCATGCGCCT
>JBDTQW010000054.1:0-17963 GCA_039931975.1 Chloroflexota bacterium | reverse complement strand
GATCGGCCCCAGCGCGGTGCCGCCGGGTCCGCCGGCCCCTGGATCGGCGAGGTCGATCGGGCCGCCCGCCGCGTAGGGCGCGAGCGTACCGCCACCCTCGCCCACCGCTCGGGCCAGGGTCATCCGCGCGGCCTGGTCGGCGAGTCTCGCCGCCAGGCGCTCTTCGAACCGGAACGACGGGTGGACCCGAGCGGCGGCAGCGGCCAGCCTCGCCGCGGCCCGACGAACCCCCGGATCGAGCTCGGCCACGCTTGGCACGTCCTCGGCGCGGCGCTCGCGGGCGGTCAGCAATGACTCGAGGTACTCGTCGGTGATGAGCGCGTCGACCTGGCCGGCCTGCGGCGGATGGAAGGTCACGACCTCGGGCCGAGGTCGCGGGCGACCGCTCGCAGCCCGCGATGGATCAGCACCCGGACGGCGCCCTCGGAGCGACCGAGCACACCGGCGATCTCGGCCGTCGACATCTCGTCGACGAAGCGCAGCACGAGCGCGCGGCGGCGATCGTCGGGCAGCCGGTCCACCGCGGCCCAGGCATCGTCCGCCTCGGCCCGACGCGCGACCCCGCCCTCGACGTCGTGCGGTCCGGCCACGCCGACAGCGGCATCGAGCGGCGCCTCGGGCCGGCGCCGTCGTCCGCGGCGGACGTTGGCGACCACGTTCCGGGCGATCTGGAACAGCCACACCCGGAACGTCGAGGCGCCCTCGCCGTCGGCCGGGCGGGCGCGCTCCTCGAACCGCGGCAACGCGCTCAGCGCGAGCATGAAGGTCCGTTCCGTGGCGTCCTCGGCGTCGTGATGGTCGCCGAGCTCGTAGTACGCATAGCTGTACACCTGGGCGAGATACTTGCGATAGAGAGCGTCGAACCGGGCCGGGTCGCGCAGGGCGGCCTCGACGAGCGGTCGGTCCCGGTCGAGGTGAACGAGCCGGCGCTCCACCGCCGACACTCTCCTGAACACCGGTCGCGCCATTTCGTTACACCTGGCCCGAGGCGACGGCCGGCGGCCCGGCGGGGGCCTGGCGGGCCGATGCCGCTTCGGCAAGACCGTCCGCGGCCGACCCGTCGGCCAGCCGCAGATGGACGATCTCGCCGGTCATGACCGTTCGGCGCCCACCGACGGTCCCCGGGTCGTCCACGATCAGTCCGCCGCCGTCCGGGTCCACGCCCAGGACCCGCACGTAGCTCGACTCCCCGTCGGGTCCCTGGAGCTGGACCGCGCGGCCGGTCGTCACCTGGCGGGCTGCCCAGCCGGCGGCGTCGAACCGGCCCGCTCGCAGGTCGATCGTCCGCGCCTCGATCCGAGTCAGGAAGGCCTCGAGCACGGCCCCTGGATCGATCGGCCGGCCGTCCGCCAGCTCGCGCACGCTGGTCATGACGTCGGCCAGCGCCGGCGGGAATCCGGGCCGGTCCCAGTTCGCGTTGACACCGATGCCGACGATCGCCCGCGGATCGTCCGTCCCCAGGCCGACCGTCTCGCCGAGCAGCCCACCGAGCTTGCTCGCGGTCGTCCCGCCTGCGACCAGGTCGTTCGGCCACTTGAGTCGGATCGTGCCGTCCGCCAGGCCGGCGACCTCCTCGGCGGCCTCGGCCATGGCCGACGCCGCGATGGCGGCCAGCCGCCACACGCGGTCCGGTTCGAGCCAGGTCGGGCGGAAGCCCAGCGACAGGAGGAGCCCGACGCCGGGCGGAGCGGTCCAGGTCCGACCTTCCCGACCGCGGCCGGCGGTCTGCTCGTCGGCGACCGCCAGGCACACCTCGGGCGTCCCGGCCTCGAGCCAGGAACGGGCGACGTCGTTCGTCGAACCGACGCTGGCGAAGCGCTCCCGGCGGCTCAGGAAGAGGGTGGTGTCCGTCACGACCCGTCAGCCGGCCCTGGCCACTCGGGGCTGGGTGGCCGCTGTCTGCTCGACGGCGTCCGGGCGCTCGAGTTCGAAGGCCGAGTGGAGCGCCCGCACGGCGGTCTCGACGTCCTCCTCGGCGATGATGCACGTGATCCGGACCTCCGAGGTGGAGATCATCTCGATGTTGACCCCGGCCTCGGCCAGGGCCCCGAACATCCGGGCCGCATAGCCAGGGGCATTGTGGATGCCGGCACCCACGATCGAGACCTTGGCCACCGCGGCGTCGGTCGTCAGCTCCCGGAAACCCAGCTCCCGGGCGATCGGCTCGAGCAATCGCTTGGCCCGGGCCAGGTCCGAGCGGGCCACGGTGAAGCTCTGATCGGTCGTCCCGCCATGACCCACGTTCTGGACGATCATGTCGACGTTGATCCCGGCCTCGGCCAGCGGGGCGAAGATGGCGTGGGCCACGCCGGGCCGGTCGGGTACCGCCACCAGGGTGAGCTTGGCGACGTTCCGGTCGTGAGCCAGGCCGCGGACCTTGTTGCGCTGCTCCACGAGCGGATCCTCCTCGATGAGCGTGCCGGGAGCGTCCTCGAACGAGCTGAGGACCTCGATGACGACGTCGTTGACCCAGCCCAGCTCGACCGCGCGGACCTGCATGACCTGGGCGCCCTGGTGAGCCAGCTCGAGCATCTCCTCGTAGCCGATGACCGGCAGCTGCCGGGCGTCGGACACGACTCGCGGGTCGGCGGTGTAGATGCCCCGAACGTCGGTGAAGATCTGGCAGCGCTCGGCGCCGAGCCGGGCGGCGAGCGCGACCGCGGTCGTGTCGGACCCGCCCCGACCGAGGGTGGTCGTCTCGGCCTTGTGCGCCTCGGTGGCGCTGAGGCCCTGGAAGCCGGCCACGATGACGACCCGGCCGGCCTCGATCTCGGCGCGCACGCGGGCCGGGTCGACGTTGGCGATGCGGGCCTTGCCATAGCGGCCGTCGGTCTGGATGCCGGCCTGCGCGCCGGTCAGGCTGATCGCCGGCACGCCGAGCGCATGAAGGGCCATCGACACGAGCGTGGCGCTCTGGTGCTCGCCGGTCGCGAGGAGCATGTCGAGCTCGCGCGAATCGGGCTCGTCGGTGATCGCAGCGGCCAGGGCCAGGAGCTCGTCCGTGGTGTCGCCCATCGCGCTCACCACCACGACAAGATCCGAGCCTGCGGCACGCTCACGGGCGATCCGGCGCGCGACCCGCTTGATCCGGTCCGCCCCGGCGACCGACGAGCCCCCGAACTTCTGGACGACCAGGGGGGCTGGCATCAGGGCGGGATTGTAGCAGCGAGATTCCACCGACCCCGGGCGCTCTGCCTTCGGGTCCGACCCCTTCCTCCCCGTGGCGCCGTATCCTGACGGCACCGGAGGACTCATCGGATGTGTTTCGATCTCGATAGCCGGCCGCCGATCACGCCGATCGCAGGCGGAGCGATCGAGCATGAGCAGTTGACCCTGACCGCGGCCGACGGCAATGAGCTACTCGCGTTTCGAGCTCGGGCGGCGGCGCCGAACGGGGCCGGCATCGCGATCCTGCCCGACGTGCGCGGGTTGCACCCCTACTACGAGGAGCTCGCCCTGCGTTTCGCGGAGAACGGGATCGATGCGGTGACCATCGACTACTTCGGACGGACCGCCGGGGTCGGTCCGCGGGGCGACAGCTTCGACCACGCACCCCACGTCAAGCAGGTGACCTACGAGGGGCTCCTGGCCGACGTGAAGGCGGGTGCGGCGGCAGTCCGTGAAGGCGGCAGGGTGGTGGCCTTGTTCGCCATCGGGTTCTGCTTTGGCGGCCGGCTGGCGTTCCTGACCCCGACGTTCGATCTGGGCATGTCCGGGGCGATCGGCTTCTACGGTTGGCCGACCGGGGCGCGCCACAACACGCCCGCCCCGGCCGACGTCGCCAGCGAGATGCGCGCACCGATCCTGGGGATCTTCGGCGGCGCCGACGAGGGCATCACGGCCGATGTCGTCGCAGCCTTCGAGCACGCCCTCGTCGCGGCCGGGGTCAGCCACGAGCTGGTGGTCTACCCGGGCGCGCCGCACAGCTTCTTCGATCGCAAGGCCGACGACCACGCCGAGGCCTCGACGAATGCCTGGCGGCGGACGCTCAAGTTCATCCGGGCGAACACCCCGACCGCGTGACCGCCCGAGACGTCGCCGGCGCAGGTCGCTTCGACGGATCCAATGCGACCGGAGGCGCGAGCCCGGCCCACGGGTCGCGCGCCTGGCAGACCCCGGCCGACAGCCGGCAGATGCAGGCGCTCGTGTCGCGCTGCTGGCGGGAGGATTGGCCCGATGTGCACCTCCACGCGGGCGACATCGACTGGTGGACGATGCATATGATCGGACGCGCGCCCGGGCTCGAGGAACGGATCCGGCTGTGGTTCGCCGGCGAGGCGGATGCGACCGAGCTGGTCGGATTCGGCTGGTACGGACCGCCGAGCGACGCCGACCTGACGATCCTGCCGGCCCACCGGACCACGGCCCTGCTGGGACACATCGTGGCCTGGATCGACGAACAGGTCGCCCGCTTCGGGGTGGCGCCGGAGGTCGCCGTCAGCGAGCCCGGGGCGTCAACGCAGGCGGGCGATGGCCGCGAGCCGATCGCGCCGGTCCGGATCTGGACCACGGAGTCGGATGCGCCCCAGATCGCCGCGCTGAGCGAGCTTGGGTTCGGTCCGGGCCCTGCGCCGGGTCTCAACCACTTCGTCGGGCACCTCGACCGGCTGGCCCTGGGCTCGCCGGACCTGCCGCCGGGTTACGTCCTGAAGACGGTCGCGACTGACGCCGACATCGCCGCCCGGGTGACGGCCGGACGACTGGCCTTCCTCGGGTCCACAAACAGCGTCGAGAAGTACCGCTTCTGCCGCACGACCCCGCTCTACCGTCCGGCCCTCGATACGCTGATCACCGCTCCGGATGGGAGCGTCGCCGCGTTCGCGTTGGCGTGGCTGGATCCGCTGACGCTGGCGGTCGAGCTGGAACCCGTCGGGACCCATCCCGACCACCAGCGCCAGGGCCTGGGGTCGGCCGTATGCCGGGCGGCCCTGCGCGCGGCGCGGGCGATGGGCGGTCAGCAGGTCCTCGTCGCGGCCGATGGCACCAACCCGGCGGCCAACGGGCTGTATGCCTCCCTGGGCCTGGGCCTCGCCGCTCGGATCATCCCGTTCCGGCGGTCGCCGGCCGCGGACTGACCGGGGCCGCCAACTAGCGCCGGCCCACGACCTTCGCGCCGGCGTTGCGCGGTGAGGCGACCATGACATGGCCGGCCAGATCCGTGTCGGCGGCCACGGCCGACATGGCGGCCTCGATCCGGGCGACCGTGGCGACCTTGTCGGTGAACGCGATGATCGACGAGCCCGACCCCGACAGGCAGGCGCCGAGCGCGCCGGCTTCGCGGGCGGCCTCGACCAGCCGGGGTAGCTGCGGATAGACCTCGGCTCGATACGGCTCGTGCAGCCGGTCGACGGTCAGGAATCGCAGCAGGTCGGTCCGTCGGCCGGCCATCCCGGCTACCCCGAGCGCCACCCGCCCGAGATTGGCGGCGGCGTCGGCAAAGGGCACCGAATCGGGCAGCGCCCGGCGCATCGCCTCGGTCTCGAGCCGGAGGTCGGGCACGTACAGGACGCAACGAAGATCGCGCGGGATGTCGAATCGGAGCGCCTCGACCCGGTCGTCGATCAGGACGCTGACGACGAAGCCGCCGAGCAGGGCGGCTCCGACATTGTCCGGGTGCCCGTCGATCGCCGTCGCCATGGACAGCATCTCGTCGGGTTCGAGCTCGCCCGCGGCGAGTGCGTTCGCGGCCACGATCCCGGCGACCGTCGCCGCGGCCGACGACCCCAGGCCGCGCATGATCGGGATCCGGTTCTTCATCGTGACCCGCCAGCCGACACCCTCGGGGATGTCGCCGCGAAGCCGGACGAGGGCCAGCTCGAGCGCCTTGATGAAGCGGTTCTCGCGATCCTCGGTGAGCTCGTTGGCACCCTCGCCCTCGATCTCCAGCTCGATCGCGCCGCGGCTCCAGCTGCGGACCTCGACCTCGATGGTGTCGGTCACGTCCAGGGCCAACGCCAGGCAGTCGTAGCCGGCGCCGAGGTTGGCGCTCGTCGCCGGAACGTCCACGACGATCCGTCGCCCGTCGAGCTCGGCCAGCCAGTTCGATACCACGCGTCCCTCCTGTGTGCGACCCTACCAGCCGAGCGCGGCGACGACCGCGGCGGTGGTCGGTCCGGCGTCGATCACGCCGCCGACCTGGGTCTCTGCGGTGTGTGGGTCCTTGAGGCCGTTGCCGGTCAGGACGCAGACGATGATGGCATCCGGATCGACGCCGAGTCGGCCCTCCCCGACCAGCTTCCGCAGCCCGGCCACGCCGGCGCCCGACGACGGCTCGCAGAAGATGCCTTCCAGACGGGCGATGTCGCGGTACGCGGTCAGGATCTGGGCGTCAGTGACGGACTCGATCAGCCCGCCCGACTCGTCCCGCGCCGCCGTGGCCTTCGACCAGCTGGCCGGATCGCCGATCCGGATCGCCGTCGCGATCGTCTCGGGCTCGGCGACCGCGTGGCCGAGGACGATCGGCGCCGCCCCCGCGGCCTGGAAGCCGTACATCCGCGGCAGCGACCCGGACACCTCGGCCGCACGGTAGTCGCGGAATCCGGCCCAGTAGGCGCTGATGTTGCCGGCGTTGCCGACCGGGATGGCCAGTATGTCGGGAGCCCGCCCGAGGTCGTCGCAGACCTCGAACGCGGCGGTCTTCTGGCCCTCGAGGCGATGGGGGTTGACCGAGTTGACCAGGGTGATCGGGTGGTCATCCTGCGCGGCAAGCTCGCGGACGATCCGGAGCGCCGCATCGAAGTTGCCGTCGACGGCCACGACCCGGGCCCCGGCGATGAGCGCCTGGAGCAGCTTGCCCATGGCGATCTGGCCCCGCGGCAGGACCACCACCACCTCCAGCCCGGCCGCAGCGCCGTATGCCGCCGCGGACGCAGAGGTGTTGCCGGTCGAGGCGCACGCGATCGAGCGGGCCCCAGCCTCGAGGGCCTTGCCGACGGCCACGACCATCCCCCGGTCCTTGAAGCTGCCGGTCGGGTTGGCGCCCTCCACCTTGAGGTGGAGATTGGGCAGGCCCAGCTCGCGACCGAGATTGCGGGCGTGGATGAGCGGCGTCGCGCCCTCGCCAAGGGTCGGGATCGGCGTCGACGGCCCGACCGGCAGGAACCGGCGGTAGCGCTCGACAAGGGACGGGCGGATCGGCATCCCAGCCACCTCAGTCGCCGATCGGGTAGAGGGTCGCGACGACGCCGACCGCGCCAAGTTCGGACCGGAGCTCATCGAGCGGACGAGCGACCGTGATGAACCCGCCACCGCGGGCGACCTCGATGTCGACCTGGTCCCGGACCAGCTGCTCCGGCAGGGTCGAGGCGAAGAAGCGCCTGCGCGGTCTATCGTCCGGAGCGACGGTCCGGATCGAGCCGTCGGCCGGCGCCAGGCCCGCCCACGTCGCGGTCATGCCGCGAGCGATCGCGATGAGGTCGCCAAGGACGGCACTGGTCGTGGCGCGACCGCCTGCGCCCGGGCCGGCGAACGCGACCCGACCGACCGGCTCGGCGTCGATCTCGACCCGGTTCTCGACTCCGCCGGTGCGGGCCAGGGAGCTGTCCGCCGCGAGGGCCGTCGGCAGGACCTCGGCCGCGACTGCCCCGTCCGGCCCTCGCCGGGCCTGGGCCACCAGCTTGAGGGTCAGGCCCACGGCGGTCGCGGCCTTCACCTCCTCGCCGGAGACGCCGCTGATGCCCGGTCGGCCCGCCCCGTCGACCGTCGGTGGTCGGCGCTCGATCGAGGCCGGCGCGAGCCACGAGCCGAAGGCCAGCCGGGCCAGGATCACCAGCTTGTTGACGGCATCGTCGCCTTCGACGTCGCCGGTCGGATCGGCCTCGGCATAGCCCGCGGCCTGGGCATCGGCCAGCACGTCGGCGTAGGCCCGGCCCCGCTCGGTCATCGCGGTCAGGATGTGGTTCGTCGTGCCGTTGACGATGCCTCGGACGGCGTCGATCCGGTTGGCCGCCAGCTCGACGGCCAGTGGCCCCAGGACCGGCGTGCCGCCACCGACCGCCGCTTCGAAGCGGAGCGCAGCCCCGGTCCGCCGGACGATCGCCTCGAGCTCCGGCCCGTGATGGGCGAGCACATGCTTGTTGGCGGTGACCACCGGCTTGCCGGCTCCGAGAGCGGCCGCGGTCAGCGTGCGCGCCGGCTCGTCGCCGCCCATCACCTCGACGACGACATCGACCTCGGGCGAGGCGACCAGGTGGGCGGGTGCGTCGGTCAGCAGCTCGGCGGGGACGCCGTTGGCCCGCGCCCGGTCGAGGTCGCGAACAGCCACCCCGACCAGGACCAGCGGCGACCCGTCGAATGGCGCCAGGCGATCCGCGTCGGTGGTCAACGCCCGGATGACCTCCAGCCCGACCGTTCCCGCGCCGAGGACGGCGACACGCAGCGGCGCACGGCTCATCGCGGACCCGGAGCGTGGCTGGACATCGGCCGAATGGTAGCCGACGCACTCGGCCCCGAGCGGTCGGCGACCCATGTCGGTCGGCTACACTCGCGGGCGATGACGATCGAGCTCGCGCCCGCGCCGGCGCCGATCCCGACGGCTGCGCCGCGACCGCGCATCTTCAGCGGGATCCAACCCTCCGGGACGGTCCATCTCGGCAACGACCTGGGCGCGATCCGCAACTACGTCCGGCTGCAGTACGAGTACGAGGCGATCTACTGCATCGTCGACTACCACGCCCTGACGAGCACCCACGATCCCGACCTGCTGCGCACGCGCACACGCGAGATGGCCGCCTCGCTGCTGGCCCTGGGCCTCGATCCCGAACGCTGCACGCTGTTCGTCCAGAGCCACCGCCCCGAGCACACCGAGCTGTGCTGGCTGCTGTGCACGGTGACCCCGGTGAGCTGGCTGGAGCGGACGCCGACGTACAAGGAGAAGCGGCAGACCCAGCCCGATGACATCAACCACGGACTGCTGACCTACCCGGTCCTGCAGGCGGCCGACATCGTCATCTACAAGGCGTCGTTGGTGCCGGTCGGGCGCGACCAGGCCGCCCACCTGGAGCTGTCGCGCGAGATCGTCCGGGCGTTCAACTCGCGCTACGGCGACACGTTCCCCGAGCCGCAGGCGGTGTTCACCGCGGCGCCGATCGTGCTGGGCACCGACGGGGTCAAGAAGATGAGCAAGTCGGTCGGCAACACGATCGACATCTTCGCCGAGCCGGAGGTGATCCGGAAGCAGGTCATGTCGATGGTCACCGACACGAAGCGGATCCTGCGCACGGACCCGGGCCGGCCGGAGGTCTGCAACGTGTGCCAGCTCCATCGCCACTTCGGCGACGACTACGAGACGATCTGGGAGGGCGAGCGGACGGCCCGGACCGGTTGCGTCGACACCAAGCGACTGCTGGCCGACCGGATCATCGCCTCCTACGCCGAGCCGCGCGAGCGCTACGCCGAGCTGATGGCCGACCTCGACCGGATCGACCAGATCCTCGCCGAGGGGGCCGAGCGGCTGCGCCCCAAGGCCGAGGCGACCATTGCCGAGGTCCGCGAGCGGATGGGCCTGCGGTGACCGATACCGACCCCGAGCGGGACCGCCCCAGCCCAGGACCGCCGCCTGCCGTCATGGTGGAGCCGCTGACGCCGACGCAACAGACCCTGGTGCCATTGTCGCGGCGGCAGGCCCGCCTGATCGACATCCTGCTGCTCCTGGGGACGATCGGCCTGGGCATCGTCGTGATCGGGATGCTCGGCCAGGTGTTCTTCGCCTTCGGCGACATCATCCTGATCTTCTTCCTGGCCTGGCTGATCGCCTTCACGCTGAGTCCGGTCGTGCGCTGGATCGTGGAGCATGTCCCGGGACTGCCGCGGGTCGTGGCCGTCGTGCTGATCTACCTCCTGCTCATCGTCGGGCTGCTGGCGATCGTCGTATTCATCGCCCAGGCCCTCGCGACTGGCATCTCGGAGTTCATCACGGCTCTGCCGCAGCTCATCGCCAACCTGCCCGGCATCCTCGCTCCGCTCCAGTCGTCGCTGGACCAGTTCGGCTTCCGCCAGGTCGACCTGCAGGCGCTGGCGGGCCAGCTGCTGCAGACGTTGCAGGATTCGGCGACGGCGATCGTCGGTCCCCTGCAGTCGATCGCGGTGGCCAGCATCGGGGCGATGGGCACCGTCCTGATCGTGACGATCCTGTCGGTCTACATCGTCCTCGACCAGGAACGGATCCAGGCCTTCCTCAACCGGATGGTGCCACCGGCCCAGCGAGAGGATGTCCGTCACCTCGAGCATTCGGTGTCGCGCTCGTTCGGCGGGTTCCTGCGCGGCCAGACTGCGATCGGCTTCGCCTACGCGGCGATCGCCATGGCGACCAGCGCCCTGCTCGGCCTCGACTTCATCGCGGTGACGACCGCAGCGTCGGGACTGCTGATGGCCATCCCGTTCTTCGGGCCGTTCGTGTCCTGGGCACCGCCGGTGATCGTGGCCGTCTTCACCGAGCCTGGGCTGATCCTGCCAACCCTTGTGATCATGATGATCGGCTGGTTCATCGTGCAGAACGTGCTCCAGCCGCGGCTGATGGCCGATGCCGTCGGGCTCCACCCGATCGTGGTCCTGGCCTCGGTCATCGTCGGCTCGAAGATCGCCGGCGTATCCGGGGCGATCTTCGGCATCCCCATCGCGGCGGTCATCTCATCGCTCTTCTTCCACTACCTCGAGATCTTCGGCGAGGACCGTACGGTCGCGGCCCGGGCGGCCCGGCGCGTCGAGAGCCGCGAGGGCCGGCGGATCCGCGTCCCGCGGGAGCCGCAGCCGGGGGTCGATGCCGACGTCGTCGAGGAGCCCGAGGCGACCTAGCGCGACCAGCTGCGGCGGTCGGCGAGGATCTCGCGGGCCGCGTTCTGGCCAGGCTGCCCGGTGATCCCGCCGCCGGGATGGGCCCCCGAGCCGGCCAGGTACACGCCGTCCACCGGAAGACGGTAGCGGGCGTGGCCGAAGAGCGGCCGCCAGGCGAAGAAGCTGTCGAGTGCCGGCTCGGCGTGGTACGGGTGGCCACCGGTCAGGCCGTAGTCGCGCTCGAGGTCGAGCGGGGTCAGCACCTGCCGAGCGGTGATCAGCTCGGCCAGGCCCGGGGCATAGGGCTCGAGGGTCCGGATCGCGAGATCACCGAGCTCGTCGCGGCGCGTATCCCAGGACCCCTCGCGCAGGGCGTAGGGCGCGTATTGGAGATGGATGCTCATGACGTGAGTGCCGGCCGAAGCTCCTTCGACCAGGCTCGGGTCGATCAGCGAGGGGATCGTCGCCTCGACATAGGGCGCCTCGCTGGGTCGCCCGTACTTGGCCGCGTCGAAGGCCCGTTCCACGTAGTCGATCCCCGGTGCGATCACGATGCGGCCGCGCAGCCGCTCTTCGGCCGCGGCTCCTTCGCCGGCCGCCGCGAACCGGGGCAGGCGGGCGAGGGCCAGGTTGACCTTCGCGACGGTGCCCGGCGTCCGGATGTTAGCGGCCCGCCAGCGCATCCCGGGACCGACGACGACCGGGTCGAGGAGGTTGGTCAGGACGTGCTTCGGATCGGCTCCGGCGACCACGATCCGGGCGCCGATCTCTTCGCCGGAGGCCAGCACGACCCCGGTCGCACGGCCATCCGCGGTCGCGATGGCGACGACATCCATCCCCGTCCGGATCACGCCACCGGCGGCTCGGACCGCCGCCGCCAGCGCAGCGGATAACGCGCCTGGACCACCCCGGGCGTAGACCGTCTGACCGGCGGTCCCGCCGTCGTTGCCGGCCGAATCGTTGAGGAAGACGGCTGCGCTCCCGGCCGACCACGGTCCCATCGCCGTGTTCTGGATGCCGCGCGTGGCCAGGACGCCCTGGAGTGCATCGGTCTCGAATGCTTCGGCCACGAAGTCGGCGATGGCCATCGGCAGGACCCGCAGCACGGATCGCGAGTCGTGCCTGCCGAGGCCCCTGAACGAGCGTCCGAGGCGGAGACCGGCGAGGGCGTCGGCGATCCCCGGCGACTTCACGTCGGGCGGCGTCGAGGCGTTGAGCTCGGCCAAAAAGCGCCCGATCGAGCGGACCAGGCGGTCGAACCCGACGTAGCGCTCGGCGTCGTGGTCGGACCAGGCGCGCAGGCCCTCGGCGGTCGTCGCAGCATCGGACCACAGGGTGATCGCCCGTCCGTCCGGTTGGGGCGCGAAGACGCGGACCTTCGGACCGATGAGCGAGAGGCCGTGCGCTCGCAGACCGAGATCGCGGACCACCGACGGACGCAGCCGGCCGACGGTGTGGGCCACCGCTGGGACGCGCGCGCCGGGTCCGATCTCGATCGTATCGGCGATGCCCCCGACCCGATCTCGCCGCTCGACGACCAGGACCCGGACCCCGGCGCGGGCCAGGTAGGCAGCGGCGACCAGGCCGTTGTGGCCGGCACCGATGACGATCGCGTCGTAGGTCGTCCGGGCGGGCACGCGGGACGGAGTCATCGTCAGGCGGCTTTCCGGCCGCGCGCCCTGAGGATCTCCATCGCGGCGATCCGGCCGTTGGCACCCATGATCCCGCCGCCGGGATGCGTCGACGAGCCACCAAGCCAGAGCCCGTCGACGGGGCTCCGGAACCGGGCGTAGCCGGGCACCGGGCGGTTGAAGAACAGCTGTTCGAGGCTCAGCTCGCCCTGGAAGATGTTGCCCTCGGTCAGGCCGAAGCGGCGCTCGATGTCGAGCGGGGTGAGGACCTGGCGATGGAGGACGATGTCGCGGATGTTGGGGGCGGCCTCGGCGACCTGGTCGATGACGGCGTCGCCGAACGCCTCGCGGTTGTCGTCCCAAGAGCCCAGGCTCGGGTCGAGCTTGTAGGGGGCGTATTGGACGAAGCAGCTGATGACGTGCTTGCCGGGCGGCGCCATCGTCGGGTCGACCAGGGTCGGGATGATCATGTCGATGTAGGGCCGGCGCGACCAGTGCCCGTACTTGGCGTCGTCGTAGGCGCGCTCCATGTCGTCGACGCCCGCACTGAAGCTGATCGCGCCGCGAAGGTGGTCGCCTTCGCCGGGCAGGCAGGTGAATTCGGGCAGCCGGTCGACCGCCAGGTTGACCTTGCCCGAGGAGCCCCGGAACTTGAACCGACGGACCTCCTCCTCGAACTCCGGATCGAGGACCCCGGGCGCGAGCAGCCCGAGGTAGGTCAGCCGGGCATCGACCGAGCTGAGCACGGTGCCGGCGCGGATCTCCTCGCCAGAATCGAGGGTCACCCCGATGGCCCGGCCGCCGCGCACGTCGATTCGCGCGACCGGGGCCGCAAGGCGGATCTCGGCTCCGAGCGCCCGGGCCGCGCCGCCGATCGCACTCGACACGCCGCCCGTCCCGCCACGGGGGATCCCCCAGGCCCGGAAGGCGCCGTCGATCTCGCCCATGTAGTGGTGAAGCAGGACGTAGGCCGTGCCCGGGCTCTGGACCCCCTGGTAGGTGCCGATGATCCCCGATGCGGACATCGTGGCGATGAGCGGGTCCGTTTCGAACCATTGCCGGAGGAAGTCGGCGGCGCTCATCGTCATCAGCTGGACGAACACCGCCTGCTGCTTCTCGGGCAGCTTCTGGAACGCGCGCAGAAGACCCGTGAGCGGGGTGAGCTGGCGGGGATCGAAGCCGGTCAGGTCCGGCGGGACGATGCCCAGGATGGGCTTGATGAACTTGGCCATCTCGACCATGAGCTGGCCGTATTCCTCGTACGCCTCGGCGTCGCTGAGGCTCCAGCGGCGGAGCTCGCGGATCGTCCGCCCGTGGTCGTTGACCCGCCACAGGTAGTCGCCCGGGAGCGGCGTGAACGTGCCGTCGAGGGGCAGGATGTCGAGGCCGTACTTGGGCAGGTCGAGCTCGCGGATGATCTCCGGGCGGAGGAGGCTGACGACGTAGCTCGCGACGCTGAACCGGAAGCCCGGGAAGATCTCCTCGGTCACCGCGGCGCCCCCGAGCAGCTCGCGCTTCTCGAGCACCACCGTCCTGAGTCCGGCGCGGGCGAGGTAGGCGGCGCTCACGAGGCCGTTGTGGCCGCCGCCGATGATGACCGCGTCGTACGTCTCGGCCACCGGCCCCTCCGTCGTGCGTCGCGTCCCGGGCGCGCCATCCCGCTAATGGGTCAGCTCGGCGTCCGACGGTGCCGATCCTATGCATCGTGCATGGGACCTATGCAGTCTACCGATTCGCCGCGGGGGCCGGGCCGCCGTTTCGTCCCCCCGCGTGCACCCCACGCGCCAACCATTGATGGAGAGGTGCCTGAAGCCAGTCTTCGGTCTCGACCGCGGCCAGATTCATCGCGAGCCACGCTCACGCCGGGATCAACTCCGACGGATGGTCGGCCAAAGAGCCCGCTCCTTCATTCGTTGGCGCACACCATGCGCGCCGTCCGTTCCTTCACCCGTTGGCGCGCCCCATGCGCGGCGCGCCCGCGGCCAGGGCCGTGCCCTCGCCGCCATCCAGCCTGCATAGGTTTCCTGCATACTCGGTCGGTCGCACCGAGAGGAAGCACTTGAGCGTCGGGACCGCGTTCCATGCCCGCACCGAGCCCCACAACCGAAAGATGCAGTGGCGCGAGTGGTCGGGCTACTTCGCGGCCAGCGTCTATGCCGACTTCCACGACATCGAGTACAACGCGATCCGCGAACAGGCCGCGCTGATCGACGTCAGCCCGCTCTACAAGTACGAGGTCCGCGGTCGCGACGCGCTCAGGCTCGTCGACCGGGTCATCACCCGGGACGCGACCAGGCTCCGCGAAGGCGCCGTCTACTACACGCCGTGGTGCAACGAGGACGGCAAGGTCGTCGACGACGGCACGGTCCACCGGATGGCCGAGGATCGCTTCCGCTGGACAGCGGCCGATCCCCAGTACCGCTGGCTGACCATGAACGCGACGGGGCTGGATGTCGTGATCGAGGACGTCAGCGAGTCCCTGGGCGCGGTCGCCCTCCAGGGGCCGTGGAGCCGGGCGGTTCTCGAGGCGGCGTCGGGCGAGTCGTTCCAGGACCTGCGCTACTTCCGGCGCCGACCGACGACGATCGCGGGAGCGCTCGTCGACGTCAGTCGGACCGGGTACACCGGGGACCTGGGCTACGAGCTGTGGATCCCCGCCGAACGAGCGGTCGACGTGTGGGACGCGCTGACCGTCGCCGGCAAGCCCTACGGCATCCGGCCGGCCGGGATGATCGCGCTCGACGTCGTTCGGCTGGAGGCCGGCCTGATCCTGCTCGAGGTCGACTACACCAGCGCCCGCCATGCGATGAACGCCGATCAGGCCTATTCGCCCTACGAGATCGGGCTCGGCCGGCTGGTCGACACCGGCAAGGCCGAGTTCGTCGGCAAGCGCGCCCTGGCCGCCGAGCGCCAGGCCGGCGGACCGAGCCGGCGCCTGGTGGGGCTTGAGCTGGCCTGGGACGACATCGTCGAGCTGTACGACGCGCAGGGGCTGCCGCCGGCCGCCCCGGCGGTCGTCTCGCGAGAGCACACGCCGCTCTACGACGCGGGTGGCGGCCGCCAGATCGGCCGGGTCACCAGCCTCGGCTGGAGCCCGATCCTGAAGAAGCCGATCGCCCTCGCCTCCGTGCCGGGGAGCCACGAACCGGTCGGCTCGAAGCTCTCGGTCGAATGGACGGTCGAGGCGAAGCGCGGTCGGGTCGGAGCAACGGTCGTCCAGCTGCCCTTCCTCGACCTGCCCCGCAAGCGCGCCTGACCCACGGGGCCGGGCTCGCGATCGGGTCTCGTGGCGGGCGACGTCCGACTGCCAGCCGCTATCCTCGAACCGCACCCCACTGGAGAGATGAGCCCCGATGCCTGACTACACCCTGCTCGACCGCTACATCGAGGAGCGGATGCCCGCCTGGACCGACGAGCTCGCGGAGTTCTGCAGGTTCCGGTCGGAGTCCGGCGACCCCGAGGGTCTGCGCGGTGCCGCCGACTGGATCGCGGGGCGGCTGAGGCGACTCGGCGCCAGCGTCGACGTCGTCGAGCTGCCGGGTCATCCGGACGTGCCACCGCTGGTCGTCGGCGAGATCGGCGACGGACCACGGACGCTCAACGCCGTCCAGCATTACGACGTCCAGCCGTCCGTGCCGCTCGACCTGTGGACGACGCCACCGTACGAGCCGACCGTTCGCGACGGCCGTCTGTACGCGCGCGGCGCGACCGACAACAAGGGCGAGCTGTTGCCCCGGGTCTGGGCGATCGAGGCCTATCTCGCGACGATCGGTCCACTGCCCTGCCGGGTCCGCTTCCTGGTGGAGGGCGAGGAGGAGTACGGCAGTGGGCACTTGGACGCCCTGCTCGACCTTCGCCCCGGGATCCGCCAGGTGGAGGGCGCCCTGATCGAGGGCGGCGGGGTCGACCTGACCGGTCGGCCGGAGATCGTCGGGGGCGTCCGGGGCATCGTCGTCATCGAGCTCGTCTGCCGGACCATCGCCTACGACGCGCACTCGAGCATGGCCACGGTCCTGCCCAGTGCTCCCGTCCGAATGGCCCAGGCGCTGGCGAGCTTCTACTCGACCGACGGCGTGCCGGTCGTGGTGGGGCTGGACAAGGGCATCCGTGCGCCGACCGCCGCCCAGCTGGCGATCGTGGATGCCACGCCCCCGGACGTCGTCGACGAGATCCGCACGGAGTACCAGATCTCAAGGCTCGTCGGCGGGCTGGACGGGATCGCAGCGATCCGGGCGATGACCTTCTCCCCGACGCTCAACATCCAGGGCCTCTGGTCGGGCTTCATCGGACCCGGTGACAAGACGATCACGCCGGCCGAGGCGCATGCCCGGCTCGACATCCGGATCGTCCCCGACCAGGACCCGGCGGACATCGTGGCCGCCATCCGCGAGCACATCGCCCGGGGCGGCTTCAGCGACATCGAGATCGTCGGCGAGGAGAGCGAGCCTGCCTACTGGACCCGAGCCGACGACCCGATGCTCGACGCCGCGACGCGCGTCTCGGAGAGCGTCTTCGACATGCCCTCGGTGCGCTACGTGTCGATGCCCGGCGTCGCCCCGATGTGGCAGGTCTGCGGCCGCGACAAGATCCCGATGACCAGCCTCGGTGGCGGCACATCGGATTGCCGGGCGCATGCGCCCGACGAGAACGTCCACCTCGGCTACGCAGCCAAGGCCGCCCAGGTGACGGCGCGCTTCCTCGACGAGTTCGCTGCGATCCCCGAGCCGACCGGCTAGGCGAACCTCCGGTCGGCAAAGGCCTCGAGGCGCTGGAGGGCGACCGGCAGGTCGGTCCGGCCGAAGCCGATGCGGAAGTGGTTGCCGGGGTAGTCGAAGCGTGAGCCGGGCAGGAGCAGGACGCCCTCGGCCTCGACCAGCTCGGCGGCGAAGTCGTCGATGGACGCGCCCGGAGCGGTCAGCCGCGGGAAGGCGACCGAGCCTGCTCGCGGACGGACCCACGAAAAGGTGCCCGACCGCTCGGCGAAGAAGCGGTCGAGCAGTGGCAGATTCGCCGCGACGATCGCGCGGCTGCGGGCGAGCACGGTCTCATGAGCTCGCAGGGCGATGATCCCGAGGATCTCGGCGGGCGCCGACGAGCAGATCGTGGTGTAGTCCTTGAGCGCCGCGGCACGAGCCAGGAGCTCGCGATCGTGGGTGGCCAGCCAGCCGATCCGCACGCCGGCCATCGCGAACGACTTCGACAGGACCCCGAGCGAGACGCCCCGTTCCAGGGCGTCGGCCCCGGCGGTCAGGCGGTCGCCCTCGTCGAACTCCAGGAAGCGGTAGACCTCGTCGGACAGGAGGTGCACGCCGGCCTCGGCGCACAACTCTGTCAGCGCTCGCCAGTCGGCGTGCGTCGGCAGCATCCCGGTCGGGTTGTGCGGGCCGTTGACGACGACGAGGCGGGTCTCGGGCCGGATCGCGGCTCGGAGCCGGTCGACGTCCAGCGACCAGCCGTCGCGTTCGTGCAGCTCGTGGAGCGTGACCTCCGCGCCGTTGGCGCAGGCCACCTCGTACAGGCTCTGGTAGCCGGGCCAGGTGACGATCGCGTGGTCGCCCGGGC